>JBKJTI010000058.1:0-5226 GCA_046590425.1 Cypionkella sp. | reverse complement strand
CCGACTGCGATCAGCTTGTGGATGTCAGGCTCGTGCCCGGTGCGCCGGACTTGGTCGTAGAAGAATTTGACCGGGATCTGCACATGGATGCCCGCGCCGTCACCGGTTTTGCCATCGGCATCGACAGCACCACGGTGCCAGATCGCCTTCAGCTCGTTGATGCCGTTTTCGACGACTTTACGGGAGGGTTTGCCCGAGATCGCAACCACCAGACCAACGCCGCAGGACGAATGTTCGTCTTCGGTTTTATACAGGCTGTTGGCGTCCATATAGGCGCGTTTGGATTCTTCGGACTTCACCCAAGCTTCATCATAGATCGTCATGGCTCACTCCTTCGGGCTGGCGGCGATTGGGGCTGCGGCTGCGGCTCCGGTCGGATTTTGGGATGAAGCCCGCCACAACCGCTCCAGCGGCGTGGCTTCGGACATCACGGCGTCACATTCAAAGATTGGTTGCGTGGCGGCAAAGCCTTTTTCGCCGGGCAGGATGAATTGCACCGGGCTGCCTTCGAGGGGCAACCATTGCGTGCCATCCCACCATTCGGATTGGCCGGAAAAGAAGTTCCGCCACTCGGCGCTGATGTATTCGTGGCCGTGCGACTTGCGCAATTCATTGCCCGCATCATCGGTTTCGACATATTCGAACTCGGTGCGTTGCAGGGTGACACCGTCGATGGTCGCGGTTTCGCCGGTCAGCTTGTCGTAGCCTTTGACATTGGTGTGCTCGCCATTGTCTTTGCTGAGGCTGAAGTCGAAATCATCGCGGCCCGTCGCCAGCAGGCTGGAGAAATTGGCGGGGTCTTTGGGGTTCGGGTCGAGGGTTTGGATGACCGTTGGGTTCAGGTCATAGCTTTCCATCCATTGGGTTTCGCGGTCGATTTTCGACATGTAGAACATGCCCTCTTGGTCGAAATCCGCGCGCCATTTGTCGCCGGGATTGTCTTTCTCGCAGGTGTAGTAGTTCGCGACATAGCAGCCGCGCGATTGCACGGTAAGGGTGGTGGTGCAGCCTTGCGGCGGCGTGAAGCTGCCTGCGAGGGCCCCATTTGCGAAGAAGGGGGTGGCGAGGAAAAGCAGGGGCAGAAGGGCGCGGGTTATCATGCGTGATAGGCCTTTATGTCCGAATGGAGAAATGAGAGGTCGCCACAGTCGTAGGTGGGATGCGGTTGGTCAAAGCCAATCTCACCGAGGAGGATCACCGCGGCGGGGGTGTGGGGCGGATCATCCGCAGGCGGCCAACTTCTCTCGATCTCAGTTTCAAAACTTACGGTGCGAACTGGGTCGTAGTAGACCATGGTCTTGCCGGTAATAACCGGCACAGGCGGCGGTAGCCGCGTCACGGTTTCCACCATGATGCGCTGAAAAACGATACCGTTGATATTCACCGGGTCTGGGATTAGCGCCGCCGTGCTGACGACGCTCATGGGCTTTCTGATGCCATACATAATATACATCCCGTTGACCTCTGATGCACCTTTGCCAGAAGCGACAACGTCGCGCAAAAGCCCCGGATGTGTTTCGTCAGGATTGCTGACAAAGCCGCTGTCCCCGCCACCATCCACAGAGATAACCAGTCGACCGTCGGCACTCGTGTGAACTGCACGAAGGAGGCCATCGGCATCATAAATCTCGTCGCGCCAAAGTGTTTGAGCGCCGTCGCTACCGCAACTTAGTTTGGTTGCAACTTGGCATCCATGAAATTGAACTGTCATTAAAGCTTTGCAGTTTTCGGGGCGCGCCAGAATGGACTCGTCAGCCATAGCTGCACCGGGCGCTGCGAGCGCTATGCAGGTCAGGGCGTGGCGAAGCAGGCTGCGCATCGGGGGCCTTTATGTCACTCTGCCGCAACCGAGGCGGGTTGCGCCAGATAGGCGAGGATGGAGTCAGCAGCTTCGCGCCCGTCTCGGATGGCCCAAACCACCAAGGACGCGCCGCGCACGATGTCGCCTGCGGCGTAGACGCCGGGGAGCGAGGTGGCGTGGCTGTGGAAATCGGCCTTGATGGTGCCCCAGCGGGTGACGGCGAGGTCGGGGACGCCCCAGAGGGTTTGGATGGCTTCGGGTTCAAAGCCGAGGGCTTGCACGACCAGATCGGCGGGCTCGATGTAATCCGCGCCTTCGATCAGTTCTGGGGATTGGCGGCCAGAGGAATCCGGTGCGCCGAGGCGCATTCTCTGCACCATGACGCCTTCGACGGTGGTGCCGCCGCTGAAGCCTTTGGGGGCGGAGAGCCAGACGAAGTCTACGCCTTCTTCCTCGGCGTTTTGCGTCTCGCGTTGGCTGCCCGGCATGTTGGCTTTATCGCGGCGGTAGAGGCACTTAACCGAGGTTGCGCCTTGGCGAATCGCTGTGCGGACGCAATCCATTGCGGTATCGCCGCCGCCGACGACGACGACACGCTTGCCATCAGCGTTCAGCTCGCCGGAGTCGAATTCGGGCACATCATCACCGAAAGATTTGCGGTTGGAGGCGGTGAGGTAATCCAGCGCCCGAACAACGCCTTTGGCACCGACGCCGGGGGCTTCGATGTCGCGGGCTTTGTAGACTCCAGTCGCGATCAGAATGGCGTCGTGCTGGCCACGGATGGCGTCGAAGGACAGGTCTTCGCCGACGCGGCAGTTCAGAACGAAGGTAACGCCTGCGATTTCAAGCTGTTCAATGCGCTGCATGACCACGGGCTTTTCCAGTTTGAAACCGGGGATGCCGTAGGTCAAAAGGCCACCTGCGCGATCGTAGCGGTCGTAGACGGTGACTTGCACGCCTGCGCGGCGCAAAACGTCAGCGGCGGCAAGGCCACCGGGGCCTGCGCCAATGATTCCGACGGATTCCATGCGTTCGCTATGGGCCTTGATTGGTTTGACCCAGCCCATTTCCCAGGCTTTGTCGGTCAGGTATTTCTCGACCGAGCCGATGGTGACGGTGCCGTGGCCGGATTGTTCAATGACGCAGTTGCCTTCGCAGAGGCGGTCTTGCGGGCAGATGCGGCCGCAGATTTCCGGGAAGGTGTTGGTGGCTTGGCTCAGTTCGTAAGCTTCTTCCAAACGGCCCTCGGCAGTGAGGCGCAGCCAGTCGGGGATGTTGTTGTGCAAGGGGCAATGCGACTGGCAATAGGGCACGCCGCATTGGCTGCACCGCGAGGCTTGCTCGGCGGCTTTATCCGCCGCGAATTGGCGATAGATTTCATCGAAATCATGGCTGCGCAGTTCGGCATCGCGCTTGGTGGGCATCTCTTTGCCAACGGTGACGAATTTCAGCATTTTCTGCCCGGCCATGATCTGCCCCTTAGGTGGAATTGCACTGTCGGGCGTTGATACTTTGGAACGAACTTGAATAAAAGTCAGCATGACTGACCTATCTTTGGATTTTTTCGATGGCAGATCAACAAATCTGATCGACAGCGTTAAAATTAGGTCAGTAAGTGATACCCATTGGTCTAGAAGCCCGCCAAACGTGCCGCTAGGGCAAGTGATCCGATGATGATTCGCCACCAGGCGAAGGGGGCGTAGCCGTTGCGGGAGACGAAGTTCAGCAAGCTGCGCACCACGAACACGGCAGTCAGGAAGGCGGTGATGAAGCCTACTGAAATGTCGGACCATGCGGAAAAGTCAAGGATGTGGCGGGATTTGTAGATGTCATAGGCGACAGCGCCCGCCATTGTCGGCAGCGACAGGAAGAACGAAAACTCGGCTGCGGCGCGCTTTGAGACACCCAGCATGAGTGCACCGACGATGGTCGAGCCAGAGCGCGAGACGCCGGGGACCATGGCGAGGCATTGGATGAAGCCGATGGCGAGAGCTTTGCGGAACGGGATGGTTTCGGCGCTGTCGATGGTTGCAGGGGGCGCTATGCGTTCGACAAACAGCAGAATGATGCCGCCGAGGATCAGCATGATGGCGATCAGCATCGGCGATTCGAACAGCACGGTTTTGATGAAATCATGCGCTATGACGCCGATCACCACGGCGGGCAGGAAGGCGAGCAGCACCGAGACGATGAAACGCATCGCGGCAGGATCGCGGTGGGCGGTGCCGAAGACGGTGACCAGTTTGCCGAAATAGACGGTCAGGATGGCAAGGACCGCGCCAAGCTGGATCACCACCTCAAAGGTTTTGCCAGCGGATTGGAAGCCGAGGAAATGACTGGCGAGCAGCAGGTGGCCCGTTGAGGAGACAGGGATAAACTCGGTTAACCCCTCTAGCAGACCAAGCAGGGCGGCGGTCAGGGTCTGTTCCAAGGTTTAGACTTTCTTGAGGTTCTTCGCCGATTCCTTGATCGCCGCGTATTGGCCCGAGGGACGGTAGCGCCAGAGGTATTCCGGGATCACCGAAGCGTAATTGGTGGCGGTGATGCCCAGATCGGCGAGGGTTTTCGCGCCGGGGGCGACGACGTTGTCGCTGCGCAGGGAGGTTACTTGATCGCGGGTGATCATGCTGTTTTTGAAAATCCCGCCGGTAGCGAAGGCTGCGAAATCAAGCAGGTTGGCGGGGATCAATGCGATGGGGAACGGCAGGTTCAGCACCAGACGGCGGCGGCGGATCACGGTCAGCATTTTAGTGATGATGGCGCGGAAGGTTTCCGCATCGGGGCCGCCGAGCTCATAGATGCCATGCGCCTCGCCTTTGATACCTTTTACGGCGGCTTGGGCGACATCATCAACATAGACCGGCTGGAATTTGGTTTGCGCCCCAACCAAGGGCAGGATCGGCCCAAGACGGGCCATCGCGCCGAAGCGGTTGAAGAAGCCGTCTTCGTTGCCGAAAATCACCGAGGGGCGCAGGATCATCGCATTGGGAAAGGCGGCAAGAATAGCGGCCTCGCCCTCGCCCTTGGATTGGGCGTAGAGGCTGGCGCCGTTCACATCGGCGCCGATGGCCGAGATATGCACAAGGGCAGGGATGCCGTGCGCTGCGGCAAGGCGGGCAATGCGGGCCGCCCCTTCGGCCTGCACGGCAGTAAAGTTGTTCTTGCCGCCGCGATCAAAGGTGCCGACGCAGTTCACCACGGCATCCGAACCCGCCATGGCGTCCAGCACCGAGGCATCGTCGCGGATGTTGCAGAATACCGGGTCAACCTGGCCGGGGGTGCCGTAGGGTTTGACGAACAACGCCTGGTTCGGGCGGCGGCAGGCGACGCGGACGCGCCAGCCCTCTTTCGCCATCCGGCGCGCGATGTAGCGGCCGACAAAACCCGATCCGCCGTAGATCGTGACAAGTTTGCTCATGCGAAAC
>JBKJTI010000280.1:0-5432 GCA_046590425.1 Cypionkella sp. | reverse complement strand
AGTTCGGGGTCAAGCGCGCTGGTGGGTTCATCAAACAGCAACGCACGGGGTTCCATGCACAAGGCGCGGGCGATGGCGGCACGTTGTTGTTGGCCGCCGGACAGCATCGCCGGCCAAGCATCGGCCTTGTCGGCAATGCCGACTTTGGCGAGGTATTCGCGAGCCTTCACCTCGACCTCTTTCGGGTCGCGCTTCATCACTGTGACCGGGGCTTCCATGACGTTTTGCAGGATGGTCATATGCGACCACAGGTTAAACTGTTGAAACACCATGGAAAGATTGGTGCGCATGCGCGTCACCTGCGCGCGGTCGGCGGGGTGACGGCCAAGACCGTGGCCCTTCCAACGCACCGGCTCGCCCTCAAAGCGGATCTCGCCCTGTTGGCTGTCTTCCAACAGGTTGCAGCAGCGTAAGAGCGTCGATTTTCCGGAACCGGACGAGCCGATCAAGGACACCACATGGCCGCGCGGCGCGGTCAGATCGACACCTTTCAACACCTCAAGCGAGCCGTAGCTTTTGTGCAGATCATGGATCGCGATGACGGGTGTATCGGCAGATTCGCTCACAGGGGGGCCTTGGATTGAGGGCAGGTGATTGAATAGGCCGCAGAATTGGTGGCATTGCAACGGGTTTTCCGAACCGCTTTGGCAAGCTGTTGGGCGTTTTGCCTAAAGATTATGCGCAATTTGTTCAGGTGAGGGCGGCGTGGGCACCGCAAGGTAGCTCTCCGCCGGAATGCGAACCAAACCGCGCAGATGCAATGTGGCGCGATCTGCGGCGTTCAGTCTGGCAATCGCGGCGGCGGTGACGCGGAAGTAAAGCGCCGCATCGGCCCCTTTGGCGGTGATATAGGGCAGCACCGGGGTCGGTGGTACCGTGCGGGCGAATTCTTTGAGATTGGCGGCGAAGGGCTCGTATTGGGTCAGCAATTCCCATGTCAGCGCGTCAATCGCCGCCAGATCGGCGCGGCCATCGGCGACGGCAAGCGCTGACAGCCGATGGCCGCCGGTTTGCATGGTGGGGAGGAAGTGCAGGCCGTGGGCGCTCGCGTGGTTTTGCGGTGCGGCCCAGCCGGATTGGCTGAGGTCTTCGTTATAGGCGAAAGGCGCGCCCGAAAACTCGGCCAACGTGGTGCGCGGATCATCGTGGCGGGCGACAAAGACCGAGTTGTAATGGCCGGGTGGGCAGCCGGGCAGTCCGTAATCCGGGGTACCGATCAGGGTGACATGATCGTGCAGTTTGGCGCGAAACGGAAAGCCGCAGGTTTGCGAGAACACCAGATCAGGCGATTGCCAAGTGTCCCAATAGGCATGGTCGCCACGCGTCAGAGTTTCGGGGGCATTGATGCACTCGGCACGCAAACCGTCACGGATATTGCCCCAAAGCCGATCATTGGCGGCGGCGGTTTCCGGGCGGTCATACATGCCAAGCGAGGCGATCATTCGCGGTCGGCTTTTTGGCGGGCTTGGGCGGATTCGACATCGGTGAGGCCCAAGAGATTGGCGAGCAGGCGCATTTGCTGGTCTTCGGACGCATCGCGCTGGCCATCGGCGAGGGCGACGGACCAAAGCGCCTCGACCAACCCGGCGCGATCTTCCAGCGGCACGGCGGCCTTCAGCGCGCGGGTGAAGCGGACGGTGTCCGGGGCCTGGGATTCAAAATCCTCGGCTTTGGCGCGCAGGCTTGCTGCCTCAAATGGGTCGAGGCCGTTGCGGGCCATCAGGATTTTCTCAATCCGTTCCACTTCTTCAGCGGCGTAAAGGCCATCGGTTTTGGCCACACGCACCAACAGGGCGGCAAGCGCAAGCCGGGCGTCGGGGTCGGCCATGCGGGTCGGGGCGGGAGCCAGAAGGCTGCGGAGGATTTCTGCGAACATGCGGCTAGGATAGGCGGGCGCTACGGTGTTGCCAAGTGGCGTTGCTGGCCCTGAATTGCACGAAGCGGTTACGGGCGGCGGATTTGACCCGAACTGATCGGCACCGCGCTGCCTTTGATGCGGACGGCGGTGATGCCTTGCGCACTGGCGTCGATGGTCAGGCCGATTTGGCTGGGGCGCCCCATCTCGAAGCCTTGGCGTAGGCTGAGTTTGGTGGTGCCGGGGGCGATTAAGCCGCTGGCCCAAAGCTGCGAGGCCAGAATGGCGCTGGCCGATCCGGTGGCGGGGTCTTCGGGGATGCCAGCGGTGGGCGAGAACATCCGAGCCTGAAAATCGCAGTGCGCCTTGAGTGCGGCGGTGCCGGTGGTGTAGAGATAGGCGCTGTCCACTTCCGCCAGGGCCATCAGCGTGGACCAATGCGGCTCGTGTGGTTTGGCATTGTTCAGAGTGTCGAGGCTGTCGACCGGAACATATAGAAAGCGCGGGCCGCCTTGGTGGGTTGCGGCGCGGTGGTTGGCAAAACCGATTTGCGCGGGGGCAAGGCCGAGGCTGGCGGCGATCAGATCAAGCGGCAGGTCGGTTTTTACCGGGAAGGGCAGCACGGGGGCGGTGAATTCGGCTTCTACGCGAGGGCCCTGACGGGTGACGGTGACGGGGACGAGGCCTGCTTCTTCTTCAAGGGTAATCTTGGTCTCGAAATCGCCCGTGTGTCTGGCGCAGGCGAGATGGATGGCGCAGCCAACGGTCGGGTGGCCTGCAAAGGGGATCTCGGCGGTGGGAAAGAAAATGCGGACGCGGGCGGTGTGGGCAGGGTCTTGCGGCGCTTGCACAAAGATCGTCTCGGACAGGTTGAACTCGCGTGCGATAGTCAGCATTTGCTGCGGGGTCAGGCTATCGGCGTTCAGGACCACGGCGAGCGGGTTGCCCGCGAACGGGGTTTGGGTGAACACGTCGAGGGTGTGAAATTCCAGCATTTGACGGCTCTATCCTTAGAGGGCTCTGAAATTACAGGGCTTTGAAATGCGCCTCGATCCGGGCGGCTTCATCGGCCAGACCGTAGGGCGGATTAACGATGAACATGCCGGAACCCTCCATCCGGTGGCCTTCCCGCGCCGGGGGGAAGCGGACTTCCGAGCGCAGCGCCTCGGGGAACTGCGCTTCCAGCGCCTTCAGCATCGGGCCGTGGGGGCCGCCTGTCAGCAGCGGATACCACAAAGCGATGATGCCGACGTTCCATTTGCGGTTGATGTTGGCGATGTGCTTGGGGATGACGTCGTAATCGGCCTTCACCTCATAGCTGGGATCGATCAGCATCAGGCCCCGGCGCGGTGTGGGCGGAGTTAGGGCGAGGGCGAGATCGAAGCCGTCTTTTTGGTAGATATGCGCGCTCCACGGGTTCAGCGCGTGGCGCAGGTGTTGGTGTTCTTGCGGGTGCAGTTCGGCGAGATGGATGGTGTCTTGGTCGCGCAAACTAAGGGCGGCGATCAGGGGCGAGCCGGGGTAGGCCATCGGGCCGTAGCTGGCGCGAACCTCATTGAGGCGATTGCGGTAGGGGTGCAGGGGGGGGAACCACGCCTCGGCAATGGCGATGCCTGCCGCGGCCTCGCCGGTTTTCAGCGCCTCATCCGCCCCCAGATCATAAAGACCGCGGCCTGCGTGGGTCTCGATATAGCTCAGCGGTTTGTCTTTTTGGATCAGGTAATCCAGCATGACGGCCAGCAGCGCGTGCTTCTGGACGTCGGCGAGGTTTCCGGCATGGAACAGGTGTTGATAGGACAGCATGCGGGTTTATAGGGCCGGATTTTGCGGGGGGGAAGGGGAATTGCGCAGGGTCCCAACTCGGGACCTTTTTTAGTCGTGTGATTTCAAGGGGATGGGGTAGTGGATTTAAGGGTTTGTTAAGGTTTCAGGCTATTTTCGCGCACACGCACTGCCATCGGTCTTGAAAACCCCGGCGGGGCGGTAGTTCTTCAACGCGGTGCGGGCGGCGAGGGTGATCAGGCAGTCCATCTCATCTTGACGATCGGGGTTTGGGGTTTGCAGGCTGGCGGTGACGCCATACACTGGCGTTCCGTCAAACGGGATCATGTAGCTTTCCGGCGAGATGCCGACGGTGGCGGAGATCGTGTACAGCCAGACCCGGGTTTCACCCGCACCCACCCAACGGCCGACATCCGAGGCAGGTTTGATATTCACCACCAGATCGGCCCCGGGGCCGTTTTGGGCTTTCAGACCAGAGCGTTGCATCACTTTCAGCAACGGCGGCAACAGGTATTCACCATAGCCCGAGCTGGACTGGGTCGACGACAGCTCGATGATATAGCTTTTGCCGCTGAGCGGATCGGCGGCGGCTTGGGTGGTTATGAGGGCGAGGGCTAGAGCAAGGCGGAACATGCGCGCACCGGGGTTGTTTGCGGCAGGATAGGCGCGGTGCAGGTTTCGGGCAAGTTCGGCGTTAGCGGTTGGTTAAGGATGATGCGGGAGAGTTGCGGGGAGGGATTGCGGCGAGAGGTGCGATGCATACGCCATTGACATATACGCCATTGGCGTGTAGCTAGATGAAGCTGGAAACGGTTATTGAGATGCCGGATTTCCAGCGACGCGCCAAAGCCGCGATGAGCGAGGCAGAGCGCACGGAGTTGGTGAATTATCTGGCGGCCAATCCTTTGGCGGGGGTGTTGCTGGGCGGTGGCTTGCATAAGGTGCGGTTTGCGCGGGCGGGAGGTGGCAAGAGTGGCGGGTTTCGGACCATCCACTATTACAAGCCAGCGGTGGGGCCAGTGTTTTTGCTGACGATGTTTGCCAAGAATGAAAAATCCAGCCTGACCGCCCGCGAAACCGAATATCTGATCCAACTGGGCGAGATTATCGCCGCTGAATATGGGAAACGGCAATGAGCAGCGAGGCATTCAAACGCATCGAACAAGGACTGAAAGAGGCCTTGGCCTATGCGCAGGGCGCGCGGGAGGGCTATGTCGTTCACACGGTTGAGGTGCCCGACCCGGAAGTGCCCGCGATCCGGGCGCGCACGGGGTTGTCGCAGGCGGAGTTTGCCCGTTCGATTGGGGTGAAGAAGGCGACGCTGTTGAATTGGGAGCAGGGGCGGCGCAAGCCGGATGGTCCGGCTCGGGTGCTGCTGGCGCTGATCGCCAAGGAGCCGGGGATTGTGCAGCGGGTTTTGGGGGAGGCGTAAGTCACTGTCTGCGACTGTCTTAGGGGGAACGGAAGTTCCCATTCTCCGCAAGGTGCGCTCTGTAATAATTCATAGCGTCGTTTCCCGAGCCATAGAGAGGGAAATCAGGTGCATATAAAGTATTGATGAAACTTTCATCCGCGAGTGTCAGCACATGATACTGACTGTCAACCGAAGTCGCAGTTGGATACCAACCTGAAGTTTCATCTAGACCTATTGCCGCGAGCAAAAGGCGAGGCAAACATATTTCTAAATAAGCGTCTTCGATAAGTATTGAGGATTCGCCTTGATTTCTGAGGTTTGTTGATAAATAGCAGGGGTCAAAGAAAAGTGCTGTCCCACTTTGTTGTTTTTGCGGTGTAA
>JBKJTI010000148.1:0-3356 GCA_046590425.1 Cypionkella sp. | reverse complement strand
GGGCATGGTGTTCTAAAAACGCAAAGCGTCTGGACTGAAACGAGAATGAGGAATGGGTGGACCAATCGGCACCCCAAGCCTCAGCCGCCCCCGCGACTGTATGCGGTGAGCGGCCTTCCAAAGTGCCACTGGCTGACGGCTGACAAGCCTCAAGCTGGGAAGGTGGAAGGTTGCTACGACCCGCGAGCCAGGAGACCGGCCGTGCAAAGAAACGCTAAACACCGTCGGGTGTGACGGTATGGAGAGTAGAATGACCACGAAGACCCTCGCTTCCAGCAAAGCCACCGCACTGATGTCCGTGCTGTTTGTCGCAATGCTTGGCACCGCAACCGTATTTCTCAGCGGTTTTGCCCATTCGCAGACCCTGCATGACGCCGCCCATGATGTGCGTCACGCTTCTGGCTTCCCCTGCCACTAAACCGATGATCCAACGTATGCTGACCAGCGCGATGCTCGCTGGTCTTGCAGCAGGCCTGCTTGCGGCCCTGCTGCATTTCGCATTCGTGCAGAAGCTTATCCTTCTGGGCGAAGATTATGAAACTGGCGCCTTGGTGCATTTCAACGGGGTCGCCGCAGGCGGTCACGCGGATGATCACGACCATGCCGCCCCCGAAGCGCCTGCGGCAGATGGCACAGCAACCGCTCCTGCAACACCCGAAGCGCCCGCCGCTGCCGAGGCTGACGGCCATGAGCACAAGCATGAGCCCGCTGAAGAAGGCGGCACATTCTCACGCGATGCCCTGATCAGCTTATTCTTCGGCTTGACCTATGCCGGCTATGCCCTTGTTCTGGTTGCGGGTTATGGCTTGGCTGAAGCGTTCGGCAAACGCGTGACCCTGCGCGATGGCCTGCTTTGGGGCATCGCAGGCTACGCGGCGATGCAACTCGCCCCTGCGATGGGGTTGGAGCCTGAACTGCCCGGCACCATGGCCGCTGATCTCGCCGCGCGTCAGATCTGGTGGATCGGCACCGCTGTCTGCACATCTGCTGCTTTGGGCCTTTTGGGCTACGGCAAGGGTGTGGCTACGGTGATCGGCGCGGTCGCGCTGCTGGCCGTCCCCCATGTGATCGGTGCCCCCGGGGTGGAAAGCTATTCCGGCGTCGCGCCGCCCGAACTGGGCTCGACCTTCGCGGCACGATCCTTGGGGGTCGGCCTGATTGTCTGGTCGACCCTTGGCGCGCTTTCGGGCTGGCTCTGGTCTCGCCCGCAGTAAACGGATGACAGTCAACGCGCGCCGATCCTTGTGGTTGACGCGCGTTTTGCTGCAAATGGCGCAGCTATCGGAGGCTCCATGTTTGATCTCACCCTCATCGGCATCGGCACGGGCAATCCCGACCATCTCACCCTGCAAGCCATCAAGGCGATCAACGCCGCCGATCTGATCCTGATCCCCCGCAAGGGCGAGGGGAAAGCCGATCTCGCGGAACTTCGGTTGGCGATTTGTCGGGATGTGCTGACCAACCCTGCGACCCGGATTTTGGAGTTTGACCTGCCGGTGCGAGATGAAGCCATTTCTGACTATAAGGTGCGGGTGGAGGATTGGCACGACCGGATCGCGGGCGTTTGGAGGGCCGCGATTGGGGATGCCGCGCGGGTGGCACTGTTGGTTTGGGGCGACCCCTCGCTCTATGATTCCACTCTTCGGATTGCGGCGCGGTTGGTGGCGGCGGATCGAATCCATGTGGTGCCGGGGGTGACGTCTATTCATGCCCTGACGGCGGCGCATGGGGTGGCTTTGAATGAGATTGGGGAGCCGTTCATCGTGACCACGGGGCGGCGGCTTCGGGAGGAGGGGTTTCCTGAGGGGGTGGATACAGCGGTGGTGATGCTGGATGGGGAGTGTTCGTTTCAGAGTATCGATCCGACCGGGGTGCGTATCTGGTGGGGGGGGTATGTGGGGATGGCTGAGGAGATTATTGTGGAGGGAAAGCTGGCCGAGGTGGGGGCGCGTATTGTGAGCCTGCGGGCGGCCGAGCGGGCGCGGCATGGCTGGATTATGGATATTTATCTACTGCGACGGGGGTAGGTTTTTGGGTGTCCACGCGTGGACAAAGGGGTGGTTTGTGATTTTTCAAGCGGTTAGCTGGGGGTCGTTAGGGGTTTGTTAAGGTTTGGGCGTGGTGGATTGCACCCACCCTACAGCCCTAAAGCCTTGCGGAGTGCTGCATTGGCGCGGGTCTGCCACCCCTTCCGCCCTGCTTCAACTGCGCCAGCACGTCGGGGTCAAGATACAGGCTGACACGCTGTTTTTTCGCAGCCTGATCCAACGGCGGGCGGCCGAGTTTTCCGTGGTGTTGCAGCACGGCGACGAGTTCGGGGAAGGCCCAGATGGGCTTGGCGCGGGCCGAGGTTTCGGCGGTCCATTCCGGGTTTTCTTCGTCTGGTTCAGACTCTCTCAGCGATTTTCCCACAGCACCTGCTCCCTTTTGGCTGAACCACACACCTTGCAGCTTCGTGCTCGCTTTCTATCACGCCACCATGAGGCGGTTGAGTATGCCAACAAAGGAACATATATCGTCACCATTCAACTCGCTAGTAAATGATCCGTGTACGAAGGCATTTCGTTTGTTGGCAAAGGATCGAAGGCTCTCAGCTTCTGCGGGCGTTATCTCACCTCTTTCCGCCAAAATCGTAACGATACGACCTGGGGTTTGCGGCCGCATAAATATTTCAGGCAATTTGTTTCGTACAATTGCTTCTAAGCTTGCCCAGCAATAGATGAGCCCTGCTAAGTGCTCACCTTCAGCTGCCAATCTTTGCGCAGAATCTATTTGTTTCTTAATAAGATATTCTGGTACTTTTGGAAGTTCTTCGCGCTTAAAAAAATCATCTGCATAAATCAGACGAAACTTCCAATTAGGGTTTGCCTCAAAATCTTCTTTCAGCTTCAATAAGTTTTTTTCTACTGAAGGGATGCGTCTTGCTTTAATTTCAATTGCAATAAAGTCACTTTTCCCAATTGCCACGGCATCTGGGCGGTATCCTTTAACATTTTCAGGCAAAAGTCCACGACTATATTCATGGACCACCTTGTAACCATCCGCTTCGAGAGACGGCGAAATGATTTCGAGTATTTGACGTTCGGCTTCAGAATGAATCATTGTGCTTCTCCCAGTGGGTTATCAGCAATGCGAATGTAAACAAACGGTGGATTATGGACTAGAGTCAGGACCCATAAATTCGCTTGATCGCCGGCAGGCGGCGTGATTCAAACTCCCAAAGTGGGGAGGCATGATGTGCGATCTTTTCTGGTTGTCGGAAGCGCAGGTTGACCGGTTGCGGCCGTTCTTTCCGAAGTCCCGCGGCAAGCCACGGGTTGATGACCGCCGGGTTCTGAGTGGGATTATCTTCATTC
>JBKJTI010000082.1:0-10361 GCA_046590425.1 Cypionkella sp. | reverse complement strand
ATCATGGAAGGCACCGTAGCTTCGGTTCCGCCGCAAGGCGGGCGCAAGCATCCGCAGCAGGAATTCCTGCAAGTCGACACCACCAACATCCTGTTCATCTGCGGTGGGGCGTTCTCGGGGCTTGAGAAAATCATCGCACAACGCGGCAAAGGCTCGGCCATCGGCTTTGGCGCGGCGGTGAAGGGCCCGGAAGATCGTGGAGCGGGCGAGTTGTTCCAGGAACTGGAGCCGGAAGATCTGTTGAAATTCGGTCTGATCCCGGAATTCGTCGGTCGCCTTCCCGTGATCGCCACCCTGACCGATCTCGACGAAGCTGCGCTGATCACGATTTTGACCGAGCCGAAGAACGCTTTGGTCAAGCAATACCAGCGTCTGTTCGACATCGAAGGCACCAAGCTAAGCTTCACCCCCGATGCGCTGATCGCCATCGCCAAACGCGCCATCAAGCGCAAAACCGGCGCGCGTGGGTTGCGGTCGATCATGGAAAGCATCCTGCTGAACACTATGTTTGAGCTGCCCGGCATGGATGACGTCGAAGAAGTCGTGGTCAATGAAGAAGCGGTGAATAACGGTGCAGCGCCGTTGCTGGTCCACACCGAGACGAAGAAAAAAGAACCCGCAACTGCCAGCTAAGGCGTTTGCATATAAGACAAGCAGCGGCGGGCCATTGGCTCGCCGTTTTTCTTATAACGCCTGAAAAACCGGGCGCAAATCCACCGCCCACCCGCGTGCCCCCTAGACCTTTCCGGCTCTTTCGGCCATATCAAGGCAAACCCCTGCGGAGGCCTCTATGTATTTCCTCAAGCGAATGTTGACCTGGTGGAACAGCCAAACCCTTGGCACCCAGATCTACACGGCCCGCAAGGGTCAAAAGGTCGGCGAGGATGAGCAGGGCAATATCTATTACCAAACTGCCGACACCAAGCGCCGCTGGGTGATCTACAATGGCGAATCCGAGGCCTCCCGCGTCTCGCCCGATTGGCACGGCTGGCTGCATTTCACATGGAATGATCCGCCGACCAAAACCCCGTTGAAGCACAAGGCATGGGAGCAGCCGCATCAGGAAAACCTGACGGGCACCGCCGCCGCCTATGCGCCCCCCGGTTCGATCCGCGCCAGCGCTCCGGTGCTGCGCACTGATTACGAGGCATGGCGGCCCGAATAGGGGCAGCCCGAACAAGGCCCGAGAACCAACATGAGTGAAAATCGCGCAGAAATCTTGGCCGGGGCCGCCGTGCTCGCCGCCGCCGTAGGCTTTCTGGTCTATGCCACCGGCGGGCAGGGCTTGACCGCTGCGGCTGGCACCTATCCGCTGAAAGCCTCGTTCCGGTCGGTCGATGGCATTTCGCCGGGCTCAGATGTGCGCCTTGCGGGCGTCAAGGTTGGCAGCATCACCGCCCTCACTTTGAACCCCGAAACCTTCTTCGCCGATGCCAGCATCGCCATCGACAGCAAGATCCAACTGCCGACCGATACCGCGATTCTGATCTCGTCCGAAGGCCTCTTGGGCGGCAACTTTGTCGAACTCCTCCCCGGTGGTGCGCTCGATATTCTCGCCCCCGGCGATGAAATTGAAGATACCCAAGGTTCGGTCAGCCTGATTTCGCTGTTGATGAAATTCGTGTCTGGCGGCTCCTCCAGCGGCGACAAACCCGCTGATCCTGGTCCAACCGCACCCGATCCGGCAAACCCATGAAACGTCTGGCGATTTGCCTTAGTTTGCTGGCCAGCATGGCAAGCGCCCAAGAGGTCGCCGATGCCCCCGGTGCGAAGCTGCGCCTGCTGGATAAGCTGACGGGTAAGGTCACCGATCTGGACCTCTCAAATGGCCAATCGCAGACCGTGGGCCGCCTGACCGTACAGATGGACGGTTGCCGCTATTACCCCGAAAGCCCCGCTGCCGAGGCTTTTGCGCATCTGACCATCCTTGATGCGCAGATCCCCGATCCGGTGTTCAACGGCTGGATGACCGCCTCCAGCCCCGCTTTGTCGGCTTTGGACAACGCGCGCTACGATGTCTGGGTGCTGCGCTGCGACGTGGCCGATGTGGTGCTGCCCGATGTCGAAGACCCGCCCGAGGATACCCCCGGCGAGGGTCAAGATCCCGAAACTGCCCCCGAAACCACCGATGATGGTAACGGCTGATACCCAGTGGGCATAAAGCTGCCCTGGCCTTGCACGGCTTGGCTCAGGCGGCGCTGATATTCCGCGCGCGGAATTTCGACAGCGCCAAGCGATGCCAAGTGCGGCGTTAAAAACTGGGCATCAAACAGCTGAAACCTACCCGCCCGCAGCCGATGGGTCAGATAAGCCAGCGCGGTTTTTGAAGCATTGCTCTGCCGCGAAAACATGCTCTCGCCGAAAAACGCCGCCCCCAAAGTCACCCCATACACTCCGCCGATCAGCGCCTCGCCCTGCCAAACCTCTAGGCTATGCGCAAACCCCATCTGATGCAGGGCAGTGTAAAGCCCGGTAATCTGCGCATTGATCCACGTCTCGGGCCGATCCGCGCAGCCTTCGACCACCTCCAAGAACGCCTCATCCACGCTGACGCGGTAATCTGCTGTCAGAATATGCTTGGCGAGAGAGCGTGAGATATGGAAGCCGTCGACTGGAAACACCCCGCGCTGTTTCGGGTCAACCCAATGGATTTCAGGATTGTCGCGGCTTTCCGCCATAGGGAAAATGCCGATGCCATATGCGCGCAACAGGATTTCCGGGGTCAGGATTTGGGTCATCAGGCACCTTTGTTACGCGCACTTCAAGCAAACAACCCGCCCGGAATCAAGGTGCATTAGCGCCGCCGGGCAGCGGCCGACCGCCCTCTCTGGCGAGCGCTTCTGCGTTGTCCCGCTTAGAACTTCGGGGGAGGTGGCCGAACCATTAATCGTCTAGATTAACCGTTGCAGCGCCCACCTGGCGGTCAGCCGCTGCCCTCTGACAGTGTTAAAACGTTAAAAATCCGTTAACCGCCCATAGTCAAGTCATTGACGAGAAACCATAAAAAATGGTCCCGAGTTGGGACCAGCAAAAAGGGCGCCCGAAAGCGCCCCTTGATCTTATTGCCCGAAAGTCGCTTCCAGCCATTTCTCCAGCCAGTGAATGCCATATTCCCCGTTCTGAATATCCGGCTCGGCCAGCAGCATATCAAACAGCGGTACGGTCGTCTCGATCCCGTCAATGATCAACTCTCCTAACGCCCGTTTCAATCTGGCGAGGGCCTCAGGCCGATCCCGGCCATGCACGATCAGTTTCCCGATCAGGCTGTCATAATAAGGCGGGATCGAATAGCCGCCATAGAGCGCCGAATCCATCCGCACGCCCAAACCACCCGGCGCATGGAACACCTTGACCTTACCGGGGCGGGGCGCGAAATCGGGCAACCTTTCCGCATTGATCCGCACCTCAATCGCGTGGCCGTTGATCTCCAACTCATCTTGGGTGAAGGACATCTCCATCCCCGCAGCCACCCGGATCTGTTCGCGCACCAGATCAACGCCGAAGATCGCTTCCGTCACCGGATGTTCCACCTGCAAGCGCGTGTTCATCTCGATGAAGAAGAACTCGCCGTCTTCATACAGAAACTCAATCGTGCCAGCACCAATATAGTTGATCTTGGCAACAGCATCGGCGCAGGTCTTGCCGATCCGCGCGCGCATTTCCGGCGTGATGCAGGGGCCGGGAGCCTCCTCGAACACCTTCTGGTGGCGGCGCTGCAGCGAGCAATCGCGTTCCCCCAGATGCACAGCGCGACCCTTGCCGTCCCCGAACACCTGAATCTCGATATGGCGGGGCTTTTGCAGATACTTCTCGATATAGACTTCATCATTGCCAAACGCCGCTTTCGATTCCGACCGCGCGGTGCGGAAGGCGATCTCCAGCTCCTCAGCGTTCTTGGCAACCTTCATGCCGCGGCCACCACCGCCAGCGGTGGCTTTGATGATCACCGGAAAACCAATCCCCGCCGCCACACCAATTGCGGTTTCAAAATCAGGCACACCACCGTCCGAGCCCGGAACCACGGGAATTCCCAGATCTTTCGCGGTGATCTTGGCGGTGATCTTGTCACCCATGATGCGGATATGCTCGGCCTTCGGGCCGATGAAGGTGATGCCGTGATCTTCCAACGCCTGCGCGAAGCTGGCGTTTTCGGATAGGAAGCCATAGCCCGGATGCACCGCCTGCGCGCCGGTGATCTCGCAAGCCGAGATGATCGCGGCCTTAGACAGATAGCTGTCGGTGGACGAGGCCGGGCCGATACAGACGCTCTCATCCGCCATCCGCACATGCATCGCATCGGCGTCGGCGGTGGAGTGCACGGCGACCGATTTGATCCCCATCTCTTGGCAGGCGCGGATCACGCGGAGAGCGATCTCGCCCCGGTTGGCGATCAGGATTTTTTCAAACATCGGCTTACTCGATGATCATCAGCGGCGCGCCGTATTCGACAGAATTGCCGTCGGCGACAAGGATGCGTTTCACTGTGCCCGCGCGCTGCGCCGGGATGTGGTTCATGGTTTTCATCGCTTCGATGATCAGCACGGTCTGACCCTCTGTCACCACCGAGCCCACGCTGACAAAAGCCGCAGCCCCCGGTTCCGCCGACAGATAGCAGGTGCCAACCATCGGTGAAGTCAAAGCGCCGGGATGCTGGGCGGGGTCTTCATGGGCCACGGGGGCCGCAGCGGCTGCCGGAGCAGCGGCGGCAGGAGCATAATGCACCGCAGGCGCAACAGCGGCCATTTGCACGATATTTGATTGCTTGACCACGCGGACTTCAAGGCTGTCATCCTCGCCATACTCACGTTTAACCGACAGTTCGGTCAGGTCATTCTTGTTCAATAGCTCTGCAAGAGCCGAGATAAACGCAACGTCCGCGTCGGAAGATTGTTTGCTCATGCTGTCCTCATTTAGCGTCTTTTGGCGTCATTGCTGCGCGCTGGATGGGCCTTATCCGCGCCTTGATCGCACACATATACATAAGCCAGCGCCTAGAAAAAAGGCCGAAGATCGGTTGCGACTGGGTAGAGTCAAAAAAATTGCCCGCAAACTGCCTCACATAAAATTTACCATTTGATAAAAAAATAAAGCTGTGCCAGCCTCAACAAAACAACACAGCCAAGGGAGGCCCCGCCTTGTCCAATAGCCCGTTGACCCCCGGTGTGGTGGCAGAGCGTCTATCGCCCGCCACCTATGCCGAGAACTTTTCCGATGTGCAGCCGGTGTTTGATCGACACGAAGCGCGGGTGGCGGCGGATCGCTGTTACTTCTGCCATGATGCGCCCTGCATGACCGCCTGTCCGACCAGCATCGACATTCCGCTGTTCATCCGCCAGATCGCCACTGGCACGCCGGATGCGGCGGCGAAGACGATCTTCGCGCAGAATATCCTTGGCGGGATGTGCGCGCGGGTCTGTCCGACCGAGCAGCTGTGTGAGGAGGTCTGCGTGCGCGAAGTGGCGGAAGGCAAGCCGGTGGAAATTGGCCGCTTGCAACGCTTTGCCACTGATACGCTGATGGGCAAGGGCGTGCATCCGTTCACGCGGGGTGCCTTGACGGGCAAGCGTGTGGCGGTGGTCGGGGCAGGGCCTGCGGGTTTGGCCTGCGCGCACCGTCTGGCGTTGAAGGGGCATGACGTGGTGATGTACGAGCGTCACGCCAAACCCGGCGGTCTGAACGAATACGGCATTGCCACCTACAAAACGCCGGAGAATTTCGCCGCGCGTGAGGTCGAATGGCTGCTGAAAATCGGAGGCATCACGGTTAAAACCGGGGTAGAACTGGGCCGCGACATCACTTTGGCAGGGCTGGAAAAGGACTACGACGCGGTGTTTCTGGGCATCGGTCTGGCGGGGGTGAATGCTTTGCTGGCGGCGGGGGAGGACTTGAACGGCGTGCGCAATGCCGTTGATTTCATTGCAGAACTGCGGCAGGCGCACAAGCCATCGGTCGCGGTGGGCCGTGACGTGGTGGTGATCGGCGGCGGTATGACGGCGGTGGATGCTGCCGTTCAATCCAAGCTGCTCGGTGCAAATTCGGTGACCATGGTGTATCGGCGTGGCAAGGACAAAATGAGCGCCTCGGAGTATGAGCAGGATCATGCCACGCAAAGCGGGGTGCGGATCATCTATGGTGCGGCCCCGGTCAAGGTGCTGGGCGCATCGGCGGTCGAAGGCGTCGAATTTGCCTATACCCACGACGGCCTGAACGGGCTTGAGATGGGCGAGACCTTTACCCTGAAGGCCGATCAGGTGTTCAAAGCAATTGGCCAGACGCTTGGTGCGGCGCCAATCGCCAAGGACGGCGCCAAGCTGGTAAAGCAGCAGGGCAAGATCTGGGCTGGCGGCGATTGTGCGGCGGGCGGCGAAGATCTGACGGTGACGGCTGTGGCTGAGGGTCGCGATGCGGCGGAAGCTATTCATGCGGCTTTGATGGGGCGTGGTGCGTGAAATCACGCACCCTACGGAGAATTTTGACATGGCAAATCTGACAACCGACTTCATCGGCATCAAATCCCCCAACCCGTTCTGGCTGGCCTCGGCGCCGCCGACCGACAAAGAGGTCAACGTTCGGCGCGCCTTTGAGGCGGGTTGGGGCGGCGTGGTTTGGAAAACATTGGGCTCGGAAGGCCCTCCGGTGGTCAACGTCAACGGCCCGCGCTATGGCGCGATCTGGGGCGCGGATCGCCGCTTGCTGGGGCTGAACAACATCGAGTTGATCACCGACCGCCCGCTGGAAGTGAACCTGCGCGAAATCAAAGCGGTGAAGCGCGACTATAAAGACCGCGCGATGATCATCAGCCTGATGGTGCCCTGTGACGAGGATTCGTGGCGCGATATTCTTGGCCATCTGGAGGATACCGAGGCCGATGGGGTCGAACTGAACTTCGGCTGTCCGCATGGCATGGCCGAGCGCGGAATGGGCGGCGCGGTGGGGCAAGTGCCGGAATATATCGAGATGGTGACGCGCTGGTGCAAAAAGCACACGCGGATGCCGGTGATTGTCAAGCTGACGCCGAACATCACCGATATTCGCAAGCCTGCCGAGGCTGCCAAGCGCGGTGGGGCGGATGCGGTGTCGCTGATCAACACCATAAACTCGATCACTTCGGTGAATTTGGACAGCTTCGCACCGGAACCGACGATTGACGGCAAAGGCACGCACGGCGGCTATTGCGGCCCGGCGGTGAAGCCGATTGCGCTGAACATGGTGGCCGAGATTGCGCGTTCGCGCGAAACCCACGGCCTGCCGATTTCCGGCATCGGTGGCATCACCACCTGGCGCGATGCGGCGGAGTTCATGGCGCTTGGCGCGGGCAATGTGCAGGTTTGCACGGCGGCGATGACCTATGGCTTCAAGATTGTGCAAGAAATGATCTCGGGCCTGTCGGAATATATGGACGAAAAGGGCATGACCAACACTTCGGAGTTGGTCGGCCGCGCGGTGCCGAATGTCACCGATTGGCAATTCCTGAACCTGAATTACGTCACCAAAGCCCATATTTCGCAGGATGACTGTATCAAATGCGGCCGCTGCTATGCGGCTTGCGAGGATACCAGCCATCAGGCGATTGCGATGTCGGATGATCGCACCTTTACCGTCAAAGACGACGAATGTGTGGCCTGCAATCTGTGCGTCAACGTCTGCCCGGTGGAAAACTGCATCACGATGATTGAGCTGCCGAAAGGAGCTATGGATGAACGCACGGGCCGTCCGGTCAGTGACTATGCCAACTGGACGACGCATCCGAACAACCCGACCGCAACGGCGGCGGAATGACCTTGGGGCCTCAAGCGCGCTTGTCGACGCTTGTGGCCGCCTCGGGGTCGGGCGGATCCGGGCTGGCCTGATCCGGGTCCGGCATCTCGGCAGGGGCCGCGGGCTCTGCCCGTACCGCTGAAATCTCGCGTTCGTCGAGGTAGGCGCGTTCGGCGTGGTCGGATCGCGCCGGATCAGCTTCCTCCTGTACTTCGGTTTCAGGGGGCAGAGCGGGCGGCGTCACAAAAGCCAGCACCGCCGCTTCGGTGGGCTTGGCTTTCGGTGCTGGTATGGGTTCGGCTTGCGGCAGATCATCCAGCAGCACTGCGCCGTCGCGCAGATAGGGGATGCCGTCAAGGCTGATGCCATCCACCTCTTTCAGCGTTTCGATTTGGCCGCAGTCCGCCTCATCGGGCGCCTGCGCCCGCGCCGGGTACATCGGCAGCAGACCCTTGAAGATTGCCTCACTGTTGGCGGGCGGCAGGATCGGACGCAGCGTCGCTTCGGTCGGCAGTTCTGCTCGCTGCTGTTGCACGCCGGCATGGCTGTCGGGGCTGGGCGTCATCAGTGCCGCTGTGGCGCGGGCCACGGGTTTCGCTATCAGCGATTGAAACTGCGGCGCGGACGGCGCCGCAAGCGACGAGATCTGTCCCATCCTTGCACCTATCTTACAACGGCCCCCAAGCCCGACCTTAGCCGAAATCAACCGCCCTCGCTGCGGCAAACTGCCAAGTTTTCTATGCACTTGCCATGCTTTCGCCATGATCTGGCTTGGCATGTCATCCAGTGGACACCCCATACCGCAGATAAATCCCACGTGCATCTTCCAATTCGGCAAACTAAACCCAATTGTATAGAATGGCACGGATCTTTCTGATCCCGGCCGAAATCAGGTGGTGTCTCAGTTTGAATTATCTTTTTTCTTATATGGTCCGCGCGGCTTGGACGCTGGTGCTGCGGCATCAATGATACCAGCAAGCCAAATCATATCGTGCAGCGTATCCGAGACGCCAGCCGCCATCGCGGGGGGCATTTTGAGACTCTTGTGCATCCGAACAAAGTTATAATGCACAAAGTAGAGCGAAAGCATGTGCAGGTGGTTTTCCAGCTTTTTGCTGAAGCCATTGGTCAGGCGAGTGAAGCGACGCATACCCATACGCATGGATAGGTTTTGGCGCTCTACATGCGATGTGCTGACCATTTCCTTGACAGGATAGCCGCTGATGATTTCCTTGCGCGCCCCGGTACATTCAGCGGGGCTGTATTTCTTTTCATGCCCTTTGTAGCCCGTGGCATCGCCATACAGCTTGATCAACATCGCGTAGTCCACATCACCGCCAAATGCGCCTTCAACTGCTTCCAGATATGCCTTATGGCCGTCAGTAGTCAGTTGAACGCGATTGGCGAGGCGGGCGCGTAGGTCATCCATGAACTCGATTGCGGTCGCGCCTGAACGATCCCCCACCTCGAAAGACAGGATCATTTTGCTGTCACGATCAATCGCGGTCCAAGTCCACACGTCGCCAGCGCCTTCTGGTGCGGCTTTGGCAGCGGCAACGTTCTTGTCTTTTGCATAGCAGAACGACCAGATTTCATCGCACTGAACCTGCTGCGCTTTCACGTTGCGCACGGTCACGTCATGGTAAGCGGCACAAGCCTTGCCCGCATCTTCAAGCAGCTTGGTCACGGTGTTGATTGACACACCCGTAATGCGGCTAATCGAGCGCATGGACGAACCCTCAACGAGCATGTTGAGGATGGTGACGCGGGTTTTGATGTCTAGCTTGTTCATATAACAAAAATATGATGAAGCAACCGGACTGTCAATAAGTTCATTTTGAAATTTAACATTTTCTTTATGTTTTTCTGTGCTAGACTCGCCCTTAGGAACCGGTCAAATTCCGCGCATGGGAACATGGACGGTCTGTAAGTATGTGAAGGAAAACGGGCGCTGCCCGATTGACGATTGGCTTTGCGACAAGGCTGTAACGGTACAAGATCAGGCAAAAATTGATGCTAAAGTTAACGTGATCCAATCAATTTCGGGAGATTTACCGCCAGAGTTTTTGAAGCTGTATAAGACAACAAGGCTGCGGGAACTTAAGGTAAAAGCTAACGGGAAGCAACTTCGCCCACTTTGCTATGTAATGCCAGAACGAAAAATTGTGTTACTGTGCGGGGCGATTGAGAAGGGTGGGAAGATACCCCTGGGCGACTTACAGCGTGCCGACAATCTTCTGACGGATTTGCTAAATGGAAAGGGTGAAATTGTCTCTTACGACCATGATTGAAAAGCTGTGGTTAAAACTGCGGAATAAAGAGTACAGGGTAGCTTATTTGGACGAGATAGTTAATTCAAAACTGTCCGCTCAACTATACTCACTCCGCATATCACGCGGCCTAACGCAAGCTGAACTTTCCATCTTGACGGGACTCGCACAACCAACATTGTCGCGGCTCGAAAGTGATGCTCAAGGAGTGACAACTACAACCTTGAAAAAGATTGCGAATGCTTACGATGTTGCGCTTTCCGTCAAGTTTGTGGGGTATAATGAATTAGCTGACGAGATTTCGCGTGGAGGATTTGATAACCCGGTGGTTGG
>JBKJTI010000001.1:0-4167 GCA_046590425.1 Cypionkella sp. | reverse complement strand
CCGTCACGCTCTGCCATAGGCCGACTTTCTTAAGATCAGGTCGCCTGAGAGCGGTGATAGGTCAGGCGGTGATCGAAGGGGAAGGCCGGGCAAGCGCGCTCGCCCGGCCTTTGCACTTTAGGAGCCTTTGTTGGTGGCGAGGTCGTATTTCTTCTGCACTTTCGCACCTTGGCCACCGGCTGCAGTCTGCTGCCAGTAGGTCAGGGTCAATTCGCGGAAGTTGAACGAGAATTGCTCGTTGATCAAAGCACCTTGGCCGCCGCCCGAGCCGGTCTGATACGAAGAGACCAACACGTCTTTCATCTCAAACTGGAAGTAGACCATCGCCTTGTCGCCGGTGGCTTTGCGCACAAACAGCGTCGCATCCGGGATATGCTTGCCGGTGGCGCAAGCGATCATCAGTTCGGGCGAGGCTTTGCAGATCAGCTTGGTGAAGTGCATGTCTTGCACCATCGAACGGCCCGCACCGCCGCCAGCACCCGAGCCCGCGCTGAACGTGCCTTGTTGGGTCACGCCCCAACCATAGCTGTCGATGTTCAAATGCTCTTTGAATTGGTCATCGGTAGATTCACCGTTGATGTTCGCGCCAACCTTCAGAAAAATGTCTGTTCCGGCCATCTGTACTCTCCTTTGAATGTAACTTTAGCTGCCTGGGGCGACCATATGAGTGTCTGCGCCCCAGACCGCGACTTATTTGCCGGAAGGCAGCTTGGAGACCAGGCTCATCCCGATATCCATGCCTTCCAACTGGTAGTGCGGACGAAGGAAAAATCTGCCGACATAGTAGCCGGGGTTTTCTTCATCCGCGATCACTTCCACCTTTGCCGCAGCCAAAGGCATCAGAGCCTTTTCCCGCTCGGATGCGGTGCCAGGGTTGCCGTGAACATACTGGTTGATCCAGTTTTGCAGCTCTTTCTCAAGCTGCGCCTGTTCGCGGTTTGAACCGACCATGTCGCGCACCATGCACTTCAGATAATGGCTGAAGCGCGAAATCGCGAAGATATACGGGATGCGCGAAGACAGATTGTCCGAGGCCGTGGCCTCTTCATTCTGGTACTTCTTCGGTCGGTACAACGATTGCGCGCCCAAGAATGCGGCGCGGTCGGTGTTCTTGCGGTGGATCAGCGGCATGATCCCCGATTTGGAAAGCTCGCCTTCGCGGCGGTCGCTGATAGCGAATTCGGTCGGGCATTTCATATCGGTCGAGCCATCGCCGGTGTCGAAATTATGCACCGGCAGGGCACTGATTTCGCCGCCAGAGGTGACGCCGCGAATTTGCACGGTCCAGCCATATTCCTTATGCGCGCGGTTGATGTTCACCGCCATCGCATGGGCAGCGTTCATCCAGGCGTATTGCTTGCCCTCATGGCCGTCGGTGGTTTCTTCAAAGTTGAACTCCTCCACCGGCTCGCCGTTCTGACCGTAAGGCGAGCGCGCCAGTACCCGCGGCATCGCCAGCGCGATGTAGCGCGAGTTTTCCGAGTCGCGCAGCGAGTTCCAGCCCGCATAATCGGGCGTATCGAACACCGTGGACAGGTCGCGCGGATTTCCCAACTCGTTCCAGCTATCCATCCCCATCAGGGTTGGTGCAGGCGAGGTGATGAAGGGGGCATGGGCTGCAGCGGCAATCTTGCCCAGATCGCGCAGCAGGCGCACATCGCTGGAAGAATGGTCAAACGCAAAGTCGCCGACCAGCGCACCAAACGGCTGACCACCCAACTGGCCGAATTCCGCTTCGTAAATCTTCTTGAACAGTGGGCTTTGGTCCCACTTGGCCCCCGGATAGCCGCGCAGTTCCTTGTCCAACTCGGTCTTCGAGATGTTCATCACTTGCAGCTTCAGCGTAGCATCCGACTCGGTATTATTCACCGTATAGGCCAGACCGCGCCAAGCGCTCTCCAGCTTTTGATACTCGGCGTTGTGGATGATCTCATTGACCTGCTGCGACAGCTTTTCGTCGATCTTGGCCAGCATCTTGTCGATGGTGTCCAGAATATCGTCGGTGATCACCGTCTCGTCGGCCAAAGCCTCACGCACCAGCGTGCCGACGGCATTTTCCACTTCCCGCGCGGCAACATCGCTGCGCGGTTTGAAGTTTTGCTTCAGGATCGCCGAGAATTCATCCAGTTCGTGCAGGGCGCCACCGGCTCCGCCGTCTTGTTGCAGTTCAGTTGCCATGTCGATTTCCTAAAAAATATCTTGTATAATCGGCAGCCTGCAACGGCGGCCATGCAGGATTATTCTTCGCCTTCGGGCTTGGCGGCGGCGCGGCGCTCATCCAAGGCAGCCATCAGCGCCGGATCAGCCAGCAACTGCTTCAACTGCTCTTGCGCACCGGATTTGCCATTCATGTATCGGGCAAGGTTCGCCAGTTGCTGACGCGCTTCCAGCAGTTTGTTCAGCGCGGGCACTTGCCGGGCGATTTCACCGGGCGACAAATCCGCCATTTTCTTGAAGCTCAGGTTGACCGAAAGTTTGCCGCCCTGTTCTGCGTCCAGTTTGTTGTCAACGTTGATCGCCAAACCGGGCGACACGCTTTCCATATAGTCATCCAGCGTATCCGAGGACACAGCGGTAAACTCACGGTCGGCCACGGGGGGCTTTTCGATCTTGCTGGCATTGCCGGACAGGTCCGACATGATGCCCATCACGAATGGCAACTCGACCTGTTTGTTGGCTTCAATGGGATCGGCGTAGGAAATCTGCACACGCGGCGGGCGATTGCGCTTGATAAAGCCGGTGGCTGAATCGGAAGAGGCCATAACAATTCTCCTGTCTAATACGAAAAGGAAAGCCGCACCGGCGCTACAAGTCAACAGATTTCAACTCTGCGCCCGAAACGGTCATTTGGTCAAAGGAAACGGTGGTCAGTCAGACAAAATTTAGACGAAATCAGTTAGGCGGAATCAATTCGCGCACCAGCGCGTGAAAGTCTTTAGACAGCATATTTCGGGCTTTGAATAGTAGGATTGGAATCGGGCTGGCGGGTTCGCGCATCCGGTAAAAATCTTCGATCTGTTTCAGGATTTGCCCGGCATGATCGCGGCTGACGACTTCGGACGTCGGCGGGTCATTTTCGTCGGGGGTTGAGAAATCATCCGAGCTGATATTGGCTTGCCCCGACAGATCGCGCATCCGCGCCATCGAAATCGCAAAGCCAGTCTCGGTGCCAAAGCTGATCGAGGCGTAACCCGCTGAATTTTCAAGCAAAGCATCCAAGGCTTCGACCAAAGGCCGCCCGATCAACAGTCGCGATTGCGTCACCAGCACCAAGGCCAAAGACGCAGGCTCCGTGGTCGCAAAATACCGCTCCACCGCTTGCAACAACTGATAGGCTACGCGATGGTTCGGCACCTCAGCCGTGCCCATTTGCACCGTGATCGTGGTGGTTGCCCCCGTTGCAACCGCCGCCAGAGCTTCACCCGCGGCACCTTCAACCACCGGGGCCGGCTCGGCCGCCAGATCACCGCGCGCCGAGACCACCATCGCCAGAATATCGGCCAGCTTATCGTCCAGCCGATCCAGCTTCGGCGAATACGGCGGCGTGCCGGATTGACAGAGCTGAATGATGGTCTTGATCGCGCCGCGCAGGCCCGTCAACTGCTCGTACAGCGCGTCGACCGCCTTGGCGTTTTCCGAAGAACTCAGCGCCCCCGTGATGCTGCCAACGTCGCCCTGCTGCTCGCCTTCCCGCGTCGGAATTTTGCCCGAGGCGGTGCCGTAGCCGCGATAGATAATGTCGCCAACACGCTTGTCGGTCAGCAAAATCGCATAATCGAGCGGGGCTGCGATGGTGGCGAGGGCGTTCAGTTCCTCAATCGCATTCTGCCGGTCCACGGCATCCACCGGATGCACCTCGCCCGGATAGGCCTCGATTAACCCAGCAAAGCCCATCACTGCATCGGAAAAGCCTTTGAAACGGCCCGCGAGGATTTGAAACTTCGCCTCAAGCCCCAACAGCCGCAAGTCGCGGCTGCGTTTCAGCAGAGCATCAAGCTGCGCCGACTCGGCCTTTTGATCGACAGATTTGGGATCAAACAGCGTACCGCGCACCATGTTGAAATAACTGGTGGGCAGACGGTCTTCGACATTGAAGTAATAGTCGCAGTAATCCGGATCATCCAGCGCAAGCAGGTCTTCACCGCATGGCGCGTCCGGCGAGATCGG
>JBKJTI010000224.1:0-18985 GCA_046590425.1 Cypionkella sp. | reverse complement strand
CTCAATCAACCGCTCCCGCTTCATCAGCCCATCGGCCTCAATCCCGGCAAGCGTATCGCGCAAATGGTTTAGAAATCGTGTATCTGTCATGGCAGAATTTCCTCCAACTTAACGGATTATCGGCAACTCACAGCAAAAGTCAATATAGCGGAAACACATCCGTCAAAACGGATCAGCTTTCAGACTGGTCCAAATATCCTCGGGGTCCGGGGGCGAGCCCCCGGCGCTGTCAACTGTCCTGAACAATCAGCAAAGCCCGCGCAGCACCAGTTTCCGCCGCAATCGCATGATCGCGGTCCGCCGGATAGCGCGCAGTATCGCCCGGCCCCAACACCTGCTCATCCTCGCCCGAGCGCACCCGGATCTGGCCCTCGATCACCGTCAGGTGTTCGCGGCAGCCCGCAGAATGCGGCTCGGATTCCAGCAAGCCATTGGCCGCCAAGCGTAAATCATACACCTCATGCTCGCCCACCGCATCGGCAGGCGACAAGATGCGGATCGAAACGCCAACACCGCGCCCGCTGATCACTGGCGCTGCACCGGCGCGCACCACCTCGATCCCCGCCTCAGGCCGGCCTTCCAACAATCCCGCGAAATCGACCTGCAAGGCCTGCGTCAGGTTCCACAGGGTCGCCACAGTTGGGGAGGATTCGCCACGTTCAATCTGGCTGACCATAGAGCGGCTGACACCCGACAGTTTGGCCACCGCGTCCAAGGATAGCCCACGCGCCTTGCGTGCCTCACGCAGCGAGGCCGCCAACCTGTCATGGATATCAGACCTCGGATTCATGGCGCTACCCTGCCGATGCGAAAGCCATCCGTCAACGCCCCAACCCGCGCCACACCGATTTCCGCGCGGAAATCGTAACCGGAATTCGCACGAATTCCGCCCGGTTCAGGTGCCGCAATAGGTGACAAAGCGCCCGAGCCCCGTGGGTGCAGGTAAAGTAAAGGCCTCACGCCTCGCTTCTGGCCCGAACGGATCCTGCACCTGCGCCAGAAGCGCATGAAATGGCGCAAACTCGCCCGCCGTCGCCGCCTCTAGTGCTGCCTCCACCAGATGATTGCGCGGCACAACCGCCGGGTTCACCGCCAGCATCGCAGCACTTGCTTCCGGTCGCAGCCGCGCCCGCCAACGCGGCAACCAGACCTTCAGCGCCGTGGCATCCTCGAACAGTGGCAGCAAGTCCGCTTCATCCTCCACCGCTCCCGCCAAGCGCCGAAATGCCAACGTCCAGTCAACGCCTTGGATCGCCAGCAGAAAATCATCTGCCAGCGCGCCGTCGCCTGCATCCTGCCCGAGCAGCCCCAGCTTGGCCCGCATCACGTCCACCCATTCCGCCCGATAGATCTCGGCAATGCCCTCCAGCCGCGCATTCGCCAAATCCACGGCCCGATCCGCATCCGCGTCGAAAAACGGCAGCAAGCATTCCGCCAGCCGCGCCAGATTCCAGCCCAGAATCAGCGGCTGATTGGCATAGGCATAGCGCCCCTGCCGATCAATCGAGGAAAACACCGTCCCCGGCGCATAAGCCTCCATGAAGGCGCAGGGCCCGTAGTCAATCGTCTCACCCGACAGCGCCATATTATCGGTGTTCATCACGCCATGGATAAAGCCCACCCCCATCCATTGCGCGATCAACCGCGCTTGGCGTGCCACCACCGCATCAAACAGCCCCAGCGCGCCGTCTACCCCCGGATAATGCCGCAGGGTGGTATAATCCAGCAACGCCCGCAGCTTATCCACCTCGCCGCGCGCGTGGAAAAACTGAAACGTGCCGACGCGGATGTGGCTCGCCGCCACCCGCGCCACCACCGCCCCCGGCAAAGACCCGGCCTCGCGCAAAACCTGTTCGCCCGTGGTCACCACCGCCAAGGACCGGGTCGTTGGGACGCCCAACGCCGCCATCGCTTCAGAAATCAGATATTCCCGCAACATTGGCGCCAAAACCGCCTTGCCATCACCGCCGCGTGAAAACGGTGTGCGGCCAGAGCCTTTCAGCTGCAAATCCCAGCGCCGCCCGTCTGGCCCGACAAACTCGCCCAGCAGATGCGCCCGCCCGTCACCTAAACTCGGCGAGAATCCGCCAAACTGATGCCCGGCATAGGCCAAAGCCGCAGGCTCGGCGCCGTCCGGCACCACAGCACCCGAAAACCAACCCGCCGGATCGTCGATCAAAAGCCCCAGTTCCGCCACCAAAGCCTCATTCAGCACCACCACTTCAGGCGCAGGGGCCACATCCGGCGTTTGCCGCAGATATGTTCCGGGCAGATCGCGCAGGTATGAGTTGTCAAACTGGATCATGGTGGTGCTCCTTTGCCAAAGATATGGCCCGACTGTTCCGTCCTCACAAGCCAACACGGCAGACGGATTGTGCTGCGCGTTAAATGCTGCGTGTGAAATATAACAAAAGCGGAGATTGGAAGTTTTGGAAACCTGAAAGCCTTGCGAAGACTGAACGTTTGTAAAGACGCAAGCTTTTTGGGAAATTGGTCGGGGCGAGAGGATTTGAACCCCCGGCCCTCTGGTCCCAAACCAGATGCGCTACCAGACTGCGCTACGCCCCGACTGCCAGCCTCATAACCCGCTTTATCGGGATTGAAAAGTCGCTAAAGCACTTCCGGCGGCGACAAAGCGATTTGATTTGCAAATCAGCGAAACGGCTCACTCGTCCGCACAGGTCCATGAGGCGACAGCTTGATCCAAAGCCGCACTGCGCAGTACCGATCCCGGCGCAATTCCCATCCGCTTGGCCAGGCCTGCATTGATTTCCAGCACCACAGCCACACCTGGCCCGCCATCAATCGGCGTCTCATCCAACGGCACCGCATTGCTATGCACCGCCGTCACCAGTCCTGTGGCATCGGCGAACACCATATCCAACGGCAGCGGCGTGTTTTTCATCCAGAAAAATGCGTGTTTGGGCTGATCATAGACGAACAGCATCCCCGCCGAGGCAGGCATCTTTTCACGAAACATCAGACCCGTGCTGCGCTCGGCTTCGGAATCCGCGATTTCCACCGAAAAACGCTGCACACCCGCAGGTCCGCGCAACTCAACGGTATCAGGGGCACAGCCCGCATGGGCAGCCCCCCCAAACACCAAAGCCAAAAGGGTCAGAGATGAACCGCCGCTTCCCAAGACAACACCTGCACCGCCATACGCCCACGTTTGCCTTCAACGATGCGCAGGCAGACCGCCTCGCCCGCTGAAAGATCGGCGAAACCGGAATGGCGCAGCACTTCGACATGCACGAAGACATCTTCGTTGCGGCCAAACACATTGGCGAAACCAAAGCCCTTGCCCTTGTCGAACCACTTCACCCGCGCCGGTTCCATCGGCAGGATGGCAATTTCCTCCGCGGTTGTATGCTCGGTATCTTCCCCCAAAGGAAACACCGATCCGGCCGGGGGTTCGATCTTCACGACCTCTACCGCCTGCACACCCCGTTGGGTTTGTTGCACTTTAACCGTGATCCCGGCACCATCAGCGACCGAGCTTTGCCCATAATTCCGTAGCACATTGGCGTGCAGCAATATATCCCCAGAGTGTCCCTCTGCGACTATAAAGCCAAAACCCTTGGCTGGATCGAACCACTTCACGAGGCCGTGCAGAGTTTGCACGTCCGTTTCTTCATCATTCATCGAAGGCCGTTTCCCCAGATAAAGCCCCATAAGGCCTAGTCATGCGGTTATATCCCATGCCGTTGCAAGCGCTATCTTTTCTGCATTTTTGCACAGATCATTTCACGCTTCGTGAAATTTATGGATTAAGTCGTGAAATTTCCCACGGCTTTTCAATAGCTTGGCGTGACCATCGAAAGCGATCATGCAACCGGAAGTTGCCGTCTGCCCAGAACTCCATCTCTAAAGGAACAATACGGAAGCCGCCCCAGAACGGCGGGCGTGTGGGGTTTGGCCCCTTGGCGGCGGTGATTTTTGCCACCTCAGCCATCAAATTAAGCCGGGAAGAAAGTGGCTGCGACTGATCCGAAGCCCAAGCCCCCAACCGCGATTTCAAACTGCGGCTGGCGTAGTAGTCATCCGCAGGCTTGCCCTGCTCGCGGCTGACCAGACCGCGCACCCGGATCTGGCGGCGCAGGCTTTTCCAATGCAGCACAAACGCCGCCTTGCCCGAGGCCTCCAACTCGCGCCCCTTGACCGAGCCATAGTTGGTGTAGAACACGAAAGATGCAGGTTCGATATCCTTCAGCAGCACCATCCGCACATTCGGCAGCCCCTCCGGGTCCACCGTCGCCAGCGCAATCGCGTTGGGATCGTTCGGCTCGGTGGCTTCCGCCGCCGTCAACCAGAGTTTCGCCAGCGCAAACGGGTCATCGCCCGCAAAAATTCCGCTTCTGTCCATGATCTTTCCTTCCAAGGCCAAAACTGCGACCCAAACTTCGGCCAAACGCTCACTCTTGATGCAGAGCAGCCTTTCGCCTACACAGCTTTTTCAGGAAATAAGGTGGACGGGGAAGACTGAATGTCAACTGGACTCGTGACGGGCCCGCTTATGGCGGGCAAACGTGGGCTGATCATGGGGCTGGCCAATGACAAATCCATCGCCTGGGGCATCGCCCAAGCCATTGCCGCCCAAGGCGCTGAGATCGCGTTTTCCTATCAGGGTGAAGCGCTGAAAAAGCGCGTCGAACCCCTCGCCGCCTCGATCGGCATGAACACCTTCGTGGAATGTGACGTGGCGGATAAAGCCTCGATCGACGCTTTGTTCGCGCATCTGGCCGAGTTGTGGGGCAAGATTGATTTCGTGGTCCACGCCATCGGCTTTTCCGACAAGGCCGAGTTGCGCGGTCGCTATGTCGACACCAGCCGCGCCAACTTCCTGATGACAATGGATATTTCCGTCTATTCGTTCACCGCCGTCTGCCAGCGCGCGTGCGCCATGATGAACCAAGGCGGCTCTTTGCTGACCCTCACCTACTATGGTGCCGAAAAAGTCATGCCGCATTACAACGTGATGGGTGTCGCCAAAGCCGGCCTTGAGGCGAGCGTCAAATACCTCGCCGAAGACCTTGGCAAAGACGGCATCCGGGTCAATGCAATATCGGCAGGCCCGATCAAAACGCTGGCCGCAAGCGGCATCGGCGATTTCCGCTACATCATGAAGTGGAACGAACTCAACAGCCCGCTGCGTCGCAATGTCACGCAGGAAGAAGTCGGTAAGGCAGCGCTTTACCTGCTGTCCGATCTCGGCTCTGGCACCACTGGCGAGAACCTGCATGTCGATGCGGGCTATCATGTTGTCGGCATGAAGGCGGTCGATGCGCCGGATATTGACGTGGTGACAGGCCGGAAAGACTAAACCAGCGTAACCAATAGGGACGAACCCGATGACCCTCACCGCCTTCCTCGCCGTCGCCTTCCTGCATCTGATGGTTGCGATCAGCCCCGGCCCCGCCGTGCTGATGGCGGCACGCACGGGCGTGACCGAAGGCCTGCGCACCGGGTTTTTCTTGGCCTGCGGCATCGGCATCGGTGGCGTGATCTGGGCGCTGGCGGCATTGTTTGGCCTGAACCTCGTGTTCCAAGCCGCCCCCACGTTACTTTACGGCCTGAAAATCGTGGGCGGCCTGTACCTCATCTATATGGCTTGGGGCATGTGGAGGACTGCCGATCAACCGCTGGATATGGCGGAAACCGGACGCCCACCGCGCACGCCGCTCTCCGCCTTCCGCCTCGGCCTGATCACCCAGCTTGCCAACCCGAAGCCCGCGGTGCTGTTCTCGGCGATCTTCGTCGGCACCGTGCCGCCCAACACCCCGGCTTGGGTCTATGCCGCCCTGTTGCTGGTGGTGTTTCTGAATGAGACGATCTGGAACACCGTTGTCGCCCGTATCTTCTCGTTCGACCGCTCAAAGGCCGCCTACATCAGCCTGAAATCCATCATCGACCGGTGCTTTGGTGGCATGCTTGCCATCCTCGGCCTCAAGATCGCCGCCACCTGAAAGGGCTTGCCATGAACGACCGCCTGCCGCACGAAAAAGGCTTTCACGTCAGCTGGGATCAGATGCACCGCGACAGCCGCGCGCTTGCGTGGCGGCTGGATGGCAAGGGGCCGGACGATGGCATGTGGAAAGCCGTGGTCGGCATCACCCGCGGCGGTCTGGTTCCCGCGATGATCGTGGCGCGCGAGCTGGACATTCGCCGGGTCGATACCATTTCAATCAAAAGCTACAACCACCAGACCCAAGGTTCGATCCCGCAAATCATCAAAGCCCCGCAAGCGGATCTGATGGGCGACGGCACTGGGATTCTGATCGTCGATGATCTGGTCGACAGCGGCAAAACACTGGAAGTGGTGCGCAAACTCTACCCCAACGCGCATTTCGCCACCGTCTACGCCAAACCTTCCGGCAAGCCTCAGGTCGACAGCTACATCACCGAGGTCAGCCAAGACACCTGGATCTTCTTTCCTTGGGACATGGCGCTGCAATACGTCCAGCCCTTCCGCGGCGCAGACTAATCCCGCGGTGACGGCTGCTTGAGCACCTGTAACAGGGCTTGCCACCGCGCGGCGATCTGCGCCATATCCGGCGTGTCCAGCTTCCGGGCACCTGAAAGGCCGCTTCATGCTCCCCTGCTTCTGCTCCGCGACGGCCAGCGTGATCCCATTTCGGCAGGCGCAGGCGCGCTGACCATGCAGCGCCCAGCCCGCCCCAGCAAAGCCCGTATGCTGCACTGGCTGTTCGAGACCAGCCTTGCGATCAAGGGCCTGCTGTGTTCCGCTGAATTTCTGGCGGGGCTAGGCCTGCTTTTGACCCCAAACGCCCCGATCGCGCGGCTGCTGTATTGGCTGACGCATTTCCAGATCGCCGAGACGCCCACCGACACGCTCGCCGCCTGGACTCAGCGCGCGATGGAGGGCTTTCCAGTGGCCACTCAGGATTACTATGGCTGGTTTTTGCTGCTGCATGGCGGCTTGAAGCTGGCGATGGTGGTGATGCTCTGGACGCGCGTTGTCTGGGCTTATCCTGCGGCGATGGTGGTGCTGTCGGGCTTCGTGATCTACCAGTTGTTTGAATTCCAGCACTCAGGCTCGCCCTTCCTGCTGATGCTGGCTTTCTTCGATCTGTCGATGATCGCTTTGGTCTGGCAGGAATATAAAGCCCTGAAAGCCAAGCACCTGCCGCATTGACCCACCGCGCGGCGCGCTCATCCGGGCGCTTCTCGCTTGATCTCGCGGCCGTATCTCAGCAAAACTGCGCGCCATCAGCGATGACACCCGCAAGGGCGTAAACGCACCGGCAAGGAGGCCCCCATGACGATCCACCCGCTCAATCCCGCCCCCTTGAATCCAATGATGGCCGCCACCGATCCGCCACCAGTGATGGAGGCTCGCCGTTGGTTGCAAGGCGTCACCTTCCCGCCCGAGCGCCCGTTGATCAACATCAGCCAAGCAGCACCCATCGAAAGCCCGCCTCTGGGTCTGCGCCAAGCCCTCGCCGATGCCGCGCTGAACAACCCCGATGCTCATCTCTACGGTCCGGTGCTGGGCCTGCCCGCCCTGCGCGCCGAGGTCGCCAAGCAATGGTCCGCAGCCTATGGCGGCACCGTGCTGGAAAGCCAGACCGCGATCACCCAAGGCTGCAACCAAGCCTTCTGCGCCGTGATGTCCACCCTCGCAGGCGCGGGCGATGAGGTGATCTTGCCAACCCCGTGGTACTTCAACCACAAAATGTGGCTGGATATGCAAGGGGTTAAGACCATGCCCCTCGACGCTGGCCCCGGTCTGATTCCCGAAGCCGCCGCCGCATGCGCCCTGATCACCGACCGCACCCGCGCCATCGTACTGGTCAGCCCCAACAACCCCGGCGGCGTTGAATACCCCGCCGAGACGCTCACCGCCTTCCGCGACCTCTGCCGTTCGCGCGGCCTCGCCCTGATCGTGGACGAGACTTACCGCGACTTCGACAGCCGCTCTGGTCGCCCGCATGAGCTGTTCACCGACCCCGACTGGCACGACACCCTGATCCAGCTTTACTCGTTCTCGAAAGCCTACCGCCTCACCGGCCACAGGGTGGGTGCCGTCACCGCCTCTGCCGCCCGCCTGTTCCAGATCGAGAAATTCCTCGACACCGTCGCGATCTGCCCCAACCAGCTTGGCCAGATCGGCGCGCTCTGGGGCATGCAGAATCTCGCCCAATGGCTCGCAGGCGAACGCGCCGAAATCCTCGCCCGCCGCGCCGCGATGGTCGCAGGCTTCACCGCGCTGCCCGACTGGAAACTCCTCGGCTGCGGCGCCTATTTCGCCTATGTCGAACATCCCTACCCCATCGCCTCCGACGCCTTGTGCAAACGCCTTGTGGCTGAGGCTGGCCTTCTGATGCTTCCCGGCACCATGTTCCAACCCGAGGGCTCCGAAGCAGGCAAACGCCAGATCCGCATCGCCTTCGCCAATGTCGACCAAGCGGGCATCAGTGAGACATTCCGACGCTTGGCGGCGTTCAAGGGGTGACGCCCCCGCTCTTGCCCCCATCCCCGCAACCGCTTAGACAAGCGGCCAAACCTTTCTCAAGACAGGCAGACCCATGGCCAAGGCACCCGACACCTCCGACGATACCCCGAAGAAAAAGCGCCGGGGCGCTTCGGTGCTGGTGTGGGTGCTGATGGCCATGCTGATCGGCGGCTTGGGCGGCTTTGGCGTCACCAATTTCGGCGGTGGTGTGGCCTCCATCGGCACCGTTGGCGATCGTAAAATCGACGTCAATGACTATGCCCGCTCGCTGCGCCAAGCGATGGACGGCTTTTCCAAGCAAATCGGCCAACCCGTCACCATCCAGCAAGCCCAAGCCATCGGCCTTGACCGCCAGGTGCTGCAACAAGTCATGGACCGCGCCGCTTTGGACAATGAAGCCGAGCGCATCGGCCTTTCGGTCGGCGATACCACCGTCGCCAGCAAAGTCTCGGCGATCCCCAGCTTTCAGGGCATCAACGGCTTTGACCGCACCGCCTACCGCGACGTGCTGCGCCAGAACAACCTGACCGAATCCAGCTTTGAATCCGGTCTGCGCGCCGACACCGCGCGCCAGCTTTTGCAAACCGCGATCACCAGTGGCCTGACCCCGCCGCAAACCCTGACCGACACCATAGCCGCTTGGGCGGGTGAGCAGCGCGGTTTCTCGATGCTGCGCCTGACCGAAAAATCCCTGACCAAACCGATGCCGCCCCTGACCGACGCCGATTTGCAGGCCTATTACCAAGCCAATATCGACACCTACACCCGGCCCGAGGCCAAGCGCATCGCTTACGTCGCTTTGCTGCCAGAAACCCTCGCCAAAGACATGCCGCTGGATGAAGCCGCGCTGAAGGCCACCTACGAACAGCGCCTCTCGACCTATATCATCCCCGAAAAACGCTTGGTCGAACGCCTCGCCTTCGCCACCGACGCCGATGCTGCCAGCGCAAAGGCCCGTATCGACGCAGGCACCCCGTTTGATGATCTGGTGAAAGAGCGTAACCTGACCCTCGAAGATATCGACCTCGGCGACGTGTCGCAAAAGGAACTGGCCGAAGCTGGCGACGCCGTTTTCGCGCTGAAAGAACCCGGTGTGGTCGGCCCCTTTGCCTCCGCCATCGGCCCGGCTTTGTTCCGCATGAACGCCATCCTTAGCGCCCAAGAAACCACCTTCGAGCAAGCCAAGCCCGATCTGGCGCTGGAACAGCAACTCGAAGCCGCCCGCAAAGAAATCTCGGGCAAAGTCGAAGCCGTCGATGACGCCCTCGCAGGCGGCGCGACCCTTGCCGACGTTGCCAAAGAACAGGGCCTGACCTTGGCCACCACCGATTATGCGCCGGGTGCCGACGACAACGACCCGATCACCGGCTACAAAGGTTTCCGCGACACCGCCGCCAGTATGGCCGAGGGCGATTTCCCCGAAGCCATCGTGCTGGATGACGGCGGCCTTGTGGCGATGGAACTCGACAGCACCGTGCCGCCCACCCCGCTGCCCTTCGACAAGGTGAAGGAAAAAGTCACCGCCGCAGCCAAAGCCGACGCCCTTGCCAAAGCCTTGTCGGATGAGGCCACCCGCATCAAAGCGGCGGTCGAAGGCGGGGCCAGCCTTGGCGGCTTCGGCATCGTGTTGCGCACCAGTCAGATCGACCGTCAAGGCGTGGTGAAAGACGCCCCACCCAGCCTGCTGGAAGCGGTGTTCCAGATGCAGCCCAATGATCTGCGGGTGATCGAATCCCCCGGCTTTGCCGCCGTGCTGCAACTCAACAGCATCACTGCCGCCCCCACCACGGGCGAAGACGCCACCGCTCTGCGGGAAGCCATCGACGTCAACGCAGGACGCGCGATCTCTGAGGACGTGATGGCACTCTACACCGCCGCGCTGACCGCCTCTGCCGGGATCACCTTGGACCAAGCCGCGATCAACGCCGTCCATGCCCAGATCAACAACTGATCCCAGATCAGCACTTCAGACCTGATCATAAAACCAAGGCCCAGATCTTAGCTAAGGCAATGCGATGAACCTTCTGCCGTCCTTTGAACAGTTTGAACGCGGCTGGGCGCAGGGTCACAACCAACTGGTCTATGCCCGCTTGGCCGCCGATCTGGATACGCCCGTCTCGCTTATGTTGAAACTGGCCGAGGCCCGCACCGACACCTTCATGTTGGAATCGGTGACCGGGGGCGAAGTGCGCGGCCGCTATTCGGTGGTCGGCATGAAGCCCGATCTGATCTGGAAATGCCACGGCACCACGGCCTCGATCAACCGCGACGCCCGCTTTGATCCGCTAGCCTTCACGCCCCTGCCCGGCGCGCCGCTGGACAGCCTGCGCGCCCTGATCGCCGAATCCCGCGTCGATCTGCCCGAAGGCCTGCCGGCGATTGCCTCCGGTCTGTTCGGCTATCTCGGCTATGACATGATCCGGCTGGTCGAACACCTGCCCAACATCAACCGCGACCCGCTCGGCCTGCCCGATGCTGTGCTGATGCGTCCCTCGGTGGTGGCCGTGCTGGACGGTGTGAAGGGCGAAGTGACGCTGGTGGCCCCGGCATGGGCCGCCTCTGGCCTCTCCGCGCGCGCCGCCTACGCCCAAGCCGCCGAGCGGGTGATGGATGCCCTGCGCGACCTCGACCGCGCCCCGGCAGCCCAACGTGACCTTGGCGAAGCCGCCCCGGTGGGTGAAATGAAATCGAATTTCAGCCATGAAGGTTACAAGCAAGCCGTTGAACGCGCGAAAGACTACATCCGCGCCGGTGACATCTTCCAAGTCGTCCCCTCCCAACGCTGGGCGCAAAGCTTTACCCTGCCGCCCTTTGCGCTGTACCGCAGTTTGCGCCGCACCAACCCCTCGCCCTTCATGTTCTTCTTCAACTTCGGCGGCTTCCAAGTCATCGGAGCCTCCCCCGAAATCCTCGTGCGCCTGCGCGACGGAGAAGTCACCGTGCGCCCCATTGCAGGCACGCGGATGCGCGGCGCCACGCCCGAGGAAGACAAGGCGCTGGAGTTGGACCTGCTGGCCGACAAGAAAGAACTCGCCGAACATCTGATGCTGACGATCTGGGCCGCAACGACGTGGGTCGGGTGGCAAAAGTCGGCACGGTCCGGCCAACCGAGAAGTTCATTATCGAACGCTACAGCCACGTCATGCACATCGTCTCTAACGTCGTCGGCCAAATCGCGGACGGAGAAGATGCGCTGTCGGCGCTGCTCGCAGGCCTGCCCGCAGGCACAGTATCCGGCGCGCCGAAAGTGCGCGCGATGGAGATCATTGACGAGCTGGAGCCCGAAAAGCGCGGCATCTATGGCGGCGGCGTCGGCTATTTCGCAGGCAATGGCGAGATGGATTTCTGCATCGCTTTGCGCACCGCCGTGTTGAAGGACGAAACCCTGTATATCCAAGCCGGCGGCGGCGTCGTCTACGACAGCGACCCCGAATCCGAATACCAGGAAACCGTCAACAAATCCCGCGCCCTGCGCCGCGCCGCCGAGGATGCCGGATTGTTTGTGCGCAAGGGAAATCTCTAGCGCCTGTCCCGAACAATGGTGCCGCCTCGGGGGCCATCCATTCGGCGTTGAAACGTGCCCCCAGCACGTTTCATAATCCGACTCAAACCCCTCTCGGCGGCGCTGCCGGGGAAACCTGCGGCAATGGCAGCTCTGGGTACAAGCCTAGGACGCCTCCGGCGGCAGTATTTCCAAAAGAGCAAATCCGATATTGGCTCTGCAATTTCACATCGGCTTAAATATCCCCTCAGAAGCCATAGGACGCTGATGCCAAGCACGCGGTCAAATGTTAAGCAAGCGTGAACAGCCCTAGCTTAACCCATTGATTTCTTATCAATTAGGCCGATGTCCACGCGTGGACATACCTATTTCACCGCGAGCACAGCCGAAATTGGAGCCAGAGCCACCGAGGCCCCCTTGCCCTCGATCGACCATTCCATCAGCGCCGCAATTGTCTCGGGCCGCGTGGTGCCCACCACCACAACCCGGCCCTCCTGCGCCGCTTTGAACGCCGCGCGGTCCAGATAGCGCCGGATCAGCGGGGTATCCTCGCCTGCCCCGTCCAGATCACGGAAAATCACCGCCGCCGCCACATCCTCGCGCCGCGCCACCTGATCCGCCGCGTTCAGGCCCGCATCAAAGGTCACCAGACCCCGCCCCTGATCCTTGATGATCGGCACCACCATCGTCGCCAGCGGTCGATTGTCCTGAAACCCCTGCGCGCCAATATCCATCACCGCCACCGATTCCGGCAACACCCCGGCATTGGCCTGAAACGTCTGCTCCAGATCGCCCGCTGTGGCCCCCGCAGGGATGCCAGCGGCCAGCATCACAACTTCTTTGCCCGCCGCGCGGTAGACCGCCTCCGCCTCCGCCGCGCCGGGATCGAGCGGATCAATCACGAAACTGACCGGAAACGGCAGCGCCGCCAGTTTGGCCCGATCCAGATCGGAAGCCCCGCTATCCACCAGCAGCACCGCAAACAGCGGCTTGCCCAGATCATTGCTGAACTTTGCTGCATATTGCGTGAGCGGCCGGATGTCAGCGGCAGGCGCAGGCTCTGCCGCTGTGGTCGGATCAGTGGGAAGCACGGGCTCGGCAATGCTGGGCAGCCGCCCGACCGTCACGCCATCGACGGACTTGGTCAGCCCGGTGCTGGGGGTCAGCGTTTCCGGATGGGTGGTATCGAGCAGGTTCGGCAGATCGGGGGCCTCTGGCACCACCGCAGCGGGCTCTGGCATGACGGGTTCTGGCTCTGGTGCTGCATCCAGCACCAGCATCGATGGCGGCGTGGGGACAGCCGGAGCAGGCGCAGGCGTCAGCAGCGTCTCGGCGGCCTCCTGCGGAGCGGGTGGCGGCAGATCGGCCGGAGCAGGCGCCGCATCGGTGCCGATATCCCCCGCCAAAGCGCCGGGGCTGGCCGGGGTCGGAGCCGTCTCCGCCCCCGCTTGCACCTGAGGCGCTGCAGTCCCTGAAGCGGGGTCAGCCAGCGCAGATGGAGCCTCGGCACCTGCCAGGGGGGAGGGGGCGGGCAACTCTGCGCTCGGCTTCGGGCCCACTGGCGCAGGCGCAGCAGCCTCGGCTTGCGGCGCGTCGGGCAGAGTGCTCGGCACCTCAACCATGGGTTCGGCAGGTTCGGCAGGTTTGGCTGGCGGCAGCTGTTCCGGCGTGGCAGGCGTAATCTTTTCAGCTAAAGGCGTTGTCAACGCAGCCGGCTTCGTCACAGGCTCCGCCGCTGGCGCAGGCATTGCCTCTGCCACAGGCGCAGTCGTCACCGCAGGCGTCGCTCCCTCGGGCTTGGCCACCGCGACCACCTCCGGAGTGACCACCACAGGCTCGCTCTGATCCGCAGCCAGCTGCACCCGCCCCTGCGGCAACGGTGTCAGCTGCGAGACCACACCCAGCCCAGCCCCCGCAACCACGCCACCCACGACGATCCCTGTCACGAAATTCCGGATCATACCTGTCTCCACCCGTTATGAGCGCCACTTGCCCTTGACGCCGCTTTGCCGCTAGGCCCATCTATAGCCGACATAATGCCGATCTAAATCGAAGGGCCCGCAAACCTTGGCCCCTCTATAAACTGAACCGCCGCCGCCTTCATCCCCTTTTCCGTCCGGACCCTGCAAGATGCTCCTGCTCATCGACAACTATGACAGCTTTACCTACAACCTTGTGCATTACTTGGGAGAGTTGGGCGCGGATGTGCGCGTCGTGCGCAATGATGCGATGACTGTGCAAGACGCGCTTGCCTTGCGGCCAGAGCTAATCGTGCTGTCGCCCGGCCCCTGCGATCCGGCTTCGGCTGGCATCTGTGTGCCGCTGACCAAAGCCGCCGCGATGGCCGATGTGCCTTTGCTGGGTGTCTGCCTCGGGCATCAGACGATTGGTGAGGCGTTTGGCGGCAAGGTCATCCGCTGCCACGAGATCGTGCATGGCAAGATGGGCGCGATGCACCACAAAGGCGGCGGGATGTTCCGCGACCTGCCCTCACCCTTCGCCGCCACCCGCTATCATTCCCTGGTGGTGGAAAAGGAAACGCTGCCCGATTGCCTTGAGGTCACTGCCTGGCTGGAGGACGGCACCATCATGGGCCTGCGCCATAAGGAAAAGCTGATAGAGGGCGTGCAGTTTCACCCCGAATCCATCGCATCCGAGCACGGCCACCAGTTGCTGAAGAATTTCCTCGACGCTGCCCACGCCCGCGTGCCCGCATGAGCGATATTCTCAAACCGCTGATCGGCATCGCCGCCAGCCGCGCTCTGACCCGCGCCGAGGCCGAAGCCGCGTTCGGCGCGCTGTTTGACGGCGCTGCCACCCCCGCCCAAGTCGGCGGCTTCCTGATGGCGCTGCGGGTGCGCGGCGAGACGGTCGATGAATACGCCGCTGCCGCCAGCGTCATGCGCTCCAAATGCAACGCTGTGCGCGCACCTGTAGGGGCGATCGACATCGTCGGTACCGGTGGCGATGGCAAGGGCACGCTGAACATCTCCACCGCCACCGCCTTTGTGGTGGCAGGAACAGGGGTTGTGGTCGCCAAGCACGGCAACCGCAACCTGTCGTCGAAATCCGGTGCCGCCGATGCTTTGACCGAGATGGGTCTGAACGTCATGGTTGGTCCCGACGTGGTCGAACGCTGCCTGAACGAAGCTGGCATCGGCTTCATGATGGCCCCGATGCACCACCCCGCCACCCGTCACGTCATGCCGGTGCGCGCCGAACTCGGCACCCGCACCATTTTCAACATCCTTGGGCCTTTGACCAACCCCGCGGGGGTGAAACGCCAACTCACAGGCGCGTTCTCGGCCGCGCTGATTCGACCGATGGCCGAAACCCTGCTGGCTTTGGGCTCTGAAAAGGCTTGGCTGGTGCATGGCGGCGATGGCTCGGATGAAATTTCCATCGCAGCCCCTACCGCCGTCGCAGCACTCGAAAACGGTGCTGTGCGTGAATTTACCCTGCATCCCGAAGACGCCGGGCTTCCGGTCTATCCGTTTGAGGCGATCCAAGGCGGCTCTCCCGCCGAGAATGCCGTCGCCTTCCGCGCCCTGCTGGATGGTGCAAAAGGCGGTTTCCGCGATGCTGTGTTGCTCAATGCCGCCGCAGCCCTTGTGGTGGCCGACAAAGCCGCTACCTTGAAAGAAGGCGTTGAAATGGCGCAGGTTTCCATCGACTCCGGTGCCGCGCGCGGCAAAATTGAGGCACTGAAGCGTCTGACCAATCTCTAACGCGCGTGCCCCCCCACATGGGGGTCATCGCTTGCGCGAAGCGGCCCGTCAGGCCAATGCGCACCTCCTACGACCCCGCAATAAAGGGCCAAAAATGACCACGATCCTCGACCGCATCAAAGCCAACAAGCTGGATGAAATCGCCGACCGCAAAGCCCGCGTGGCAATGGCTGATCTAGAGCAAGCCGCCCGCGCTGCTCCAACTCCGCGCGGGTTTGCCAAAGCGTTGTCGGATGCCGCAATCTCTGGCTATGGTCTGATCGCCGAGATCAAAAAGGCCAGTCCCTCCAAAGGCTTGATCCGTGCCAATTTCCAACCCGCCGAACTCGCACAGGCGTACGAAGCGGGGGGTGCAACCTGTCTTTCGGTGCTGACCGACGCACCAAGCTTTCAAGGCGACGATGCTTTCCTGACCGCCGCTTCCGAGGCCACGACCCTGCCCTGCCTGCGCAAAGATTTCCTCTACGACCCCTATCAGGTGGTCGAATCCCGTGCCCTGCACGCCGATTGCATCCTAATCATCCTTGCGTCTTTGTCCGACGCCCAAGCCGCCGAGTTGGAAGCCACCGCCTTCGAGCACGGCATGGATGTGCTGCTGGAAGTCCATGACCGCGCCGAGCTCGACCGTGCGTGTCTCTTGAAATCTCCGCTGATGGGCATCAACAACCGCAATCTGCACACGTTTGACGTCACACTCGATACCACCCGCCAACTTGCCCGCTATGTGCCGGATGATCGGCTGATCGTCTCGGAATCCGGCCTGTTCACCCCCGCCGATCTCGCCGATGTGGCCGCCTATGGCGCGCGCTGCTTCCTGATCGGTGAGGCTTTGATGCGGCAAGATGACGTGACCGCGGCCACAAAAGCCATCCTAGCCAAACCCTTATCCTCCGAGGCCGGGGCATGAGCCAAGAAACTGGCCTCACACATTTCGACGACCAAGGCCGCGCCCATATGGTTGATGTCTCGGACAAGCCGGTGACCGCCCGTATCGCCGTGGCGCGGGGGGCTGTAAAAATGTCTGCCGAAACCTTGGCGCTGATCACCGAAGGCCGCGCCAAAAAGGGCGATGTGCTCGGTGTCGCGCGTCTGGCGGGCATTATGGCTGCAAAGAAAACCGCCGATCTGATCCCGTTGTGCCATCCGCTGCCGATCACCAAAGTGTCGTTGGATCTGACGCCCGATCCCGGCCTACCCGGAATCGTGGTGGAGGCCACCGTCAAGACTGGCGGCCAAACCGGGGTCGAGATGGAGGCGCTGACGGCTGTGTCCATCGCTTGCCTCACGATCTACGATATGGTCAAGGCAGTGGAGAAATCCATGTCGATAGAAGGCGTCCGACTGATCCTGAAAGATGGCGGTAAATCAGGTCGATACGAGACAAAGCTATGATATCGGTTGAAGATGCCCTCGCCCGTTGCCTTGCGCTTGCAGCCCTCACCGACACAGAAATCCTCCCGCTCCGCCGCGTCAACGATCGGGTCATGGCAATCGATGCCACGGCCCAGTTGACCCAACCGCCCTTCGCTGCCTCCGCTATGGACGGCTACGCCCTGGGCCGGCCCGCCGGCCCCGATGAGGCCTTCACAGTGATCGGGGAATCCGGTGCAGGCCACGCCTTTCAAGGCGCTGTGCAGCCCCACCAAGCCATACGCATTTTCACCGGCGCTCCCTTGCCCAAAGGCGCCGTCAGCGTCGCCATTCAAGAAGATATCACTCGCGACGGCGACCAGATCGCCCTGAAAACCATCGCCAAATCCGGCGATAACATCCGCCCTCGCGGGCAGGATTTCGCCCTCGGTCAAACGCTGTCGCCCCGCCTGCTGCGCCCCAATGACCTCGCCCTCTTGGCCGCGATGAACGTACCGGAAGTCAGCGTGCGCCGTCGCCCCATCGTCGCGTTGATGGCCTCAGGCGACGAATTGGTGATGCCCGGTGAGACCCCCGGCCCCGACCAGATCATCGCCTCTAACACCTTCGCCCTTGCCGCGATGGTCGAGGCGGCAGGCGGTGAGGCCCGCGTATTGCCGATTGCCCGCGATACCGAAGCCAGTTTGCGCACAGTGTTCAGCCTGACCGAAGGCGCGGATTTGATCGTCACCATCGGCGGCGCGTCTGTGGGCGATCACGATCTGGTCGGCAAGGTTGCGACCGACCTCGGGCTGGAGCGCGCCTTCTGGCAAATCGCCATGCGCCCCGGCAAGCCACTGATGGCCGGGAAAGTCCTGGGAATCCCGATGCTTGGCCTGCCCGGAAATCCAGTGTCCGCCATCGTCTGCGGCCATCTGTTCATGGTGCCGATGCTGAAAGCCATGCTGGGACTGCCGCCCGAACCGCAGGTTCTAAGCGCCCGCCTTGGCAGCCACCAACCTGCCAACGGCCCGCGCGACCACTACATGCGCGCGCGGTTCACGGTCGAGGATGGCCAACCCACCGTGACGGCATTTGAGCGTCAGGATTCCGCTTTGCTGACGATTCTGACCGAGGCGAACGCTCTGCTGATACGCCCTAAAGGCGACGGCGCGCGGGGAGCAGGTGAGATGGTGACCTACATTGCGATCTAATGCCGCGATGCAAATCGCTTGACACAAAGCAGGAACACGGGCAGAACATAGCAACAACACCTGCAAAAAGGCTGTGGCATGCTGACGCGTAAGCAACTGGAACTCTTGGATTTCATCAAAACTCGCATGGATCGCGACGGGGTTCCGCCGTCTTTTGATGAAATGAAAGATGCGCTGGATCTGCGCTCGAAATCTGGCATCCACCGCTTGATCACAGCGCTGGAAGAGCGTGGCTTCATCCGCCGTCTTGCCCACCGCGCCCGTGCTTTGGAAATTCTGAAGCTGCCCGAAGCAATGGAAAAACCCGGATTCTCGCTTAAGCTGATCAAGGGTGACAAGGTCAATCCGCCGCGCGAGGCGATGCCAATTGCGGGTGTCTATGCGATGGAAATTCCGGTGATGGGTCGCATCGCCGCTGGTGTGCCGATTGAAGCGATTTCGCATATTTCGCATCATGTGGCGGTGCCGGGGTCAATGCTGTCCGGCAATGGCTCTCATTACGCGCTTGAGGTGAAGGGCGATTCGATGATCGAAGCTGGGATCAACGACGGCGATATCGTCGTGATCCGCGAACAAATCACCGCCGAGAATGGTGATATTGTGGTGGCCTTGGTCGAAGACGCCGAAGCGACGCTGAAACGCTTCCGGCGTCGTGGCAGCATGATCGCGCTTGAGGCGGCAAACCCCGCCTATGAAACGCGCGTCTTCCCCGACA
>JBKJTI010000211.1:0-7313 GCA_046590425.1 Cypionkella sp. | reverse complement strand
GTGCGGGCGTAGCTCAGGGGTAGAGCATAACCTTGCCAAGGTTAGGGTCGTGAGTTCGAATCTCATCGCCCGCTCCAGTATCAAAAGGCCGCTCACCCGAGCGGCCTTTTTGGTTTTCCGGGGTTAAGCCGCTGATCAATCCTGCCAGTGCATCGCAGTAAACCCTTCCCGAAACGCAAAGCGCTCCAAATGCTTATCAATCACCGATTTCGCATCAGCCCGCTTGTCGTCGGCCACTTCGGAAAACCGCACCATCAGTGCCTCCGCCGTGGCACTGACTTCCGCTGTGCCCAAAGCAAACGGAATCCGCCCAGAGGTCTCATCAAAGCTGACCTCGATCTTGTGGGCGAAATGCTTGCACAACTGTTGCAGGTATTTCGAGGCGTTCGGCGTGACAAATATTCCAACAAGCTGCATCACCGGGCTTTCTCTGACTATTTCACTCAGAATATACACCCACCGCCCCAGCAACCACAAGCCGCCCCCGCCATAACCCGATAAACCCCTTGCACCCCCCGCCCATTTCCCCTATCTCACCCAAACCTTGAGGCGGGTGGGCAGGCAGGCTATGCGCTGGATTGCAAATCCATGTAGATCGGTTCGATTCCGATACCCGCCTCCAAGTATTCCCACAAGCATCTCAAATACATAGTTTTATTTCTAATAGCACGCGCTGACCCACCAACAAACCCACCATACAGTTTGCAATTGATTGCGACAGAACTTTCCTTAAATTGATCGCACTACGGAGAGGATGGGAAGTTCAAGCCCGCTTCCTACGTAGAGCGATGATGATGGACCGGGCCAGCTTTCTTCGTTCTCAGGAGAGATGTGCGCTAGCTGATTAGGCAAAATGACAGACAATTACCTTCAGGCCGTCGAGTGCGTTGTTGATACCTTCAGGGGTTTTATTAAGAATGGCCAAATTGCATCATTTTCGACAGAACCAACTGAATTCCTGTACAAATTCGGGTTGCGAATTGAACAAGAATATGTCGGAAACATGACGTCATACAGCTATCTGCCAGGTGCCGCTGAATGGCTCTGCATGAAAGCCGAGACAGATAAAGGCGCTTTCGATTTCGTGTGCCGTATTGTAGCGTCAAAGCTCTTTTTGGGCGAAGAACTGTCGGACACTCTTCGTATTTTTGCCGGATTGAGGGTTGCCGGTCTCAAGCCAGCGCCGAAGAGCAGAAAAATCTCAAAGACTTTTGCAGTAAACTTGCGCTTGTTAACTTTGGCACAGTCTATTTCCAGAAGCTTTGATCTACCCGCAACACGAAATGAAGCATCTCCGCCGTTTTCGGCATGTGACGCCGTTGCCGAGGGGCTTGGCAAACTCGGTCACAACAGATCTTGGCGGGCGATCAAGGAACTATTCGTGAATCGCTCGAACTTTGAACTGAGACTCTTGGAGGAGGAAATTCGCAATTATGCTGAAAGTACGCTCCGTGACAATCAAGCCATTCTAGCGAAATGGAAAAAGGACTCAGCCATCGCCGCTGGGGACGGAGATCGCTGACTCAGCTCCGTCCTGACTAGGGTCATTGCGTGAGGCATGTTGCATTCCATCGCCAACCGACGGAGTGCGCAACATGACCGAGACTTACATCAACGATATTCAACTTGCTGAACGCTACCGCGTCCACCGTGCAACCCCGTGGCGTTGGGTGAAGACTGACCCGACGTTTCCGAAACCCGTCAGCCTGACACCCGGCTGCACTCGCTGGAAGCTCTCCGAACTGGAAGCATGGGAAGCCGCTAAGGCCAAGGCCCAATAAACAGCCTCCACCCAGAAAACCAGGCGGCGGCCAGAGCCCAAAATTGACGCCTCGACTGGCGGAGCTCAGGGTAAACGCTGTTCTGACGCCACCTTCCGGCTGAATCTGTATGAACCGCCCCGGGTTTACCGGAGGGCAAAACTCTCGGAGAATTGCCCGTTATGGAACAGACATCCAAGAAGAAGACCGCGAAGCCGTATTCACCCGAGTTCCGCGAGCGTGCGGTGCGGCTGGCGATGGAACACCGCGATGATTATCAAAGCGAAGCTGCGGCGCTGACGGCGATCGCGGGTAAATTGGGCTGCTCGCCGGACAGCCTTCGCGTCTGGATGCGACAGGTCCAGCATGACGTTGGCGAACGGCCCGGACCTAGCAGCGCTGAGATCGCGCGGATCAAAGAGCTTGAGCGCGAGAACCGTGAACTCCGGCAGACGAACGAGATCCTGCGCAAAGCTTCAGCGTATTTTGCCCAGGCGGAGCTCGACCGCCCGTTTCGCAAATGATGGATTTCATTAAGGAAAGCCGAGAGGCATTCGGGGTCGAGCCGATCTGAAGGACACTGCAGTTTTCCCCTTCCACCTATTATGACCGGCGGTCCATCGCACAGGATCCTGATCGGGCATCGGCGCGTGCCAAGTCCGATGCCGCCCTGAGCCTCAAGATCGATGCTGCCTGGGATGCCAACCGCAAGCTCTACGGCGCGCGGAAGATACCGCTGAGCGATGAGATGCTCGCAATCATTGAACCGTTGCGTGCGATGCAGTCTGATTATGTTTTTGATGGCCAAAAGCGGCACAAGCCACTATCAAACATGGCAATGCTGATGCTGTTGCGCCGGATTCAGGTTGAGGGCGTGACCGTACATGGATTTAGGTCCACCTTCCGCGACTGGGCGTCTGAGATTGCCAATGTACCGCGTGAGGTTGCAGAAATGAGCTTGGCGCATAAGGTCGGGTCGGATGTTGAGCGCGCTTATGCGCGTTCGGATCACGGTGCCAGATCCGTCGTGCGTGTGGCGGCAGGTAAGACTAGGTCCGAAACCGCTGCGGCTTGGCGCAGGTCAGTCGACAGGATCGTGATGGCCACCGGCGGTTCGGTCACCATCGAGTCGCGCTCGATGGTGCTGGCCATGCGCTCAGTGCCCGCCATCACTTTGCGCAGCCGATCCTCGACGACATACCGCGCGCTGATGGCCTCGGCGCGGGCACCTAGCAGCGCTTGGAGAAAGCCGCGAAACTCGCGCATTTCGTGTTCCGGAGTCTTGACAAAGTGGGGACCGTTGGTTCGACCGTAAAGGAAGACAGCCCGCGCTACAGCCAAGGACGTGATCCATGCGCTGGACCCCGTCGAAGCAGCTGCGCGGCGCGTTACTTTTTGCCGCTGCCATCGTCAAGCTGTTTACCCTAGATCTCTGCGACGACGCCGAGCAGGTCGACTTGAGATCGCAACTGAACGCAAAGGTTGCCTCCATTTGGTAACCTTGAATCACACCGAGACTGATCTGTGAATCCTCGATCAGCAGCTAGCTGAGCCAATGCAGCCCGCTCAGTATGAAAATAGCAAGAAATACGGTTTCGGCGATTATCAGAGCGATCGCATGGATCCCGACATCAAGAATGGTTCGCATCGCGGTCTTCATGCCCACAGCCGCGATGGCTACAAGCAGCGACTAACGTGATACATCACTCAGAAAACCAGACAATAACTTAGGGACCAGACCAATAGAATTGAGGGCTGCAAGACCGATGAACGCCACCACGAAACCAGGCAAAAGCGGGGGGCGGGCGGAAAGTCTATCTGTCGCACCGCCTTTCGCGCGGACGGCCAGGGAAAAGCACAGAACGACCGGCGCCAGCACCGCGACGCGGATCAGCTTGACCAATGTAGCAGTCTCGCCCGTCTCTTCCGAGACCGAGAAGCCGGCACCGACAACCTGTGCCACATCGTGAATTGTGCCGCCCAGAAAGACGCCCGTGGCGACAGGATCGAGCCCGACCAGACTGGTCACCAAAGGATAAACGATCATCGCAACCGTGCTGAGCACCGTGACCGCAAGTACCGTAAACGTCAGGTTTTTTTCGGAGTGTTCATTGCGCGGCAAGATCGCGGCGATCGCCATGGCAGCTGAGGCCCCGCAGATCGCCACCGCCCCGCCAGTCAGCAGCGCAAGGCGCCACCCCCGGCCAAGAAGCCTTGCCCCAAGCAGCCCAAAAAGAATGGTCAGGATCACGCCGGACACGGTCAAGATGACAAGCGGCGCCCCAAGCCCAATGAGCATATCGACACTGATCCGCACGCCCAACAGCGCCACGCCAGCCCGCAGAACGCTGCGGGCCGTAAAGGCGATGCCCGGCATGCAGCGTCCCTCTTCGGCCAGGAAGTTGAACGCAATACCAAGAAGCAAGGCCATTAGCATTGCCGGCGCACCATGGTGCTCGGACAGAAACTGGGCCGCGATCGCGATGACCACCGACACAAGAAAGCCGGGGCCCAATGCGCCCAGTGGTTTCATGATGCGGCGGCCGGTCGCAAATACGGCGATGCGCGGTTGCGCCATGTTGACCTCTTTTAAATGACGCGCGCACCCGTTTGGCGCGCGCTGTTTTGCGGAGGAGACGGCCGGATCTCCGGCGTCAGTCTTTCTGATCTTCGCTGCGGAAGGCCCCTTGCACGATACGATCGATCACCATCGCACAAAACAGAATGGCAAAGCCGCCCAGAAGACCCGGCCCCTTGGCCGCATATTGCAGCGCCTCAAGAATGACCTTGCCAAGCCCCCCCCCCCCGATTAGCGAAATGATGACGACCATCGACAGGCACATCAAAATAGTCTGGTTGACGCCCGTCATGATCGACGGCAAGGCGAGCGGAACCTCGACATCCTTCAGCAATTGCCATTTCGACGCGCCAAAGGCCTGTGCCGCCTCGTTGATGCTTTCGGGCACGCCGCGCATCCCCAGACACGTCAGGCGAATCACAGGTGGCATGCCAAAAATGATGGTCGCCAAAATTCCGGGCGGGTTTCCGGTTCCAAAAAAGGCGATGATCGGAATAAGATAGACGAAAGCGGGCAAGGTCTGCATCAAGTCGAGGACCGGCTCAGCCATACGATAGACCCGGCGCGATTTGCCGAACCAGATGCCAACCGGAATGCCAATTGCCACGCAGATGATCACCGCAGCACCGACCAGTGCCACCGTTTCCATCGCCACTTCCCAATAGCCCAGCAGCGCAATATAGGCGAGTGCCGCAGTGGTAAAAATCGCAACCCGCGGCCCCGCCGACCGCCAGGCTGTAACAATGATTACCAGCATCACCACAGGCCACGGGGTTCCGGCCAGCGCCACAGTCAGTGCATCCAGAACATAGCGCACCCCCGAAGTAATGGCGTTGAACGTGCCGCTGCCCGCGCGGGCCAGCGCGTCGATTTGTGCCTCGATCCAAGCAGATACGTTCGAGAATAGCGTCCCGTTGCCCTGCCCCAGAATGATCTCGGAGACCGCCTTTTCGGGAAACACATCAAGCATGGCCAGTGAAGCACTAACCGTGAACTTGTAGATCACCAAGGGGGCAATGGCGGCGACAAAGACAATACCCTGCAAGATATTACCAAGTGATCGGCCATTTTCCACTCGCTTAGGGGCGGTGCGCCAGAGCGAATATTGCCGCTCATAAGCTGGATCGGCGTAAAACCCCTGCACAACCTTGCACAGCACAAGCAACCCCAGCCCAACCAGCAGGATGCCTAACGCACCTGATTGGGCGGCGTCAGCTTGTGCCATGCTTATCTCGGCCGTCTTGCCAAGGTTCTTGGCCAGATTTTCAAAACGTGTTGGGTCTTCGCCCGCCGCACGAGCCGCTTCGGCACGGGTCAACATTTCTTGCGCCCGCTCAAACTGGCGCGCGGCGCGTTCAGCAATATCGGCGCCGGGATTGCCCCAAATAGCACGGCCCAACTGAACCCAGGCAATCAATTCCAGGATCAGAAACGTCCAAAACATCCCCCAAATCGCGCGCGAAGCAGACCAGAACGGGCCCAACAGCGCGGCACTAATGTTGAAGGTGCGCGGCGCCCAACCGGTAGCGTCATGAATCCGCCGAAAAGCGCGTATGAAATAGGCGCTGTTGGGGCCCACAAAACATGTGATGGAGGCGTCCAGCGCGGAACGATCCACCTTGACGTCCGACGCGGCGGTAACGGTCACGCCCTTGGAATGCTCACGCATTCTTGCCTCCCTGAATACCGCGCAAAAGGCGGGCCTTGTTCACAACGCCCACATCCACACCGTTTTCAGTGATCACGATGGGATCGTAGGTTTCAACGGACAGGTCGATCAATTGATCCAGATCGGCGCTTCCGTCAGCGCGTGGCGCTGCATCAAGGGATTTGTCCCAGGTTTTGCGGAACGCCTTGATCGGCTCCATGATCGAATGCGCGCGCACCAGCTTCAGCTTTGAGATGCCTTGGACGAATTCGCGCACATAATCGTCGGCAGGATTCATCACGATATCCTCAGGTGTGCCGATCTGCACGATCACCCCATCTTTCATGATGGCGATGCGGTGGCCGATACGGATTGCCTCATCCAGATCATGGGTGATGAACAGCGTTGTCTTGCCCAGTTCGGCCACCAGAGCCTTGAACTGATCCTGCAATTGCAGACGGATCAGCGGATCGAGTGCGGAAAACGGCTCGTCCATCAGCAGGATTTCGGGGTCCGCAGCCAAGGCGCGCGCAATCCCGACCCGCTGCTGCATGCCCCCCGATAATTGCGCGGGGCGCCGGTCTTCATAACCACTCAGACCAACCAGCTGTAGGACGTGATCGGAAATGGCCCAGCGTTTCGATTTCGAAACTTTGCGGATTTCCAGCGGATAACCGACGTTTTCGCGCACCGACCGGTGCGGCATCAGGGCCATGTGCTGAAACACCATACCTATATGCTCGGCCCGGACACGTCGCAGGTCGGAAGGCGACAGCGCCGACATATCCTGCCCCAGAATCTCGATTCGGCCAGATGTCGGCTCGATCAGGCGGTTGATGTGGCGCACCAATGTGGATTTGCCCGACCCTGACAGGCCCATAATGCAGAATATCTCACCCCGGGCCACGTCAAAACTGGCCCCCTGCACCCCCACTACGCAGCCAAAGCGTTGCAGCACCGCGGTCTTGCCTAAGCCTTCGGCCTGTACCGCCTGCAGCGCTTCTTTCGCGCGCGGCCCGAAAATCTTCCAGACGTTTTGCAGCCTGACGACTGTTTCGTTCATTATCCCTACCCCTTGATCTGTCGGGGCCGCTGCAGCGATTGCCGCGCGGCCCCATTTTTCAGATATGCGTGCCAAGGGTCACTTCGCGAACCAGCTGAGGACCAAGTCGTCGTGCTTATCGATCCATTCGCGCGCGTATTCGTCCGCATCGCGCTTTTCGATGACCAAAGCATAGGTCATTTCCGAAAGCTGATCGGTCGTAAGCTGCACGTTTTCCAGCATTGCCGCCACATCGGGAAAATCGGCCTTGAGCGCAGTTGCATA
>JBKJTI010000094.1:0-21515 GCA_046590425.1 Cypionkella sp. | reverse complement strand
CAGATTGGATCATATGGCAGCATATAACCTGTTCCGGAGAATTGTCATGGCCGATCCCACCCAACTCGTCGCCGAGATCGAAAGCTTAGGCGTGCGGCTGGCGCAGGCGAAGGCCTCGATCAACCAGCGCTTTATCGGGCAGGACAAGGTTGTCGATCAGGTTTTGGCGGCAATGCTGTGCAGGGGACATGCGCTGCTGGTCGGTCTACCGGGCTTGGGCAAGACGCTGCTGGTCGATACCCTGTCCACCGTGATGGGCCTGAAAGGCAACCGCATTCAGTTCACGCCCGATCTGATGCCTGCCGATATCTTGGGTTCGGAAGTGCTGGAAACCGCCAGCGATGGCAGCCGGGCCTTCCGCTTCATCGAAGGCCCGGTGTTTTGCCAGCTGCTGATGGCGGATGAGATCAACCGCGCCAGTCCCCGCACCCAGTCGGCTTTGCTGCAAGCCATGCAGGAAAAAGAGGTCACCATCGCCGGCCAGCACCGCGCTTTGGGCCGCCCGTTCCACGTTCTCGCCACGCAAAACCCGATTGAACAGGAAGGCACTTACCCTCTGCCCGAAGCGCAGTTGGACCGGTTCCTTTTGCAAGTTGATGTCGATTACCCCACCCGCGCGCATGAGCGCGAAATTCTGCTGGCGACCACGGGCGCGACAGAAACTGAGGCCCATCAAGTGTTTAGCGCCGACGAACTGCTCGCCGCCCAAACTGTGCTGCGGCGGATGCCAGTGGGCGATCAGGTGGTTGAGGCGATCCTTGATCTGGTGCGCGCCTGCCGGCCGGGCGAGGTCGAGGGTCGCGACCTGGCAGGCAGCCTGTCTTGGGGGCCGGGACCGCGCGCCGCCCAAGCCCTGATGCTGACAGTGCGGGCGCGGGCCTTGCTGGATGGCCGCTTGGTGCCCTCAATCGCCGACGTGGCCGCGATGGCAAAGCCCGTGCTGGAGCACCGTATGGCCCTGTCCTTCGCTGCCCGCGCGCGCGGCGAGACGCTGTCTGGCCTGATTGACCGCACGGTTTCCCGCGCCCTGCGCACCGAGGCCGCTGCGTGAGCATACCCGCCGATCTGCGTGCGCGGGCCGAAACGCTCGGTCAATCCCTGCCAGCGCTTTTGGCAGAGGCCGAACATTTGGCCGCAACGCTAATGCTGGGCGAACATGGTCGCCGCCGCGCCGGCCAAGGTGATGAGTTCTGGCAATATCGCCCCGCGCATCAGGGCGATGCAGCGCGGTCGATTGATTGGCGGCGGTCAGCACGTTCCGACGCACATTTCGTGCGGGAACGTGAATGGCAGGCGGCGCAATCGGTGACGCTGTGGGTTGATGCGGCGCGCTCGATGGCGTTTTCGGGCGACAAAGACCGCGCGCCAAAGCTGGACCGCGCGCGGCTGTTGGCGCTGGCTTTATCGGTGCTGCTGCTGCGCGGCGGCGAGCGCGTTGGACTATCGGGTATGGCCCCGAAACCGGGGCGGGCGCAGATTATGGATCTGCTGGCAGGGCTATCGTCGGACGGGGCCGAGGATTACGGAGTGGCGGACGTGGCGGGCATGGTCAGCCATGGGCGGGCAGTGTTCCTGTCGGATTTCCTTGGTAACCTCGACCCTTTGGAAACTGCGTTGACCCATGCCGCGGATCGCGGAGTGCGGGGCGTTTTGCTCCAAGTTCTTGATCCTGCAGAAGAAGATTTCCCTTATCTGGGTCGCACTGTGTTCGAATCGATGCAAGGTTCCTTGCGTCATGAAACCCAATCGGCGGGCGATTTGCGCACGCGCTATCTGGATCGTTTGGCCGAACGCAAGGCCCGCCTTGCCACCTTGGCCAGCGCGATGGGCTGGCATTATCACTGCCACCACACCGGACAATCGGCGCAGATTGCGCTGCTTTGGGCCTACAGCGCGCTGGAGGGTGGACGATGAACCTACTTGCCTTCACCACCCCCTGGCTGCTTTGGGGCCTGATCGCTTTGCCGCTTCTGTGGCTGCTGTTGCGCGCCATCCCGCCTGCCCCAATCCGCCGCCGCTTTCCGGCCGTGGCTTTGCTGCTGGGGCTGGTCGATGAAGACCGTCAGGCCGACAAAACCCCTTGGTGGCTGCTGTTGCTGCGGGCTTTGGCGGTGGCGGCAGCTATCATCGGCTTTGCGGGACCTATTCTGAACCCGGAAAATCGTGCCGCCGGATCCGGGCCTTTGTTGATCGTGCTGGATGGTGGCTGGGCCGATGCCCGTGATTGGCCCAGCCGGATGGATAAGGCCAGTAGTTTGCTGGTCGAGGCGGGTCGGGCGGGTCGCACCGTTGCGGTGATCCGGCTGACCGATCTGCCACAACCCGTCGAGTTCCAGAACGCTGACGCATGGGCAGGTCGCTTGGCCGCGATGGAGCCGCAGCCGTTCGCCCCGCAAGGGCTTGAGGACTGGGCAAGAGTTCTGCCCTCCGACACCTTTGACAGCTATTGGCTGTCCGATGGCCTTGATCATCCCGGCCGCTCGGCACTGCTGGCAGCGCTAAAGGCGAAGGGCAATCTGACTGCCTTCCTTTCCCCACGACCGGTTTTCGCCCTGCGGCCCGCAGCCTTTGAAGATGGCAAGATCATGGTCACGGCCGCTCGGCTTCCGGGCGATGTCGCCGATCTGGATGTGATCGCGCGCGGGCCTGATCCTTCGGGAATTGATCGCGAACTGGCGCGGGGCAGTCTGCACTTTGACGCCAATGCGCCCGAAGCCAAGCTTTCGCTGGACCTGCCGCCGGAACTGCGCAACCGCGTCACCCGGTTTGAGTTGTTGGGCCAACGCTCGTCCGGTGCGGTCAGCCTGACCGATGACAGCCTGAAGCGCCGCAAAATCGCGGTGATCGGTGGCGGACCGGATCGGGAAGGCCTGCCTCTGCTGCAGCCGACCTATTATCTGCGACAAGCCTTGGTCCCGGTCGCCGATCTGGTCGAAGGCGGCCTGTCGGATGTGATCCCGGCCAACCCGGATGTGATCATTCTGGCCGATGTCGCCAAATTGACGCCGGTGGAGACCGCTAGCCTCCTGGAATGGGTGAACAAAGGCGGGCTTTTGCTGCGTTTCGCGGGGCCTCGGCTCGCTGCGTCGGAATTGTCGCGCGCTGATGAAGACCCGCTGATGCCGGTGCGTTTGCGCGAAGGGGGCAGGTCTGTGGGCGGTGCGATGAGTTGGGGAGAGCCGAAAACGCTGGCGCCCTTTCCCGAGGATTCACCGTTCCACGGCTTAAGCATCCCCGACGATGTGACCGTGAGCGAGCAGGTGCTGGCCCAACCCAATCCGAAGCTGACCGAGCGGACGATTGCGGCGCTTGCTGATGGAACACCCTTGGTCACCCGCAAGGAGATCGGTGCAGGACAGGTGGTGCTGGTGCATGTGACGGCAAATGCCGAATGGTCCAGCCTGCCGCTTTCGGGTCTGTTTGTGCTTATGCTGGAACGGCTGGCGGTTTCCACCAAGCCCGCAGCACCCGATGCGCAGGATTTGGCCGGGCTGACCTGGGTGCCGCAGAAGGTCATGGACGGTTATGGATTAGAGCGGGACGCCGGCGAAATTGCCGGCGTTGAGGGCGAAAAACTTGCCAAAGCGATGGATACCGGCCCCGGTCCGGGCTTGCCTGCGGGACTTTACGCAAGTGCGGAACGTAAAGTCGCGCTGAACGTGATTTCTGCCAAGACCGCGATCACCGCCGCCACTTGGCCCGCTGGGACTGTGATTGAGGGTATTGAGACGGTAAAAGCCCGAGCGCTGAAGGGCATCTTGCTGACCGCCGCAATGCTGATGCTGGCACTGGATGTGCTGGCGGCGCTTTGGGTTTCGGGCCGGATCGGTGGCCTTGCCCGCACCGCTGCCGTGCTGATGGCCCTGATGGTGCCGCACGATGTCCGCGCGGAGGTGTCCGATGATGTCAAGGCGCTGGAGGCGACACGCGGCGTGGTGCTGGCCTATGTCCAGACCGGTGATGACACGATGGATCAGGTTTCCGAGGCGGGACTGCGCGGGCTCAGCGATCAGCTTTGGCTGCGCACGGCGGTTGAACCGGAGATGCCGATAAGCATTGATCTGGAGAAGGATGATCTGGCGTTCTACCCCTTCCTGTATTGGCCTATGACGCCGAACCAACCAGTGCCATCGACCGCGGCCTATGCCAAGCTGAACCGCTTTCTGCGCACGGGCGGGATGATCATGTTCGACACCCGCGACGGTGACATCGCGGGCTTTTCGGGCGACACCTCACCCGAGGGCCAGATGCTGCAACTGATCGCTTCGGGGTTGGATATTCCGCCTTTGGAGACGATGCCGAACGACCATGTGCTGACCCGCAGCTTTTATCTGCTGCAAGACTTCCCCGGCCGTTTTTCGGGTGGAGCGGTCTGGGTTGAGGCGTCAGACCCAGCAGCCGAGCAAGCCGAAGGTATGCCCTTCCGCAACCTCAACGATGGCGTGACACCAGTGATCATCGGCAGCGCCGATTGGGCCTCGGCCTGGGCCACTGATCCAGACGGCGTCCCGATGTTCCCGGTGGGGCGTGGCTATGCGGGTGAGGATCAACGCGAGATTTCTTACCGCTTTGGCATCAACGTGATCATGCATGTTCTGACCGGAAACTATAAATCGGATCAGGTGCATGTGCCTGCCCTGCTGGAAAGGCTTGGCGAATGAACCGGACTATCATCTTCGATCCTCTTGTCGCCCTACCCGTGATCTGGACCTTGGTGATCATCGCCGGACTTCTGGTGGCATTTGCGTTGTGGAAAGGTCTACGCGGCTGGCTGTTGCGCGGGCTTGCCTTCGTGGCTTTTGGCGTGGCGCTGGCGAACCCGTCCTTGCAGGAAGAAAACCGCAAGCCATTGTCGGATATTGTTTTACTGCTGGTGGATGAAAGCTCTAGTCAAACGCTGTCAGACCGCAAGGCGCAGGTAGATGCAGCGGTGGCCAAGGTCACGGCAGAAGTCGCAGCCCTGCCCAACACAGAACTGCGGCTGATTCGCTTCGGCGATGGACCCGAGGATGCGGGCACTCTAGCGATGACTGCACTGGCGCAAGCGATGGCCGAGGAACCCCGCGCCCGGATCGCCGGAGCCATTTTGGTGACCGATGGGCAGGTGCATGATCTTGGCCTTGCCCCGGCTTTGCCCGCGCCGTTGCAGGTGCTGCTGACCGGGAAAAAGCAAGATTGGGACCGCCATCTGATCATCAAAGACGCCCCCGCCTTCGCGATTTTGGGCGAAGAATTCACCCTGAAACTGAAGGTTGAAGACAAAGGCGCGGTGCCCGCATCTGCGGGTGCCATGGTGGCGCTGACCATCGGCGTTGATTCCGATGCGCCGATGACCTTCGACATACCGGTGAACGAAGATATGGAACTGCCCGTCCGCCTGCCTCATGCCGGTATGAACGTACTGCAATTCGCGGTGGCCCCCGTCGCGGGTGAGTTGACTGACCGCAACAATGTGGCCGTGGTACAGGTGAACGGTGTGCGCGACCGCTTGCGGGTGCTGTTGGTCTCGGGCGAACCTCATGCGGGTGAGCGCGTTTGGCGCAATCTGCTGAAATCTGACCCCTCGGTTGACCTCGTACACTTCACCATTCTGCGCCCGCCCGAAAAGCAAGATGGCGTGCCGGTAGAAGAATTATCACTGATCGCCTTTCCGACCCGCGAGTTGTTTGTCGAAAAGATCAAGGATTTCGACCTGATCATCTTTGACCGCTATCGGATGCGCGGCATCCTGCCGATGGAATATATTGATAACGTTGTGCAATATGTGAAAAATGGCGGCACGGTGTTGGTTGCCGCTGGGCCAGAATTTGGCGCGGTGGACAGCCTGTGGCGCTCGCCTTTGGCCGAAATTCTCCCTGTTGAGCCTACCTCTCAGGTGATTGAGGAAGGCTATAGGCCCAAGCTGACCGATCTAGGCCGCCGTCATCCTGTGACCGAAGGGTTAGAAGCGCTGTTTCCGACGGGTTGGGGGCGTTGGTTCCGGCTGATCGACGTGAACCTGCTGCGCGGTCAGGTGCTGATGTTGGGCCCGCAAGACAAACCTTTGCTGGTGCTGGATCGCGTCGAAAAGGGCCGCATCGCGGTGCTGGCCTCGGATCAAGCTTGGCTCTGGGGGCGCGGTTATGAAGGTGGCGGGCCGCAGTTGGAACTGCTGCGGCGGCTTGCACACTGGATGCTGAAAGAACCGGAACTTGAAGAAGAAGCTCTGACCGCAACCAACAAGGGCGATGTGCTGACGATCACGCGCCGCACTGTGGCGGATAAACCTCCGGGCGATCTCACCATCACTGGGCCGGATGGCAAAACGCAAACTCTGACCCTGCCGCCAGACGGTCCGGGCAAATACAGTATCGACTGGAAGGCCCCTGCCTTGGGACTGTACCGTCTACAACAAGGCGATCTGGTGCGCGTGGTGGCCGTCGGCCCATCGGCCCCAAAGGAATTTGTGGAAACACTGGCAAGCGGCGAAGGCCTCACCCCCATCGTGGCGACCATGCAGGGTGGTATTTTGCCGATCGAAGCGGGTCTGCCAAGCATCCGTATCGTGCGAGAAGGTCGCCCAGCCGCGGGGCGCGGCTGGATCGGCGTCACCCCGCGCGGCGCATTTGTCACCGAAGATTTGCGGATCAGCCCGCTGGTGCCTGGCTGGCTGATGCTGATCTTGGCGGCGGGGTTGGCGGTGGCGGCCTGGTTGGTGGAAGGGCGTTTTAAGCGGCGTCCAGCATGACCTTGCGCGAGTCCGATGCAAACTCGCGCCGGATCAGCAGCGCCGAGGTCAGCAGTGTCGTGGCGATCAGCGCGTAGGGGCCAAGCAGCCAGCCCAGACTGCCAAGCGCGAAATAGATCGAGTGCAAACCACGGTTAAAGCTTTTCGCCGCCGTGATGTTCAACTCGGCCGCCTGCTGTGCACGGTGCGGTGCCACCGGCTCGCCGGGATCATTCGGCACCGCTGCCATCATGATCGCGCAATAGCCAAACAGCCGGTTCGACCAGATGAATTTCAGCACCGCATTGGCCAGAAACATGATCACCAGCAGCACCCGCAGCTGCAATCCGGTGGCATTAGCGGGCAGGGTCAGGTCTTCGGCCAGCCCGACAATCGCCGCCGGATTGCCGATCAGCGCGATGCCGCCGCCAATCGCGATCAGCGAGGCGCTGGCAAAGAATGCTGTGCCCTGCCGCAGACTGTCGATGATCGAAGCGTCAAATATCCGCGGCTGGCGCGTCAAAAACTGTCGCATCCACTCGCGGCGATACTCTTTCATCAGCACCGTGACCGAGGGGCGGCGGGCGGGCGGATGCTCGATCAACCAGCCGATCCCTGCCCAAGCGACCAAGGCAAGCGCCACAGAAAGTGCGTCGATGATGCTGAACGGGCCGATGCTGATCATGCTTTGCATCCGCCAAGCTTAGGCGGTCGCGGCAACTCTGGAAAGAGCAGCAGTTGCTTGCCATTTTGGAAAATTGGTTATATTTTCTAACCACGCAAGGAGGCGCTTATGGATATGCCGATCCCCAATGCCGCCATCGTCGCGCGCAAATCTACCATAGTCGCCAAGTTGCGCAGCGTTCTGCCCCCCGATGCGGTCATCAGCGATCCTGCGGAAACCCGCGCATATGAATGTGATGCGCTGACCGCCTACCGCTGCGCACCCATGGTTGCCGTACTGCCCCGCACCACCGCCGAGGTGGCCGCCGTCTTGCGGATTTGCCATGATGAAGGCGTACCGGTGGTGCCGCGCGGCGCAGGAACCAGCCTTGCCGGAGGGTCTCTGCCCACCGCCGATTGCGTGATCCTCGGTGTGGCGCGCATGAACAACGTGCTGGAAACCGACTACGACAACCGCTTTATCCGGGTGCAGTCGGGCCGCACCAACCTGTCGGTCACCGGGGCGATTGAGGCCGATGGCTGGTTCTACGCACCTGACCCCTCCAGCCAACTCGCCTGCGCCATCGCGGGCAATATCGCAATGAACTCGGGCGGGGCGCATTGCCTGAAATACGGTGTCACCACCAACAACCTGCTGGGGGTGACGCTCGTGCAGATGAATGGCACGGTGGTGGAGATCGGCGGACCGTGGGCGGATGCCGGTGGAATTGATCTTTTAGGGGTGATCTGCGGATCGGAAGGCCAGCTTGGCATCGTCACCGAAGCCACCCTGCGCATCCTGCCGAAACCCGAAGGCGCGCGCCCCGTGCTGGTGGGCTTCGACTCAAACGAAGTCGCGGGTACCTGCGTCTCTGACATCATCAAGGCTGGCATCTTGCCCGTCGCCATCGAATTCATGGACCGCCCCTGCATCCGCGCCACAGAAGCTTTCGCCAAGGCAGGCTACCCCGATTGCGAGGCTTTGCTGATCATCGAAGTCGAAGGCAGCCCCGCTGAAATCGACGAGCAACTGACCCGCATCAAAGCGATAGCTATGGCGCATAACCCGGTCGAATTCCGCGAAGCCGCAGATGAGGATCAGGCCAAGCGCATCTGGCTGGGCCGCAAATCTGCCTTTGGCGCGATGGGGCAGATCAACGATTACATGTGCCTGGATGGCACGATCCCGGTCTCGGCCCTTCCTTTCGTGCTGCGCCGCATTGGTGAGATGAGTGCAGCTTGTGGTCTGGACGTTGGCAATGTGTTTCACGCCGGAGATGGCAACATGCACCCATTGATCCTGTTTGACGCCAACAAACCCGGCGATCTGGAACGTTGCGAGGCATTTGGCGCGGATATCCTGAAGCTCTGCGTTGAGGTCGGCGGTTGTTTGACGGGCGAGCATGGCGTGGGGATTGAAAAGCGCGACCTGATGAAGGTGCAGTTCAATACGGCGGATATGGAGGCACAGTTGCGCGTCAAGGATGTGTTCGATCCGGCATGGCTTTTGAACCCGGCGAAGGTGTTTCCATTGGATATAACAGCGGGACGGCGCGCGGCATAAAAGGCCGGGGGGCTAGCCCCCCGGACCCCCGAGGATATTTGAGCAAAGAGGATGACCATGCGGCCTGCAACAGAAGCTGAACTCAGCGATATCATCCACGGCGGGCAAGCTTTGTGCATCCAAGGTGGTGGCACGCGTCGGGTGGGTCGTGCCATGGGCGAGGCTTTGGACACCAGGGCATTGCACGGCATTGAGCTATACGAACCCGGCGCTTTGACTTTGGTTGCACGCGCAGGCACGCCGCTGGCGGAAATAGACGCGCTGCTGGCAACCGAGCGGCAGCGCTTGGCGTTTGAGGTGCCGGATTTGCGCGGGCTGCTGGGCCGAAGTGGTGTTTCGACCATCGGCGGCGTGGTGGCGGCCAATGCCTCAGGGTCGCGCCGCGTGCAGGTGGGGGCGTGCCGCGACGCACTTTTGGGGGTGCGCTTTGTCGATGGCCGGGGGGATGTGATCAAGAATGGCGGGCGGGTGATGAAGAACGTCACGGGCTATGATCTGGTCAAGCTTATGGCTGGCTCACATGGCGCTTTGGGCGTGTTGACCGAAGTGTCGTTCAAAGTGCAGGCGGTGCCAGAGGCCGAGGTGACGCTGGTCGCCGAACGGGCCTTGCCGCAGGGGTTGTCGGATTTGCGCGCAGCGCTTGGCTCTCCCTATGACATTTCCGGCGCGGCTTGGGCAGATGGCCGTGCGATGATCCGGCTGGAAGGCATGGCGGGCTCGGTTGCCTACCGCGCGGGGAGGCTTTGCACCTTGCTCGGCTATGAGCAAGCGGCGGTCGATTGGAAGCCGCTGCGTGACGTTCAAGACTTTGCCAATAAGCCGGGGGCGGTCTGGCGGCTTTCAATCAAGCCGACCGAGGCCATGCGGGTGGTGCAAACCCTGGCCTGCGAGGCGATTTGTGATTGGGCGGGCGGCCTACTGTGGCTGCGCGATCCTGACGGCACAGCGGATGTCCGTACGGCGGTGACGGGCATCGGCCATGCCACTCTGATGCGGGCCCTGCCGGGGATGGAGGGCATTGCGGCCTTCCAGCCCGAAGCCCCGACTGTGGCGGCACTGACCGCAGGCCTGCGCGCCAAATTCGATCCGCGCGGTATTTTCAATTCGGGGATGATGGGCTGATGCAGACGCATTTCACCGAATCTCAACTGCAAGACCCCAAACTGGCCGAGGCCAACAAGATCCTGCGCTCTTGCGTGCATTGCGGGTTTTGCACAGCCACTTGCCCAACGTATCAAGTGCTTGGCGATGAGTTGGATAGCCCGCGCGGTCGGATTTATCTGATAAAGGAAATGTTGGAAACCGGGCGTCCCGCCGATGCCCGCACGGTGAAACATCTGGATCGCTGTCTGTCTTGCCTGGCCTGTACCACGACCTGCCCTTCAGGCGTCGATTACATGCATCTGATTGATCAGGCACGGGTTTATGTTGAGAAAACCTACAAGCGCCCGCTGACAGATCGCCTGCTGCGCTGGGTCTTGGCCAAGGTTATCCCGCATCCGACGCGTTTCCGGCTCGCGCTGTTTGCCGCCAAACTAGGCCGCCCTTTCGCACGGCTGATCCCCGATCCGCGGCTGCGGGCCATGCTGGCGATGGTACCCGCAGCAATCCCCCCGGTAAGCCGCAATGACGATCCGCAAAGCTTTGCGCCCACCGCGCCACGGCGGATGCGGGTGGTGTTGATGACGGGCTGCGCGCAAAAGGCGCTGAACACCGATATCAACGATGCCACCATCCGCCTGCTGCGCCGTTTGGGCTGCGAGGTGGTCATTCCGAGCGGCATGGGATGTTGCGGCGCGCTGACCCATCACATGGGGCGAGAGGCCGAAAGCCATGCCTCCGCTCACGCCAATATCACGGCGTTTATTGCCGAGAAACGCGGCAAAGGGCTGGATGCGATTGTGATCAATACCAGCGGCTGCGGCACCACCGTGAAAGACTACGGCCATATGATTGGCACGGCGGAGGCGGCTGAAGTATCAGCCCTGACACTGGATATATCCGAACTGTTGCAACGGCTTACTCTGCCGGAGGGTGCCCCCACAGGCCTGACCGTGGCCTATCACGCGGCCTGTAGCCTGCAACACGGCCAGCAAATCAAGACTGCGCCGAAAGACCTGCTGAAGCGAGCCGGTTTTACGGTGGTCGAACCTTCCGACAGCCATTTGTGCTGCGGATCAGCGGGCACCTATAACCTGCTGCAACCCGAGATTTCGGCGCAGCTCCGCGCCCGCAAAGTGCAAACGCTGGAAGCCAAACGCCCTGACATCATCGCGGCGGGTAATATTGGCTGCATGATGCAAATCGGCTCGGCCACGGCCATCCCTATCGTGCACACGGTGGAACTGCTTGATTGGGCCACAGGTGGCCCGAAACCGCGCGCTTTGGGGTGATTTGCCTCACATCTGCCGCAGTTACTGGCTAGGTTAGGCAACCAGCCCGGAGAACCTATGCGCTTTGCCCTGATCGCCCTGCTTGCCTTTACCAACCTGCCCGCTGCTGCCCAAGAATCCCCCCTCGTCAGCCTGCAAACCGGCGATGATTCAAAGGGCTGGAACGCGGTTGGGCGGCTGAACCTAGGCGACCGTGGCTTTTGTACCGGCACTCTGATCGCCCCCGATCTGGTGCTGACAGCTGCACATTGCCTGTTTGACAAAGAAACCGGCGCGCGGATTGACGCGCGCGATATCCACTTCCTCGCAGGTCTGCGCAATGGCCGGGCCGAGGCCTACCGAAATATTGCGCGCGCCGTCGCCCACCCGGATTACACCTATTCCGGCGAAGACGATCTGGATCGCACCGCCTTTGATGTCGCCGTGCTGGAACTGGATCAGCCGATCCGCCTGCCCTCGATCCAGCCGATCCCCACTACCGCGCCGCCCTCGCTCGGGGATGAGGTTGGCGTGGTTTCTTACGCGCAGGACCGCGCCGAAGCGCCTTCGCTGCAACAGATTTGCCATGTGATTGATGGCGCGGACAAAGTGCTGGTGCTGTCGTGCGATGTGGATTTCGGCTCCTCCGGCGCACCGATATTCACGGTGAAAAACGGCGTGCCACAGATCGTGTCGGTGGTGTCGGCCAAGGCGGAATCGGACGGTAAGAAAGTCTCGCTCGGCACTGCCCTCGAAGAACCATTGGCCGTTGTGATGGCAGAGTTGGCAAAAGAAAATCGGGCGGTTTCGCTTGCAGGCAGCAAGGTCAACATCCTGTCCGGCGGCAAAGCCAACGGCGCAAAATTCATCAAACCGTAAGGGCTTGAAACCCGCGAAATCACTTCCCAAATCAGCGGTGTCCCCAAGGTGCCGCAATCGGGCTTAGGGGGCGTCAACCGCCTTGCCCTTCCGGGAAGGCTTCCGCGCCGTTCACAAAACGGCCATCGCTTGAAAGAGGATGACTATGCGCAATTTTGATTTTGCCCCGCTTTACCGTGCCACCGTTGGCTTTGACCGTATGGCCGATCTCGTCGACCGCGCCCTCAGCGCCGATGTGGCTCAGCCCACCTATCCCCCCTATAACATTGAGAAAACCGCAGATGATGCTTACCGCATCTCGATTGCTATGGCAGGTTTCTCACCCGATGAGCTGTCGGTTGACGTGAAAGACGGCGCGCTGCATGTCACCGCCCGCAAAGCACCCGAGGCCGAAGGCAAAGCCTATCTGCACCGTGGCATCGCCACCCGCGCCTTTGATCGCCGCTTTGCTTTGGCCGATCATGTCCGCGTCACCGGGGCCGCCCATGAGCATGGCATGTTGCACATTGACCTCGTGCGCGAAACCCCCGAGGCCTTGAAGCCGCGCCGCATTGAGATCGGCCGCCGCGTCGATGTTGAGACCAAAGCGGTTGAGGCTCGGGTCGAGCCCGCCAACGCTTAAACCAGCCCCTTGACCGAAAGGCCCGGCCCTGCGCCGGGCCTTTCGCTTTGCCGCCCGCTCTGCGATACTCTGCGCCATGCCCCCGCCATGCTGCACGGAGATCCGATGAAAACGCACCTGCCCCCCAAGCAAATCACCGCTGTTGAGGCCGCGCATCCGATGCACCCTGCCACCCGCGCGCTAGACGGTGGCTTGCGGCCCGATCCGATTACCGGGGCTATAGCGCCCGGCATTTCGATGTCGGTGAACAACGTCTTCACCCCCGGCGGCTCGGCGTTTTCCGCCGATGGTGTCGGTGATCTGACCGACCTGCCCTACCTTTACGCCCGCTGGACCAACCCCACCGTCCGCGATCTGGAACGCCGTCTGTCCAGTCTGGAAAGCGCCGAAGATGCCCTTGCAACGGCCACCGGAATTGCTGCGATTGCCGCGACCTTTCTGGCGCTGCTGAAATCCGGCGATCATCTGATCATTTCCGATGTCTGCTATGCGGGCGCTTACGAACTCGCCACCCGGATTTTGCCTGGCTTTGGGATTGAGGTGACCCCGGTTAACCTCTCAAACCTTGATGCGCTGAAAGCGGCCCTGCGCCCCAATACCAAACTGATCCATGCTGAAAGCCCCTGTAACCCCTTGCTGCGCCTGACCGATCTTTCCGCGTTGGCCGAAATCGCCAAATCCGCTGGAGTGCTGACCTCGGTGGACAGCACCCTTGCCACCCCAGTTCTGACCCAACCGCTGAGCCATGGCATTGATCTGGTGATCCACTCGCTGACCAAATTCATGAACGGCCACGGCGATGCATTGGGCGGCGCTGTGATTGGCCGCAAAGAGCTGATCTCGCGAATCCGCTCCTTATCCGGGGTCTATCTGGGCGCGGCCTTGTCGGCGCAAAACGCTTGGCTGATCTTGCGCGGCATCGACACGCTGTTCCCTCGCCTGCGCACCGCTTCGGAAAACGCGATGCAACTGGCAAACCACCTGCAGGCACATCCAAAGGTGTTGGCCGTCACCTATCCCGGACTCGCCAGCCATCCGCAACACGCTCTCGCCAATCGTCAAATGGCGCTGCCCGGTGGCATGATCACCTTCCAGACCACTGATCCTGAACGGATGGCGCAGAAGATGGCGGCGCGGTTCCGCGTGATGCACTACGCCTTTTCACTCGGCCATCAGCGCAGCATCTGCGTACATGTCGGCACAGATGATATCATGGCATCAACCTACCGGATGACGGGCGAAAGCCTTGCCGACTACAAGCGTTTCGCAGGCGAAGGCGTGTTCCGTCTGTCGGTCGGTTTGGAAGATGCGCGCGATTTGATTGAGGATCTGGACCGCGCGCTGGCGGATTAATGCGCCTGCATTAGTGGGACAAAGCCTTGGCGGTGCGCATCAGGTTCACCGCCTCAATGCGGTAACCGAACTCATCCGCTCCGCGCGAGGCGAGGGCCAGATCAATCGCCTGATCCCAACCCCATTCGCCCAAATATTTGGTATCGGTCAGCAACTGGCCAAGCCCCGCAATTGCGGCGGCAAAGCGGGTTTCATCAGTCACCGGCATCCCCGACAGAATTGGGGTTTCCTGTAGGGTGCTGTCCCTGCCCCCTGGTGCGATCGAGCGCAGCCGCAGATAACCCAACTCGCTGGACTCCTCAGGTGCTTTGGCGGTGCCATAGCGCAGCGGATCATTGCGCAGGGCCGGGCTGTTCGGCGCCGTCACCTCATAGATCACCGTCACCGCCGTACCGGCGCCAATATCACCCGCATCGACCTTGTCGTTGTTGAAATCCTCGCGCGTCAACGCCCGCGTCTCGTAGCCGATCAGCCGATACTCCGCGACCTGCGCCGGATTCCATTCCACCTGAATTTTCACATTATCCGCAATCGGATACAAAGCCCCGGTCAACTGATCGACCAGCACCTTGCGCGCCTCGTTCAGCGTGTCGATGTAAGACGCCGTGCCATTGCCGTTCTGCGCCAGCGCCTGCATCGTCGCATCATCGAGATTGCCCCGACCAAAGCCCAAGACCGACAGATAAACCCCGCTTTCACGCTTCTTGGCGATGAAGTCCTTCAATGCCTCGGGATCATCAATGCCCACGTTGAAATCGCCATCCGTCGCCAGCAGCACGCGGGAAATTTCGCCCTCCGCCTTCATGCTGTCCGCGACCAGATAGGCCAGTTCCAACCCCTGCGCGCCTGCAGTTGACCCACCCGCCGCCATTTGATCCAGCGCCGCCATAATCGTCGCCGTATCGCTGGCCTTGGTCGGCGGCAACACCTGCCCCGCCGAGCCCGCATAGGCCACAATCGCCACCTGATCCTCAGGCTTCAACTGCCCCAACATCAACCCAAGCGACTGCTTCAACAGCGGCAGCTTGTTGGCATCCTCCATCGACCCCGAGGTATCCACCAAAAACACCAAGTTCAACGGTGGCCGATTTTCCACCTGCGGCACCGCGCCTTGAATGGCGATATTCACCAGCCGCGTGTTCGGGTTCCACGGCGTCGGCATCACCGTAATCGTAGGCCGAAACGCCTGCTCGCCTTCCGGTTTCGGATAGGCATAGGGAAAATAATTCACCATCTCCTCAAGCCGCACCGAGGCCGGATCGGGCAAGAACCCAGCGTTCAACGACGAGCGCACCGTGGCATAAGACGCGGTATCGACATCAATCGAGAAGGTCGAAACCGGCTCCTCCGCCGTCACCTTCACCGGATTGGCGTCGGCATTGGCGAAGGTTTCGGTATTCTCCATCACCTGCGGCATAGGTTCCGGCAAGGGCATATCGGCAACAATGCCTGCCGGAGCCGCCGTGTAGTTTTCAACAGGTAAAGCCGCAATCGCCCGCTTCGCAGGTCGCGCCGCTGGTGGAGGTTGGTCCGCAGCGGCATCCGCCGAGTCAGCTTCAGGCGGAGCGTTTGCGGCAACTTCGGGTGAGTCATATGCGATAACCCCCGAACGATCTGACTTCGATTGCGCATCCATATCTTGGGCAGGCGCGACCTGAGCAATTTCAAGATCTTCCGGTCTTGATTTCGGTCGCCCATCGGCAAGCTCTTCTACTTTGAGATTTTGTGAAGGCTTGGACTGCGGCAATTGCGACGCATCGCGTGCAGCCGACTGAAGCACAGCCATGTCCCTCTCAGAAAGTGCGCTCACTTGAGCAGGTGCTTCTTTCTGCGCCTCCTCCATCGGCTCCTTGCCCGACAAAGGCAAAATCACCACCACCCCCACCAATAGCGCGGCAACCGAAGTCGTCGCCGCCAGCACAGGCCTCATCTTCAAAGCATTCAACATCGCAAGACCCCTTTGCAAAATACCCGCCTTCACAGGACGGTCTTGCATAGGACGCACGGCCTCGGTCGATCCTTGGAGCTGATCAAAATTTTCAACAGCCAACCGCATCGCCGCCGCTTTGGCAGCCGGATCAGGCGGCGGCACAGCGCGCAGCGCAGCCTTCAGGGCGTCAGTTTCATCGCTCATCTTGCATCCTCCGCCGCCATCGCGCGCAGGCGTTTTTTTACCTCAGACATCCGCCAAGCCACCGTACCTTCGGAAATCCCTAACACCAAACCAGCCTCGGCCTGAGTCATCTCCTCACCCAAAACCAAAGCCACCGTGTCGCGCAACTCAACCGACAGCCGCGCCATCGCAGACACCAACCAATCCTGCACCTCAGCCTGCACGGCAATCTCGTCCTGCCGCGCAATTTCCCAATCGCCCCATCCACTTGCCGCCTTCGCATGGGTGGCCCTACGGCGACGCAAATCGTGGGCGGCGTTCAACACAACCCGGTACAGCCAAGTGGTAAACCGCGCTTCCCCCCGCCAATGCCGCAGCTTCACGGGCAAAGCGGCGCAAATATCTTGTGCAAGATCCTGCGCCTCGGCCCGCAGCCCGATCAGTCGATACGCTAGGCCATAAATCCGATCGTAATGCCGTTCCACCAGCAGCGCGAACGCATCCCGATCTCCGCCAGCGGCGGCAGAGGCGAGGGTTTCATCTGGGGTTTCCATCAGCATGACTTTACTGAGACGCGGCAAGGCCCACAATCCTTGGCGGATCGGCAAAATAAAAGCGCGCCCGAAATCCCGAGCGCGCCTTTATAGTTTTAGCAGTCAGGCCCAACAGCGCTGGGCTTAATAGATCAGCCCGTCATAAACGCCGTAGGCGCTGTTGGTCGAGGCCAGTTGCCGGGCTTGGCCTTGCGCATCAGCGTAAGCCACCACTGCGTTATAGGTACCGGGGCCGAAAGAGCCGTCAATCCCGCCACGATAGTAGCCATATGCCGACAGGCGACGCTGGATCAATCGACGCTCGGACGACGAATAGTTGTTGAACGCCCGCGCAGCAGCAGTGCTGTAAACCGAGACGCGCTGCGGCTCATAGCGAGGTTCATAGCGCGGCTGGTATTGCTGATAGCGCGGCTGTTCGTAGCGCGGTTCGTACCGGGGCTCGTAACGCGGTTCATAATGCTTCTTGTTCGGCTTGGTCTCACGAATGATACCTTGCAGCAGAATGACGCCAGCAGCGCCTTTCAACACGTCTTGCTCACGTTGGCCCCAAGCCAGTGCGGGAGCTGCGGGCAAAGCGACCGCAAGGGCAAGCAATGCAGCGATTGTGTTCTGTTTGATGTTTGAGACAGCGGGCAGCATGTCATATCCTTTCATGTTGTGGGCCAGCGAGAGCAGTCTCGATGGGCCGATGAGAGCAACATGGGAACACAACGCCCGATAAGCAAAATCGTTGCCTTGATAGGCGATAACAATGCGGTGTTTACGGTGGAGAGATGGTGCTGTCCCCACCGTAAGTACTTTATTTTACACGGAAATCAAAATGCTTGCGGACGTTTTCTTCGATTTTCCAAGTGCCTTTGAAGGTCGGTTCCACCACGAAAGAATCGCCGGCTTGCACCGTAACAGGTGTGCCGCCATCCGGAGTGATGGTGATTTTGCCCTCGATCAGCACGACATATTCATAAGCCGTATAGGTGGCATGGTAGCTGCCGATCGTACATTCCCAGATGCCCGAAACCATGTCGCCCGCCGCTGAAGTGTGCAGCGCCCAGGTTTTCATTTTCGGGCTGCCTTCGGTGACAATCCAGCCATCCAGATCGGCAGTGGATGGTTCTGATCCTGTGGTGGCGGGCAGTTTGACGACGGTTTGCATGCTCATACTCCTGTTGTGTCGTCGCCCAGTGTGGCGATTGACGCCAGATTGTCCCAGCCATCCCCGACAACCGCCCCGCCAGACCCGACACTGCGCAAACTAGACAATGCGCAAGCAGGGCTTGTGTCTTGTGCTGGCAACCATGATATCTGTCACAGCCCTGTGGAGATGCCGTTGCACCGTATTGCCCTGCCCGAACGCCCCGACTGGCGCAGCCAAGCCGAAAACCTTGGCTTCACCTTTGCCGATATGTATGGTGAGCCATATTGGGATGAAACATCGGCCTACAGCTTCACGCTGGAACAGATAGAAGATGATATCGAAGACCCCAGCACTGAACTTCACGCGATGTGCCGCGAGGCTGTGGCAAAGGTGATTGGTTCAGAAAGCCTGATGCAACGGATGGAAATTCCGCGCGCGCATTGGGATCTCGTGGCGCAAAGCTGGCAAGATGCCGAACCGGAATTGTATGGCCGTTTCGATCTGGCCTATGACGGCAATGGGCCCGCAAAGATGCTGGAATATAACGCCGACACGCCGACCTCGCTTTATGAAAGCGCATCCTTCCAATGGCTGTGGTTTCAGCAGCAGTTGGCCGCCCGCGTGTTGCCGCAGGGATCGGATCAGTTCAACGGCGTGCATGAGGCTTTGGTGGCGCGTCTTTCCGAAATGTTCGCCCCCGACACCGACCTGCATTTCGCCGCCGTCGCCGATGCGCCCGAAGATTACGCCACGGTGGAAACCATGGCTTGGGCCGCGCGAGAGGCCGGTTTGGGCGCGCATTACACCGACCTCGACAAGATCGGCATCAGCGCCGATGGGCAATTCACCGATTCCGAGGACCGGGTGATCGGCACCTTGTTCAAGCTTTACCCGTGGGAAGACCTGCTGCGCGATCCGTTTGCCGACAAGATTGCGGCCTCGGGCTGTCGGTTCATTGAGCCTGCTTGGAAGGCAATTTTGTCCAACAAGGCGATTCTGCCGGTGCTGTGGCAGATGTTCGAAGGCCACCCCAATCTGCTGCCGGCTTATTTTCAGGATCAGGCCGCTTTGGGCCGCGCGCCTGATCTGCTTGCAGGCGGCTATGTGGTGAAACCGATCTTCTCGCGCGAAGGCCAATCGGTGACCATCCATCAGAATGGTGCGGTGCTGGAGGCAGCCACGGCCCGTGATTACGATCAGCACCCGAAGATCGTGCAGGCCTATCAGCCGCTACCCGTATTTGCCGAGATGCGCCCGGTGATTGGCGCGTGGATTGTCGGTGAGACTTGCGTCGGCATGGCCCTACGGGAAGATCGCAGCCGCATTACGCAGGATTTGTCGCGGTTCAAACCGCATTTTATTGAGGGGTAGGCCAATGAAACGCTCACGCCATGTTGCACTCACCTTGCTGGGCGCGGCGGCTTTCGGATTGGCTGCCTGCACCGAAGAAAAGACCGAAGCCAGCGCCTTTGCCGACAAGGCCAGCTGTTTGGCTGAGGCCAGCACGGATGGTTGGTTTTCCGCTGCAGATTGCGAAACCGCCTTTGCCGAGGCGCAAAAGCTGCATGACGAAACCGCGCCCCGCTATGAAAGCCGGGAATTATGCGAGGCCGAGCATGGCGAGGGAGCCTGCGGCGGCGACGCCGCAGCGAACAGCGGTGGCGGCAGTTCAGTGTTCATGCCTTTGCTGATGGGCTACATGATCGGGCAGGCATTGGGGGGCGGTCGAGTGATGTCGCAACCCGTAGTGCGCTCGGCAGGCGGCGGCTTTGCCACGCCAAACGGGGGTACAAGGATCAGCAACCTGAACAGCGGTGGCACCATCAACGCCAGCGCGTTCAACAAGGCTCCGGTCACCAAGGGCTTGGCAGCGATGACAAAAACCCAAGTGCAATCACGCGGCGGCTTTGGGGGCTCGGGCGCAAACCGGGCAGTGGGCGGCTAAACAAAAACGGCGCAGGGTGCCCCGCGCCGTCTTCATTTCAGCCCGTCTCAGCAGCGGATTAAACCGACAAGCAGACGTATTTCAGTTCCATGTAATCGTCGATCCCGTGGCTCGATCCTTCACGACCCAAACCTGACTGCTTCACCCCGCCAAATGGTGCCATCTCGTTGGAGATCAGCCCGGTGTTCACGCCCACCATGCCGTATTCCAACTGTTCTTGCACACGGGTGATGCGGCCAATGTCACGCGCGTAGAAATAGCTTGCCAGACCAAAAATCGTATCATTGGCGCGGCGGATCACTTCTTCCTCGGTGTCGAATTTGAACAAAGGTGCCAGCGGGCCGAAAGTTTCCTCGTTTGCCACCTTCATCGCGGGGGTCACCCCCGTCACCACGGTCGGCTGAAAGAACGTGCCGCCCAAAGCGTGCCGTGCACCACCGGTCAGCACCTTGCCGCCGCCTGCCAGCACGTCGGCGATATGCTCCTCAACCTTCTCAACCGCATCTTCGTTGATCAGCGGCCCCGTTGTGACCCCAGCCGTCAAACCATCGCCAATCGCCAGCTTGCCAACGGCAGCCGCCAGCTTTTCGGCAAAGGCATCATAAACCCCGGCCTGCACATAAATCCGGTTGGCGCAGACACAGGTCTGCCCATTATTACGAAACTTCGAGATCATCGCGCCTTCAACCGCCGCATCCAGATCAGCGTCGTCAAACACGATGAACGGCGCATTGCCGCCCAGCTCCATCGAGCATTTCAACACCTGCTCAGCCGCCTGACGCAGCAGGATGCGCCCCACTTCGGTCGATCCGGTGAAGGTGATCTTGCGGATCGCCGGGTTCTCGCAGAATTCCTTCCCGATCTCGGACGACCGAGAAGATGTGATCACCGAGAACACACCTGCGGGCACACCAGCCCGTTCCGCAAGCACCGCCAAAGCAATCGCCGACAGCGGAGTCTCAGCCGCCGGTCGCGCCACAAAGCCACAGCCAGCAGCCAGTGCCGGAGCCACCTTACGCGCAATCATCGCATTCGGAAAGTTCCACGGCGTGATCGACGCACAAACCCCAATCGGCTGTTTCAGCACCGAAATCCGCTTGTCGCGCATATGGCCCGGGATGATCTGACCGTAAGTGCGCTTGGCCTCTTCGCCGAACCATTCGATATAGGCCGACCCATAGGCGATTTCGCCCTTTGCCTCGGCCAAAGGTTTGCCCATCTCGGCGGTCAGGATCGTCGCCAGATCTTCCTGCGCCGCCATGCACAGATCAAACCACTTGCGCATCACGCCTGCGCGCTCTTTGCCCGTCCGCGCCGCCCATTCGCGCCGCGCCACATCAGCCGCCGCAATTGCCCGCGCCGCATCAGCGCGGGTAAGATCGGGCACATTCGCAATCACATCGCCGCGCGCCGGATTGGTCACCGCAAAGGTCGCACCATCGGCAGCGTCAATCCACTGCCCCGCTACATAGGCCTTGTTCGGCAGCAGGCCGGGGTCTTTCAACAAAGAACGCAGATCGGTCACGGAATCGAGCATGGGGGCCTCCATTGTCACGGGTTGCCCCTGCTTGCCCGCTCTGGACTTAAAAGTCCACATCCTCCACCAATG
>JBKJTI010000288.1:0-16360 GCA_046590425.1 Cypionkella sp. | reverse complement strand
TCGACCAAGCGACGACCTCGGGTTGCGCGGCTCGAACCAATCGGGGATGCGCGACCATAACGAGCGGCTGGTGCTGTCCTTGGTGCGCCAGCAGGGCGGGCTTGCGAAATCCGATATCGCACGCAAAACCGGGCTTTCGGCGCAGACCGTTTCAGTGATCATGCGGGCCCTAGAGCAAGACGGGCTGCTCTTGCGCGGGGCGCCGGTGCGGGGGCGGATCGGCCAACCTTCGGTGCCAATGTTCCTCAACCCCGAGGGCGCGTTCTTTCTGGGGCTGAAGATCGGGCGGCGCTCGGTCGATCTGACGCTGGTGGATTTCATGGGCCGGGTGCGCGCCACCAAACGGCAGATTTACCGCTACCCTTCGCCCAGCGCCGTGGTGGCCTTTGTCGCCCGCAGCTTGCCCGAGGTGGTCGCCACCCTGACAGCACCTGAGCGTGCGCGGGTCAGCGGCATGGGCGTGGCAATGCCGTTTCAACTGTGGTCATGGGTCGAACTGATCGGCGCCCCGAAAGCGGATATGGAAGCATGGCGCCACGCTGACATTCAGGCCGAACTCGCCGCCGTGACGCAGTTGCCGGTTTATGTGCAAAATGATGCGACTTCGGCATGTGGTGCGGAATTGGTGTTCGGCACGGGCGAGCGGCCAAAGGATTTCCTGTATTTCTACTTCGGCTATTTCGTTGGCGGCGGTCTGGTGCTGAACGGCCAGCTGTTCTTAGGCCGCTCTGGGAATGCCGCAGGCGTCGGGCCGATGCCGGTGCCGGGGCGCGATGGCAAGATGGACCGTTTGATTTCCGCCGCATCAATGTCCACCCTCGCGGCAGCGATGGAAGCCGCTGGAGAGCCTTCGGATCATCTGTTTGAACAGCATGAGCATTGGAATGTCTCGCCGCAAATCCTGTCCGATTGGATGGATCAGGCCGCTTATGGTCTGGCTTGGGCGGCACTGACCGCCGCCTCGCTCTTGGAGATAGAGGCGGTGATGATCGACGGCTGGATGCCGACCGAGATTCGCGCCGAAATCACCCGCCGCACCCATGCCGCTTTGCACGCGCTCGACCTTGACGGCATTGACCCGCCAATGATCCGCGAAGGCAGCCTAGGCGCGCAGGCCCGCGCCTTGGGAGCCGCCGCGATTCCGCTGTCACAGCGCTACCTGATCGACCAGAATGCGGCGGGGCGCGAGGGCTAAGTCCCAAACCCCATGCTACTGTCTAAAACTTGCCTAAAATTGTCATCCTCTGTGCACAAATATCCCACGGGGGAAGGCCGGATTTGCCACTTTGCAAATCAGGCCGTGGGGGTGTGAAACCCCCATCGCGCCGCCAATCCCCCGCGATCCATCGGCAAAGCCTACTGCTTTCATCTTGATCCCTTGGCCAAAGTCCTTATCTTTGAACCAGATAGGCGGCCCCGCAAGGGTCATCCTCTCTGCTCAAATATCCCACGGGGGAAGGCCCGATGTGCCTCGCGCACATCAGGCCGTGGCGGTGTGAAGCCGCCATTCCTCCGCAGCCAAGCAAACTGCGGTTTGCCATCCAGCGCCGGAAGGGCAACCGATGTCACTTGCCTTGATCGCCGCCCTGCCCTTCTTCGCTGCCCTGACCCCGGCCCTGACCCAAAGGTTCGGACGCGGCATCGCCACCCTGACAGTCGCCCTGTTCACCGCCACCGCCCTCGCGCTGATCCTGCACCACCTGCCCGCGATCATGGCAGGGCAAACCCTCACCACCCAGATCAACTGGCTGCCCAGCCTTGGCCTGAACGCCAATTTCCGCCTCGACGGTCTGTCGCTGCTGTTCGCCCTGCTGATCCTCGGCATCGGGTTGTTGATCCAAGCCTATGCCTGCTTCTATCTCGACCCAACCGAGCCCTACGCCCGCTTCCTGACTTACCTCATGCTGTTCCAAGGCGCGATGCTGGGCATTGTTTTATCCGACAACATCTTGCTTTTACTGGTGTTCTGGGAGCTGACCTCGCTGTCGTCGTTCCTGTTGATCGGGTTCTGGAGCCACCTGCCGCAGGCCCGCCAAGGTGCCCGGATGGCGCTGGCCACCACGGGCGCGGGTGGGTTGGCGATGATCGCGGGCATGATGATCCTCGGCCATATCGTGGGCAGCTATGATCTGTCGACGATCCTGACCCAGAAAGCCGCGATCCAGGCCAGCCCGCTCTACTTGCCCGCGCTGATTCTGATCCTGCTCGGAGCCTTCACCAAATCCGCGCAATTCCCGTTCCATTTCTGGCTGCCGCACGCGATGGCCGCGCCCACCCCGGTTTCCGCCTACCTGCATTCGGCCACCATGGTGAAAGCCGGGCTGTTCCTGCTCGCCCGGCTTTGGCCCGTGCTGTCTGGTACGCCGGAATGGTTCTGGATCGTTACCTCTGCCGGCCTGATCACCATGGCCTTCGCGGCCTATGTGGCGCTGTTCAAAGATGACCTGAAGGCGATCCTCGCCTATTCCACCGTCAGCCACTTGGGCCTGATCACCTTCCTGCTCGGCCTCGGCACCAAGCCTGCGGCCACCGCTGCGATCTTTCACATCATCTGCCACGCCACCTTCAAAGCCGCTTTGTTCATGCTGGCGGGCATCGTCGATCACGCTACCCACACCCGCGACATCCGCGCTTTGGGGGGGCTGCGCCGGGCGATGCCGATCACCTTCGCCCTCGCCACCCTCGCCGCCCTGTCGATGGCAGGCATCCCGCCGTTGAACGGCTTTCTGTCGAAAGAGATGATGCTGGAGGAAGCCGCCCACACCGCGCCGTGGATCATCCCGGCGCTGGCCACAATCGCCGCCCTACTCTCTGTCGCTTATTCGCTGCGCTTTCTGAGCTACACCTTCCTCGGCCCCACCTCCACTTACGCGCACCAACCTCACGACCCCACCCCCGGCCTCTGGCTGCCCCCCGCCCTGCTCGCCGCCCTCGTCATAGCCATCGGCCTCGCCCCCATGCCGCTCACCGCATGGCTGGTCGATGCGGCCACATCTGCCACCACGGGTGAGCCAATCCACGTCCATATCGCGCTCTGGCACGGGCTTGAATCCCCCGCCCTTTGGATGTCGTTTGCCGCCATCGGTGGCGCGCTGATCGCCCTTGGCCTCTACCCTGCCCTGCGCCGGATCTGGGACGCCACCCCGAAACCTGAAGCCAAAGCGATCTTCGACATTAGCCTAAGCGCCCTCACCCAAACCGCCCAGAGCTTAACCGAAAAACTGCACAACGGCAGCCTGTCGCGCGCCTTCGCCCTCGCCGTGCTGACCATCCTCACTCTCGGCCTCTACGCCTACCAAACCGCGCAATCCCTCCCCGGCATCCGCGCCCTTACCCCCGTAGCGCTTGCCCCCGCCGTGGGTTTCGCCCTGCTGATCACCGCCTCCATCGCCGCCACTGCCTTGCACCGCAAACGCCTTCTGGCGCTGCTGCTGGTTGGCATCACCGGCCTCATCCTGTCGGCAGCCTTCGCCTATCTCTCGGCCCCCGACCTTGCCTTGACACAAATCACCGTCGAGGTTGTCACCGTCGCCCTGATGTTGCTGGCGCTGAACTTCCTGCCGAAAGCCACACCGCGTAAGCCCGCAACCCTGCGCAAATTGCGCGACGCCGCCCTCGCCATTGCCACAGGCGCCGCCGCCGCCGCCCTCGCCTACGCTCTGATGCTGCGCGAGGCGATCTTCCCGCCGATCTCGGCCTTCCACCTCGCGCAATCGCTGCCCGGAGCCGGAGGCCACAATGCCGTCAACACCATCATCGTCGATTTCCGCGGCTATGACACTTACGGCGAAATCATTGTACTCGGCATCGCTGCCCTGCTGATCTTCGCCCTGACCGAAAGCCTGCTGGGCAACAAATGGACCGTCCATCCCAGCCAGACCGCAGGCGATGCGGGCGACCCTCACCCGATCATGCTGCAAACTGCAACAAGGCTGATCCTGCCGATGGCGATGCTGGTCGGGGTCTATCTGTTCCTGCGCGGCCATAATGAACCCGGCGGCGGCTTTGTCGCTGGCCTCGTCTTCGCCATCGGATTTGTCCTGCAATATATCGCAAGCGGCCAAGACTGGGCCGTCGCCCGCAGCCGCATCCCCTACCATGCCATGATCGGCGCGGGCGTGCTGGTGGCCAGCGCCACCGGGGTCGGCTCGTTCCTTGCAGGCCGTCCGTTCCTGACCTCGAACTACACCCACGTCCACCTTGCGCCCTTGCAGGATTTCGAACTCGCCACCGCCGCCTTGTTCGACCTTGGCGTGTTTCTCTGTGTGCTTGGCGCAGTGATGCTGGCGTTAGATGCTCTTGCCCGGCTCGCAAAGCCGCAGGAGGCACGCTGATGGAATTGCTGATCGCCACAGCCATCGGCACACTGACCGCCTGCGGGCTTTACCTGATGCTGCGCGCCCGCAGCTTCCCGGTGATCCTTGGCCTGTCGCTGCTGTCTTATGCCGTCAACCTGTTCATCTTCATCTCAGGCCGCGTCAAACTGAACGCTGCCCCGATCATCACCTACGGCGCGCAATACACCGACCCCCTCCCGCAAGCCTTGGTGCTGACCGCCATCGTGATTTCTTTCGGGATGACCGCCGTGCTGGTGATCATGGCGCTGGGGTCTTACCTGACCGCAGGCCACGACCGCATTGATACCGACGCCGACCCAGAGGATCGGCCATGAATCAGTTGCTGATCCTTCCCGTGATCCTGCCCGCCATCCTGGCCGGTGTGATCATTCTCGTCGCCCGCAACGCCCTGAACGCCCAACGCGCGATCTCGATCCTCGGCACACTCGCCCTGCTGGCGCTTGCAATCACCCTGATCCAAGCCCCCACCCAAGCCTATTTCCTCGGCAACTGGCCCGCCCCTTTCGGCATCGCCCTCACCCTGGACCGGCTCTCCGCCCTGATGCTGTTACTGACCGCCAGCCTCGCGCTGATCATCCTGATCTACACGATCCGCACCGGATGGGACACCAAGGGCCGCCACTTCCACGCTCTGTATCTGTTCCAACTGATGGGCCTGAACGGCGCGTTCCTGACAGGCGACGCTTTCAACCTGTTCGTGTTTTTCGAGGTGCTGCTGATCGCGTCCTATGGCCTAATGGTGCATGGCGGCGGTGAGGCCCGCATCCGCGCGGGCGTGCAGTATGTCGCCTTCAACCTGCTGGGATCGACATTGTTCCTGTTCGCGCTGGCGACAATCTACTCCACCACAGGCACGCTGAATATGGCCGATCTTGCGCAGAAATTGCCGCTGATCCCGGCGGGTGACACCGCGCTGATCCGGGTTGCCGCCGTGCTGCTGATGCTGGTCTTTGCCGTCAAAGCCGCACTCGTGCCGCTGCAATTCTGGTTGCCCGGCACCTATGCCAACGCCCCTGGCCCTGTCGCCGCCCTGTTCGCAGTGATGACCAAAGTCGGGGCTTACGCCTTGATCCGGTTTGGCACCTTGGTCTTCCCCACCGATCTGCCCGCCACCGCCACCCTGATCGCACAGATGCTTTACCCTGCCGCCCTCGCCACCATCGCGGTCGGAGCCTTAGGCAGCCTCGGCACCCGCACCCTACCGCGTCAGATCGCCTTCGCCGCGATAGGCTCGATGGGCACGCTGCTGCTGGCAGTTTCGGCCTTCACCCCAGAAGCCACCAGCGCCGCGCTTTACTACCTGCTGCACTCCACCCTCGCCACCGCAGCACTATTCCTGATCGCCGATCTTGCCCGCAGCCGCCGCGACGGCCTGACCGCCGCGCTCTACATGGCCGCTGCCATCGCCATGGCCGGGATGCCGCCGCTGTCCGGCTTCGTCGGAAAATTGCTGATCCTCGATGCCCTACGGGCCGATCCGATGGCATGGACAGCCATTCTGCTCGCCTCCCTGCTCACCATGATCGGCTTCGCGCGGCAAGGCTCCGACCTGTTCTGGAAATCTCCCGGCACCGGCGCCCCAGCCGGAAGCAAAGCCGCCATCCTGCTCTGCCTAGCGGCCCTTACGGCCCTGACAGTCGCTGCGGGCCCGATCACCCAATACCTGACCCTCACCGCCGACGCCCTGCACCACCCCACCGCCTATATCGCCGCCAACCAGCTTGGGGGCACCGAATGAGCCGCATCTTTCCCCATCCGATGCTCTCCGCCACGCTGTTCCTCGCGTGGCTGCAGCTGGCGGGCAGCACCGCGCTGAACTCCCTGCTGATGGCCGCAATCCTCGCCACAATCATTCCGCTCGCCACCCAAGCCTACTGGCCCAGCCGCCCGAAAATCCGCCACCCGTTGCGGCTGATCAGCTACATCGCCCTCGTGATCTATGATGTGATCATCGCCAACATCCAGGTCGCCCGCATCATCCTGTTCATGCCCGCCGACCAGATCAAATCGGCCTGGATCACCGTTCCTGTCGATCTGCCCTGCCCCGAGGCCATAGCCCTGCTTGCAGGCACCATCACCCTGACCCCCGGCACGCTGACCGCCGAATTCTCTGCCGATAACAGGGCGCTACTGATCCACGCCCTGCACGCCCCCGACCCCGACGCCACCCGAGATGAGATCAAATCCCGCTACGAGACCCGGTTGCAAAGGATTTTCCGCTGATGCTGACCTACGCGCTCACCTTCGCCATCGCCTGTTTTGCCTTGGCGCTGATCCTGAACCTTTGGCGGCTGGCGACCGCCCCCACCATGCCCGACCGCATCCTGACGGTCGATACAATGGTGATCAACGTCATCGCGCTGATCGTGCTCTACGGCGTGCAAACCCACTCCACTGTTGTCTTCGACGCCGCGCTGCTGCTGGCGATGACCGGCTTCATCTCGACCATTGCCTTCTGCAAATTCCTGCTGCGCGGGGGGATCATCGAATGAGTCTTACCGTTGAAATCCTGATCTCGGCGCTGCTGATCATCGGCGGCGGCTTCGGCCTGATCGGCAGCTTCGGTCTCTTGAAACTGCGCGATCCGATGCAGCGCCTGCACGCCCCCACCAAGGCCACTACGGTCGGCGTCGGAGCAAGCCTGATCGCCGCCGCCCTCACCATGCTTTGGCAAACCGGAACTGCAAGCTGGCAAGGCGTGATGGTCGCGGCCTTCCTGTTTCTCACAGCACCCCTGTCTGGCCTGATGCTGGCCAAAGCCCACCGCCACCTCAGCCGCCCCGACCTGCCGCCGACGGGCACCAAAGCCCCATGGGCGGGCGAAGCGCAACCCAAGCCTTAACCCTTCCCGGATTTAACTCATCGGTCAAATCCCGCCGAAACCGTGCAACAGCCCCCTTGCCACCCCGGCCTTCCCCGCGCACTCTGCCCGCAATCAGATAGGTGAGGCCCCGATGCAAACCCTGACCGAAACCAAGACCCAACTGCCCAGGCTGACCCACACCCGCAATCCCGGCATGGCGCTGGATCTGGATTGGGTGGCTTCGGTGCAAGCCAATACCTCTGCCATTGAGCGGCGCGCCAATACCTTGGGCGGCAGACGCTCGGTAAAAAAAGAGTTTCAAGCGGCTTGGTTGTTGAAAGCCATCAGCCTGATCGACCTCACCACCCTCTCCGGCGACGACACCGAAGGTCGCGTCAAGCGCCTCTGCGCCAAGGCTCGCCAGCCGGTCGCGCCATGGATGCTCGACAAACTCGGGCTACAAGGCCTGACCACCGGAGCGGTCTGCGTCTATCACGAGATGGTGGGCACGGCAGTCCGCGCGCTGGAAGGCACGAATATCCCCGTGGCCGCCGTCTCCACCGGCTTTCCCGCTGGCCTGTCCCCCTACCACCTGCGCATCGCCGAAATCGGCGAGTCCGTCCGCGCAGGCGCGAAAGAAATCGACATCAGATCTCGCGCCGCCATGTCCTCAGCGGAAACTGGCAAGCGCTTTACGATGAAATGTCCGAGATGCGCGCCGCCTGTGGCGAGGCGCATGTCAAAGCCATTCTCGCCACCGGAGAACTCGCCACCCTGCGCAACGTCGCCCGCGCCAGTCTTGTCTGCATGATGGCCGGGGCCGATTTCATCAAGACCTCGACCGGCAAAGAAACCATTAACGCCACCCTGCCTGTCACCCTGACCATGATCCGCTGCATCCGGGATTACCAAGACCGTACCGGCATCAAAGTCGGCTACAAACCCGCAGGCGGCATCGCTAAAGCCAAAGACGCGCTGTTGTATCTCGCCCTCATGAAAGACGAACTAGGCCACCCGTGGCTGCAACCCGACCTGTTCCGCTTCGGGGCCTCATCGCTGCTCGGCGACATCGAACGCCAGTTGGAACACCACCTGACCGGCCAATATTCGGCGTCAAACCGCCACGCCATGGGGTAATCCCATGCGCACTCTAACAATTTCAGACTGGCCCAAATATCCCCGCCGGAGGCGCACGCCAGCCCCAACCGCTCCCGCCCAAAGCCTGCCGCCCCGCCAAAGGACAACGCCATGACCCACCCCACCGTCCGCGAGATCTTCGACAGCATGGCATATGGCCCCGCCCCCGAAAGCAATGCCGAGGTTTTGGCATGGCTGGATAAACACAAGAGCTTCGGCCACTGGATCGACGGCGCGTTCACCAAACACGGCGAGACGTTTGAGTCCCGCAACCCCGCAACCACCAAACCGCTGGCCCATATCACCCAAGGCACCGCGTCTGACGTGGATTCCGCTGTCAAAGCTGCCCGTCGTGCGCAACCGAAATGGGCGAAACTTCCCGGCCATGCCCGCGCGAAAGTCCTCTACGCCCTCGCCCGGCTGGTGCAAAAACATTCCCGCCTGCTCGCCGTGCTGGAGACGATGGACAACGGCAAGCCGATCCGCGAGTCCCGCGATATCGACATCCCGCTCGTCGCCCGCCATTTCTACTACCACGCTGGCCTCGCGCAACTGATCGAAACCGAACTACCGGGGCAAGAGCCATTGGGCGTCTGTGGCGCGGTGATCCCGTGGAACTTCCCGCTGCTCATGCTGGCATGGAAAGTCGCCCCCGCACTGGCCGCAGGCAATACCGTGGTGCTGAAACCCGCCGAATACACCCCGCTGACCGCTTTGCTGTTCGCCGAACTCAGCCGCGAGGCAGGGTTGCCGAAAGGCGTGCTGAACATCGTCACCGGCGACGGCAACACCGGGGCGGCCCTCGTCAACCACCCCGACGTGAACAAGATCGCCTTCACCGGATCAACCGCGGTGGGGCGCAAAATCCGCGAAGCCACCGCAGGCTCCGGCAAGGCCCTGACGCTCGAATTGGGCGGCAAATCCCCCTATATTGTGTTCGATGACGCCGATATCGACTCTGCCATCGAAGGCCTCGTCGATGCCATCTGGTTCAACCAAGGCCAAGTCTGCTGCGCCGGATCGCGCCTGCTGATCCAGGAAGGTATCGCCGACCGCTTCTATGAAAAGCTGAAACGCCGGATGGATGGCCTGCGCATTGGCGACCCGCTCGACAAATGCATCGACGTCGGGGCCATCGTTGATCCGGTGCAACTCGCCATGATCAAGGGCCTTGTCGAATCCAACCAAGATGGCGAAACCTACCATGCCGCCTGCGCCGTCCCCGAGGGTTGCTTCTACCCGCCCACCCTGATCACCGGGCTCTCCGCCGCTTCGACGCTGATGCAGGAAGAAATCTTCGGCCCCGTCCTCGTGGCCATGACCTTCCGCACCCCTTCCGAAGCAGTCGACCTTGCCAACAACACCAAATATGGCCTCGCCGCGACGATCTGGAGCGAAAACATCAACCTCGCCCTCGACACAGCCCCCAAGATCAAAGCCGGCGTGGTCTGGGTCAATGCCACCAACCTGTTCGACGCCGCAGCCGGTTTCGGCGGCGTGCGCGAAAGCGGTTTTGGCCGTGAAGGCGGATGGGACGGGCTGATGGCCTATCTGAAACCCACCCGTGCAACCAAACCCCTCACCCCGGTAAAACCCTTTGAGCCCCCCGTGACCATCGAAGCCTCCAGCATCGACCGCACCGCCAAACTCTACATCGCAGGCAAACAAGCCCGCCCCGATGGCGGCTATTCGCAACCGATCTGGTCACCCAAAGGCAAGCTGTTGGGCCACGCGGGCCTCGGCAACCGCAAAGACATCCGCAATGCGGTCGAAGCCGCCCATGCCGCGAAATCCTGGGCCAAAACCACCGCCCACGCCCGCGCGCAGATTCTGTATTACATCGCCGAAAACCTCTCCGCCCGCGCAGCCGAGTTCGCGGGCCGCCTGCGCGACCTCACCGGACGCTCCGGCGAGGCCGAAGTCGAAGCCTCCATCGCCTGCCTGTTCAACTATGCCGCTTGGGCCGATAAATTCGACGGCGCTGTGAAATCGGTGCCCCTGCGCGGCGTCGCTTTGGCGATGAACGAACCCTGCGGCGTCATTGGCGCGCTCTGCCCCGATGATACCCCGCTCTTGGGCCTGATCTCGCTTATGGCCCCCGCCATCGCGATGGGCAACACCTGCATCCTCGTGCCGTCCGAGCCCTTCCCGCTCGCCGCCACTGATTTCTACCAGGTGCTCGACACCTCTGACCTGCCCGCAGGCGTGGTCAACATTGTTACCGGAGCCCATACCGAACTCGCCAAACCCCTCGCAGGCCACCGCGATATTGATGCGGTGTGGAGCTTCTCCTCCACCAACCTCTCGACGCTGATCGAGAAAGAATCCGCCGGAAACATCAAGCGCACATGGGTCAACAATGGCCAATCCCGCGACTGGATCACCGAAATCGACGCCCGCAGTTTCCTGCGCGCTGCGACCGAGGTGAAGACAATTTGGGTGCCCTACGGCGAATGAGCACTGCGGAGTCCGGGCCTGACACCCCGGGCTCCGACCAAAATGTTCAAAAACCCCAAGAAATTCCCCCTGATCCGTCACAAAAGCTATGACATACTCAGTTCTGTCATGCGCCAGTGCAGACACGCAATCACGCCGAAACGGCGGAAACAGATAAGGGAACAGCTAATGATCAATGAATTCAAAACCTTCATCATGAAGGGCAATGTGATGGACCTCGCCGTGGGTATCATCATCGGTGCCGCCTTCACCGCCATCGTCGGCAGCCTTGTCGGTGATCTGATCAACCCGATCATCGGCCTGATCTTGGGCGGTGTGAACTTCTCGGACATGTTCATCGACCTGTCGGGCACCAACCCCGCCACAATGGCCGCCGCGAAAGAATCCGGCGCTGCGGTGTTTGCTTATGGTGCTTTCATCACCGCCATCATCAACTTCCTGATCATCGCCTTCGTGGTGTTCATGCTGGTCAAAGCCATGAACAAGATGATGCCGAAAAAACCCGAAGCGCCGCCTGTACCGCTGGGTCCGACCGAGTTGGACGTGCTGAAAGAAATCCTCGTCGCCGTCAAAACGCGCCCGCTCGCTTGACCCCCAAGAAAAGGCCCCCGTCACAGCGAGGGCCTTTTTTGCAGTGCTGCATGCCCAGCAAACCCGGCAGCGCGTTTGGGGCGGGCTCGATGCCCGCCGCAAACGCACCCGGTTTCAGATCGACAGCGCGTCCAGTCCCGAGATCGTCGGCAGCCCCAAGGCCACGCCCACCGCCGCATAGGTCAGCTTGCCCGCATGCACGTTCAGCCCCGCCAGCAAATGCTTGTCCTCGGCGCAAGCGCGCTTCCAGCCCTTGTTGGCCAAAGCCAGCAGGAACGGCATCGTCGCATTGCCCAAAGCCAGCGTCGAGGTCCGCGCCACAGCGCCGGGCATGTTGGCCACGCAGTAATGCATGATGCCATCGACCTCATAGATCGGGTCTTGGTGTGTGGTGGCGCGGGAGGTTTCAAAACACCCGCCCTGATCAATCGCCACATCCACCAAAGCCGCGCCCGGTTTCAACTCGGCCAGTTGCGCCCGCGAAATCAGCTTCGGTGCCGCCGCCCCCGGAATAAGCACCGCGCCGATGATCAAATCAGCCTGCCGCGCCAATTCAATCGTCGTCGCCGCATCGGCATAGCCGCATTTGAACTGGCCGCCGAACACATCATCCAGATAGCGCAGCCGGTTCACAGACCGGTCCAACACCGTCACATCCGCGCCCATCCCCGCAGAAATCTTCGCCGCATGGGTACCCACCACCCCGCCGCCGATCACCAGCACTTTCGCAGGCAACACGCCCGGAACGCCGCCCATCAACACGCCGCGCCCGCCATTGGCCTTTTGCAAGGTCCAGGCCCCGACCTGAGGCGCCAATCGCCCCGCCACTTCCGACATCGGTGCCAGCAGTGGCAAGCCGCCGCGATCATCCGTCACCGTCTCATAAGCGATGCAGGTCGCGCCCGATGCCAGCAGATCCCGCGTCTGCTCCGGGTCTGGGGCCAGATGCAGATAGGTGAACAACACCTGCCCCGGCCGCAACCGTGCCCGTTCAATGGGCTGCGGCTCTTTGACCTTCACGATCATATCGGCGCTGGCAAAGACTTCCTCTGCGGTGCCGATAATCGCGGCCCCCGCTGCGATATAATCCGCATCGGTAAACCCAGCGCCATTCCCTGCCCCGGTTTCTATCATCACGGCATGACCCGCAAGCACCGCTTCGCGCGCTGCGTTCGGCGTCATGCCGACACGAAATTCTTGCGGTTTGATTTCCTTCGGACATCCGATTTTCATATGCTCTCTCCCTGATGGACTCCTCGTCCCTGAGAGCCAGCTTGAACCTGATCCGGTGCAAATATTTTGAAACTTTAATGACGCCAAGCTGCCTCCGTGATAGAATCTGCGAAGAAATGCCGCCCTTAGAAAGATTTCCACCATGCCCGCTGATCTGGACGCCACCGACCGCCGCATCCTGGGGGTGCTGCAAAAAGATGGCCGCATCACCAATGCCGATCTGTCAGAGCGGGTGAACCTGTCGCCCTCGGCCTGCCACCGCCGCGTGCAACTGCTGGAAGAGGCGGGCTATATCGACGGCTACGTGGCGCTTTTGAACACCCGCCGCATGGGCAAACCCACCACGGTATTTGTCGAAATCACTCTGCAAAGCCAAGCCGAAGACCTGCTCGACGCGTTCGAGCGTGAGGTGGCGAAAGTGCCCGACATTCTGGAATGTCACCTGATGGCAGGCACCGCCGATTATCTGATCAAGATCATGGCCGAGGATACCGAGGATTTCGCCCGTATCCATCGCCAGCACCTGTCGCGCCTGCCCGGTGTGCGGCAGATGCAATCCAGCTTCGCCCTTCGCACCGTTGTCAAAACCACCGCCCTCGCGGTCTGATCCCAAACGCACTGCCCCGCGAACCTTCCCAAGGCCCTGCGCGCAGCGGCGCATCACCCACGCGTTACACTGCTCCGCTATCCTCAGGCTGCACAGCCAGAGGAATCTCCAGTCATGAACAAGACCCCTGAAAATCTGCACAGCCGCGCCACCAACAAACCAATGCGCGACATCATTGCCGACCGCTCCCGCCGCAGCTTTCTGAAAAGCGCCGGCGCCACCCTTGGCGCCGTGGCCGCGCAAGGCTTTGTCGGTTCCCTGTTTTCCACCCAAGCTTACGCACAGGCAGCGCAATCCAGCCTGCAATTCACCGAACTGACCCGCATTTACGACAAGATGCACCACGTTGCCGAAGGCTATAAAGCCGATGTCGTGGTCGCTTGGGGCGATGCGATGAAGGCCGGGCAAGCCGCCTTCGATCCCGCCAAAATCGACGCAGCCGAGCAAGCCGACCGATACGGCTATAACTGCGATTTCATCGCTTTCATGCCACTGCCACGCGGCTCGCAAACCTCGGATCACGGCTTGCTCTGTGTGAACAACGAATATGTTTCGCCGAACGTTATGTTCGCGGACATGCTCGAAGATGAAGCCGGAGCCAAGATGACCGAAGCGCAGGTTGCATTGTGCAACATGGCGATCGGTCACTCCATCGTCGAAATCCTCCGCAAGGATGGCGTTTGGTCGGTGGTGCAAGACAGCCCGATGAACCGCCGCATCACGCTTGAGACGCCGATGACAATCTCCGGCCCTGCTGCTGGCAATGAACACTTGAAAACCTCCTACGACGCCACTGGCACCATGGCCAAGGGCACCACCTACAACTGCTCGGGCGGTGTGACGCCCTGGGGCACCGTGCTGACCTGTGAGGAAGGCGCGTCGGATACCTTTGGCGGCGCAACCGAAGGCAACCCCGAAGCGGCAGCGCTGGAACGCTACGGCTATGATGGCTCGGATTATTATGGCCGTGCCCGCTTCGACACCCGCTTTGATATGTCGAAGGAACCCAACGAGCCGAACCGCTTCGACTGGGTTGTTGAAATCGACCCCTACGACCCCGAATCCACCCCCGTCAAGCGCACCGCTTTGGGCCGGATGTCACACGAAGCCTCGACCGTTGTGCTGAACAAAGATGGCCGCGTTGTCGTCTATATGGGCGACGATGATTACTTCGAATACGTCTACCGCTTTGTGACTGAGGCGAAATATGACTCCGCCAATCTGGCCTCCGGCAAGGATTTGCTGGATGCGGGCACCCTTTCAGTCGCCCGTTACGATGCCGATGGCACGCTGACCTGGCTGCCTCTGACCCACGGCACCGCAGTGCTGACCGCAGAGGCGGGCTTTGCCGATCAGGCCGATGTGGTGCGCAAGGCGCGGATGGCCGCCGACCTTCTCGGGGCCACGCCAATGGATCGCCCGGAAGATATCGAGACCAACCCAATCACGGGCCGCGTCTATGCCGTGATGACCAAAAACAAAAAGATCACCCAAGACAAGCTGAACGCCGCCAACACCCGCCCGGAGAATCTGTGGGGCCATATTGTCGAGATGATCCCGCCGGGGGGCGCTGGTGCAGATGCCGACCATACCGCCGAGAAATACGGCTGGGATTTGTTCGTTCTGGCAGGCAACCCGAAAGACCCGGCGACAGGCTCTACCTTCAGCCCGGATACCTCTGAGAACGGCTGGTTCGTGAATCCCGACAACCTGACTTTCGACCCCAAGGGCCGAATGTTCGTCTCGACCGATGGTGCCAATGATTTCGACATCGCCGACGGCGTCTACGGTGTCGATACCGAAGGCCCGGCGCGCGGTCTGCCCAAGCTTCTGTTCGCCTGCCCGATTGGCGCCGAAGCCTCCGGTCCCTGCTTTACCCCGGATGGCACCACGTTGTTCATCTCGGTCCAGCATCCGGCTGAAAACGCCGAAACGCTGGACAAAGCGGAAACCTTGTGGCCCGATTTCAAGGAAGGTGGCTTGCCGCGTCCGGCGGTTGTGGCGATCCAGCGCAACGACGGTGCCGAAGTCGCCAGCTAAATAACTTCCGCTTACCTGCAACGCGGGTGGGCGGCTCTATTTCCACGCTAAGCCTTCACTTCCTCCGCCCAGACGGTAAACTTCTGCAACACATGCGGCCCGAACGAGTGGATCAACGGCACATCCGCCGCATCTCGGCCATAGGCCACCTCAACCCGACCAATCCGTGGCACATTGTTGCGCGGATCAAAGGTATGCCAGCCGCCATCCAGATAAACCTGCATCCAGGCCGCGAAATCCATCGGCCCGGTGACAGGCACGCCAATGTCCGGGATATAGCCGTTCACATAGCGCGTCGGAATGTTCATGCAGCGGCACAAAGTAATCGCCAGATGCGCGAAATCCCGGCACACTCCGGTGCCCTCTTGCCAGCCCTCATAGGCCGTACGCGTCACCCGCGCGTTCATATAATCAAATCGGATGTGCCGATGCACATAGTCACAAATCGCCTGCACCTGCGTATAACCGGGGGCGATATGACCAAACATATCCCACGCGATCTGGCTCAGCTTATCGGTCTCACAATACCGACTACCGACCAGATAGATCAAAACCTCATCCGGCAATTCCGCCAGCGGCGTCGGCTGCAACCATGGCATCACCGGATCGGGCAACCCGCTAAGCTCAATCGTGCAATCGCTGCGCAGGCTGAACAGGCCCGGCTGCGCCACCATCCGCCGACAGGTATTGCCGAACAAATCGCGATACACGGTCGTCGGCACCGCTGGCGTCGTCACCATCGCCGACTGCACGCGCAACGCCTCACGCAACTCGTCGCGCACCGACATCATGCAGATCATCGGCGTTTCTTGCCCACAAGACACGGAGATGTCGTAGCCAAACCTCAAAAGCATAGACAGCCCTTTCGCTGTGGTCGTTTCCAGCTAAACGCCGCTGCTCGCTTTCGGTTGCCACATTGCTGCGAATGGCCGGGCCTCTGGGAGAATAGGCCGAAGATGCCCGCAAAACAGGCGATATGCTCTAAATATAATCGAAATGAAAAACCCCCGTCCTTGCGGGCGGGGGTCAATCGGGGTGAGGATCGCTCCTCCAGTGTCGCTAACGTTTGGCAATCTTCGGAAACCCGAAAATTACATCCCGCCTTCGCGCTGAAGCTTCTTCCGGGCGAGCTTG
>JBKJTI010000190.1:0-7933 GCA_046590425.1 Cypionkella sp. | reverse complement strand
TGGGCGACCGCGTCGCGCTTAAACTCGTCCGTAAACCGATCTTGCTTACCCATCTTGTATCTCTCCTTGCTTCCAAAATTACCAAGCAAGGCGTCTACAAATCTAGGGGCTATTCAGGCTGGCGACTGGGGTTGACCTCTCCTCTTACTGAAACCCGAAGATCTTCAGCATATCCGCTGTCCCGACATGGGCGGGGCAACGATTGGAACGGTCATCTCATCTCCCTCTTTGTCGGGTCGCAAACCGGCGGCAAATCCGCAGCCATCGCCTGATCGAAACCGCCAAGCTCAACGGAGTCGATCCCCAAGCCTGGCTCGCCGACACCCTGGCCCGCATCCCGGACCACAAAATCAATCGGATCGATGACCTGCTGCCATGGAATGCACACTGACCGCGGTCAGGCCGGACGCTTACCCTAAAAAGCGGGGATTTTTGCTTTGTCAGACCTTCAACAGATCAAGCAGAAGATCGAAGGCGTACATCGCGGCTCTGCGCCCGGACGCCGCCTCGACGGTACGCAGCAGTCCCGCCTCGACAATCCGCCGTGACAGAGCGCGGGCGGATGATGGTGAAATCCCCGATCTCTGGACGAAGCGGTCATTGCGGAACACGGGGACGCAAACACATAGTCAATTGCCTGGTCGTGGAACTGCGAGTTCAGCACCTCGCGGAACCGCTCCCGCATTTCGCCGTGAGGCCGGTAGATCGCGTCTGCGGTCTCGATGCAATTCCTTAATTTCAACGAAATCAGGTGAAAGTATCAAAGCTTCTGAGACTATCCCGGCGGAGAACGGGGAAATGTGAGGCGACAGATGGCAACGATTGTCGGAACCAGCGGCAACGACACGATTACTGGCACCGCCGGCGATGACAGCGTCTACGGCGGGGCTGGCGATGATGCTCTCTATGGTGGCAACGGGCGCGATGCGCTTTTCGGCGGCGATGGCAATGACACGATCGGTGGCGGCGCCAAGTCCGACTCGCTCTACGGTGGTGCCGGAACAGATACGCTCGATTATTCCGTGCTCAAGAACGGCATCAGCGGCGTCACGGTCAACCTCGCGACCAACAGCGGGTCCAACGGCGACGTGATCGATGGCTTCGAGAACGTCATCGGCACATCTCGGGCCGACAACGTGACCGGTGACGGCCGCGCCAACATGCTCGATGGCCAAGCCGGGGATGACCACCTCGCGGGCGGCGCCGGCAACGACACGCTCTATGGCGGTAGTGGCATCGACACGCTGTTGGGCGAAGACGGCGATGACGTCCTGACCGGCGGCCCGGGTGCGGACTCGCTGGACGGAGGCACTGGAAGCGACACAGCCGATTACACGGGCTCGAGTGCATCGATCACAGCCAACTTGGCCACCGGGACGGGTTCGGGCGGTGATGCGGCGAGCGACACCCTCACCGGCATCGAGAATCTGACCGGTTCGGCCTTCAACGACAGCCTGATCGGCGACAGCGGCGCCAATGTGCTGAACGGCGCTGCGGGCAACGACACGCTGGACGGCGGCGCGGGCAACGACACGCTGGCGGGCGGCGCCGGGGCCGACAGTCTGATCGGTGGCAGCGGCACGGATACCGCGGATTACTCGGCTTCGGCCTATGGCGTGGCGGCGAGCCTGGCGACCGGCCTCGGCTCGGGCGGCGATGCGGCGGGCGACACCCTCACCGGCACCGAGAATCTGACCGGCTCGGGCTTCAACGATCTTCTCACCGGCGATGGCGCGGCCAATGTGCTGGACGGCGGCGCGGGCAACGACACGCTGGCGGGCGGCGCCGGGGCCGACAGTCTGATCGGTGGCAGCGGCACGGATACGGCCGATTATTCCGCCTCCTCGGCGGATGTCAGTGTCAGCTTGGCGACCGGCCTTGGCTCGGGCGGTCATGCGGCGGGCGACACCCTCACCGGCATCGAGAATCTGACCGGTTCGGCCTTCAACGACAGCCTGACCGGTGACAGCGGCGCCAATGTACTGAACGGCGCTGCGGGCAACGACACGCTGGACGGCGGCGCGGGCAACGACACGCTGGCGGGCGGCGCCGGGGCCGACAGCCTGATCGGCGGCAGTGGCACGGATACCGCGGATTACTCGGCTTCGGCCTCTGGCGTGACGGTGAGCCTGGCCACCGGACTTGGCTCAGGCGGCGATGCGGCGGGCGACACCCTCACCGCCATCGAGAACCTGACCGGCTCGGGTTTCAACGATCTCCTGACCGGTGATGCCGGGGCCAACGTGCTGACCGGGGCTGCCGGGGCCGACTCGCTGTCTGGCGGGGCAGGCAGTGACAGTCTTTACGGCGGGACAGAGAATGACACGCTGGTGGGTGGCTCCGGGTCCGATCTCTTGGACGGCGGCACCGGGACCGACACAGCGGATTATTCGGCTTCGGCCTCTGGCGTGACGGTGAGCCTGGCCACCGGACTTGGCTCAGGCGGCGATGCGGCGGGCGACACCCTCACCGGCATCGAGAACCTGACCGGCTCGGGCTTCAACGATCTTCTCACCGGCGATGGCGCGGCCAACGTCCTTGACGGCGGCGCGGGTGACGACACTCTGTTGGGAGGCGATGGCAATGACCTGCTGTTCGGCGGCGGCGGCAATGATCAGCTTGACGGGGGCGCGGGCGATGACACGATCTACGGCGGCGCTGGCAACGACTACTTTTCTGCCGAAACCGGGCACGACGCGCTTTATGGCGGAGATGGCAACGACACTTTCTTTGGTGGCATCGGCGAGACGATAGAGGGTGGCGAAAGCTCGGCTGACAACGATCTGCTCGACCTGAGTGCTTGGGGCTGGTCGCGAACCAACATCATTTATGACCCGTTGAACCACGAGAACGGCACGGTCCAATTCTTGGATCCCGCCGGGCATGTCATCGGTTCGATGAACTTCAGTAACATCGAGAAGGTGTTGCCCTGCTTTACTCCAGGAACCATGATCCTGACGGATCGTGGTGAGATCGCGGTCGAGGATCTGCAGCCGGGCGACATAGTGGAAACGCTTGACAGTGGACTGCAACCGCTGCGCTGGATCGGTAGACGCGACCTCAGTATTGCGGATCTGATCGTCCAGCCGCAATTGCAACCGATCCGCATCGCGGCGGGTGCGCTCCGACATGGGCTGCCAGAGCGCGATATGATGGTTTCACCGCAGCACCGCATGCTGATCGAAGGGGCGCGGGCCGAAATGTTGTTCGGAGAACCGGAAGTTCTGGTCGCTGCGACCCATTTGACTGCGTTGCCGGGCATCGAGCAGGTAATGACCTACGGCGTAACTTACATCCATCTGCTGTTCGACTGCCACCAGATCATCCGCGCCGACGGGGCCTGGACCGAAAGCTTCCAGCCGGCGGATCGCACCCTGTCGAATATGGACAGCGAGCAACGCGCCGAGATTGAAGCCCTTTTCCCAAAGGTTACGATGGAAGACCTCACTTTCCAGGCCGCGCGGCTTTCATTGAAAGGCTACGAAGCGCGGGCGCTCCTTGCCGCGTGACGCGGCGAGGGGCGGGAATAGCTTCGAAAACAGCTAGGGACAGGACTTCGGTAGAGGGGACGTCGCAGTTAAGCCTCTTGCGACACGGGATGGCTGGTCGAGCGCTCCGGCACATACGGGAGTTTCCTCGGTTGTGTGCGTTATCCAACCTGTGTTGGTAAAGCGAAGATATCTCCAGTGGCAGGTGCTGCAGGCAAATCGAAGCCACGGCGCTGATACTGGCTCGCACCGGGTGCACAATTGCGCCCATTTCGAATCGCGACAGATGGCAATGGCCTGTGGCATAATCCCGCCGCTGCGAAACTCTGCTGCTCATTGAAACCGTAAATCTGTGAAACGGGCCGGGCTTGACTGCGCGGTCGAGGTGTCTGGCGCTTCCCGCAGCGCAATTGCCCGGCCCGTCTTTCACTTGCCCCACCCGCGCCTGATCGCGCAGGTCTGCATAGCGGCCTTTGTCAGCAATCGACCAAATGACCGAACCGATGGTCAGCATCGCGCCGATCACCGGTTCAATTTCGGAGGCTTGGACGTATCCTTTGGCGACCAGCGCAGTGCCAGCGACGGTTAGGATTTGGCGGATGAGCGCCAAGATTGCAGGGTTCAGCATGGTTTTCTCCTGTTCAGATTTCATTGTTAGTGGCGAAGAATTCGCCCGGCTTCATGGTCGGCAGGCGCTGAAGGCGGGGGGGATAGGTTGCGGGCCAGCGCGAGCCGAGCAGACGGGATTTGGCGACGCGCGCAATGGTGACGGCGTCGGACTGATTGCCACCGAGCACATAGAAATTCGCAACGTCCTGGCCGAGGGCGAAGCCGACATGGCCGCCTGTCCCACGTTCCAGCACGGCCCCAAGGATCGGCCGCACCGCCTGCCCAAACAGCAGCCAATTACGCGTCCCAATAGGGATTGGTGCCCAGCGCGCCGAACAGGAGTCCGTCGGGCAGGCCCATGCTGATGCAGGTTTCCACGAAATCGCTGCACCACGGGTTCTTGCCCGGGTCGCCCAAGTTGCGGTCATCGCGTTTCAGCCAGTCCATCAGCCAGGCTCGGTCTCGCGCCTCATTCTTGCCTAGCGCCGTTTTGGCTTCAGTGATCCAAGGTAGGGTTCCCGCGCTGGCACGGCGGTTGCTGGGCCGATCCCAGCGATCAACTGGTTGGGGCGAAGGCAGGGTAAGCGCTCAATGAGCGATTGGAGGCACCGGTGTGGGGCAGCGGCTCTTCAACCTGGATCAGGCGAACGGTCACGCATTCAAAGCAAACAGCTGCCGCTGCCTCCCCCACTCCGCCGGAACTGCATCCAGCAACATCGGCAGTGTCGCGCCACCCATGGGCCGTCCCTCGACCATTGCTTCAATGATGTCAGGCGCGAGATTGTTCAGACGCAGAACCCTGCGCAGGTAGGAGGGGTCAATCTCGTTGTCCGCGGCGAGCTCGGTAATAGTCGCGAATGCACCGCTTTCAAAAATCCGTCGCTATCTGGCGGCAGATGCCAGTGTCTTGATTGTTTCGTCACGCCAACTGTACATGGTTAATTTCTTATTAGTGCCACAGTTCTTTCCAACTTTGGTCGCAATATATGCGCCAACTCAACCTATAAGGGAGAGCGCCATGTCCATGCCTCAGTTCGGAACCGTAGCTCAGTTGGTCTATGCGGATAAACAGCCACTGAATTTTGCTCGGCTTGTTGGCGATCTTCACTCGATTTTGGTGCAGATTTACGGTCTAGACGTACTTTTTGAATGGGACTGCGAGGATATTGCATTCTTAGATCTGCCAGCCGCCCGCATCGCGTTGGGGTGGGATGATAAGCCTGGCAAAGGCTATTCGGCTTGCTTGACGGTATCAGTTGGGCCGCTGCCCAGCATCTCGTTGTTGTCCGGAAACGATGGATGGGAAGAAATCTGTTCGCGGATTGTTGAAGTTGTGCACGGCCGCTTTCCGGCGTTAGCGATCCTTTGGCATCAGACCGAGGAGGAGCTGACGAGCGATTTGCTCGATCGCTTGGTCGAGCAACTACCCCCGCTGATGCAACTCTTCCCCTTTCAGGAGCCTGACTGGGTTGCCGATGCGATGACCCGTCAATCACCCAGCCGCGCAGTGGCGCTGCGCGGCGCTGATGAGATCAGCGAGCCCGAGTCCCCGACTAAGGAACCAGCGCCGATTGCTGAAACTAATCCGATGCAAGTCGTCGAGAAAGTCGCCGATGTGGAACTTACGCTAGACGAAAAGGGCGGCGAACTGATAGCGCTGAAGTTCTCAGGCAAATCCGCGACCGTTAGAGCGCGAGAACGGGCCAAAACACGTGCCAGAGCCGTAGCATCGTCTATACCAGAGATCGCAAATGATCTGCCTACGCTGCCGCATCCGCGGAACCTCGAACTTGCCCAGCTCCGTGACGCACTTTATCAAGCGGATCCCGAGGAGATCCCGGCGCCCCTGAGCACCCAGCTACGCATTACCGCCCACGCACTTAACGCCACCCTGATTTTGGTTTGGGCACCGCTGGGAGCTGCCGTAATGACCTACTCGCTGCTGAAGGGTGAAGACATGAAGTTATCAGCTCGTCTGATGGTGCTGACTGGATTGTTTGCCACCGCTATCGATGGCGCCATGGGCCAGCATATGGCGGCGCTGGTTGGTGCATAAACTTGCGTTCGGCCCCGCTTCGCTGCTAAACCGTCAGTAGCCATCAGTTGCATGCGGCGTTGTCAACTTTGAGCAGAGGTCTTGCAACCGCTCTGCAAGACGGAAGCGTATGGGGCCGGTCGCCCTTTTTGCCGGACTATGTGGCAACAACTGCGTGTTTTCTTCACGGAGAGTAGCGCGCATCTCTTTCAAAAGGCTTATTTTAGGGGTGCGGATTCTCAACATCCTCTTGGCGCTTCCAAAGAAAATCGATTGAAGCCGCGCAAATCCCCCAGTCTGCGCACGGACTGCTGAGGGCTGACCTCTGTAGCTAGGATCTTTGCAAAGCTCAGCATGAGCGACGTCGAGATGGCGCGCCGGAATCTGCGGGAACAGGTGATGGACAAGGTGGTAGAAATCGTTGAGAGGGAAAAAGAGCAAGCGTACCACGGCAGGCGCAAGGACGTTCCGAGAGCTTTCAAGTTCATCAGCTGCCCCCACGAGTCCCGCATGGTCCAAACAATCGGTCCAAAAGTTCAAGGTTGGATAAATGTAAAATAGCGGGATGATAACGAAGGCAAACGAGGTGAGCGGAACGAATACAGTGAACGCTACAATAATAGCGAGGAGCGCCAGTTTAAAAAAGACGAAGAAGCGACCGTCATCGCCTGACAGACTGATGCCAGTGTATGCGCGAAGGTGCCGTCCCATTAGTGGCGTCGCCATGTGCCTAAAGATAGTCCGCCAAGTCAGCGCATCGTGCAAACCGAATTTCTGGATGACGGCGAACTCCGCGTCATTCTCGTAGTCTCCGTTGTTTGCATGATGTGAAAGATGGTCATCACGATACTTTCGAAACGTTTTCATCAACATTGATGCGCATACGCGCCCAATCAGCAAGTTGTCTTGCCGATTGACAGAAAACGACGAATGACAGCACTTGACCTGCCCCCCGGAAGTTCCCTCACTCTGATGTAGAGTCTGCCAACCTGAGAAGGAGCAGACGACAATCCGGCATTAGCGATTTATAACAGCAGGTTATACGTTCACTCCGCCTTCCGCCTACGGTACACATCTGCGCAACGAACGTTAGGCAGTTGTGAACACCAGGGAGGGTCGGGGCGATGGTGCAGCGGTTTGTGGCGTATGAGCGGGTGTCGACCGCGCGGCAGGGCGCAAGCGGTCTGGGGCTGGAGGCGCAGCGGAACACCATCGATGCCTTTGCCGCAGCGCGCGCCGCCGAAATCCTCGCGCGCTTCACCGAGGTGGAAAGCGGCAAGACCGCCAATCGGCCAGAACTGACGGCAGCCATTCAACTGGCAAGGCTCACCGGCGCCACGCTAGTCATTGCCAAACTCGACAGGCTGTCGCGCAATGCCGCCTTCCTGCTGACCCTGCGCGACAGCGGTGTGCGTTTCCTTGCCGTAGATATGCCGGAAGCCAATGACCTTACGGTGGGCATCATGGCGCTGGTCGCACAAGCCGAGCGGGAGGCGATCTCGCGCCGCACAAAAGAGGCGCTTGCGGTCGCCAAGGCGCGCGGGGTGAAGCTGGGCAATCCCAACGGTGCGGATGCGCTCCGGCGGGCAGGCAAGGCCGGATGCGCACTATGCAAAACGGTATCCATGAATGCAGACCAACATGCCGCTGACCTCGCTCCGGTTATTGCTGATATCCGCACAACGGGTCATGTCACGCTGCGCGCCATTGCAGCCCAACTCACCAACCGCGGTATGCTGACACGACAAGGCGGGCAGTGGCATGTGTCGAATGTGCGAAACTTGCTGAGGCGGATGGATGG
>JBKJTI010000138.1:0-9451 GCA_046590425.1 Cypionkella sp. | reverse complement strand
GCTTGGCTTCATGCAGATGGCTGCCGTAGTTGAGGCTACACTTAACCGTGTTTCGTCAGATTGCAGCCTTGGAATCGCCGCCCTCACCCTTGAGGATGTGCTGCAAATGGATCATCTGGCACGGATCAGGGCCGCCGAGGCGGTGAAATTGGTAAAGGGCAGCTAGCGTGGATTTCAGCAGCTTTGTGGCGTCATTTGGCGGTGCGGTTTGGTCCGGCCTGTTCTTCATCGTCGCGGTGGCGGTGATCGTGGCCGTGCATGAATACGGCCATTATATCGTTGGCCGCTGGTCTGGCATCCATGCCGAGGTGTTCTCGCTGGGCTTCGGCCCGGTGGTCTACTCCCGCGTCGACAAGCGCGGCACCAAGTGGCAGATTGCAGCGCTGCCGATTGGCGGGTATGTGAAATTCCTCGGTGACAAAGACGCAGCTTCCGCTCCCGACCATGCGGCACTGAGCGCGCTTTCGGCGGAAGAACGCCGCCACACAATGACGGGTGCACCGCTTTGGGCCCGCGCGGCGACCGTTGCAGCAGGTCCGGTGTTCAACTTCATCCTCGCCCTCGTCGTGTTCATCGGCCTGATCACCTACACCGGGGTCGCCACCGAAGTCCCCGTGGTGGGCCGCGTCAACGCCTCGCCCTTCACAGGCGAAACCATTCAACCCGGCGACCAGATTCTGGCGCTGAACGGCACCGCGACGCCGGATATTGAAGCTTTCGCCATAACGGCCAACGCACTGCCCCCAGCCGCCACCGTGACCTACAGCATTGAGCGCAATGGCCAAACGCTTGACGTCCAAGGCGCGCATCCGTTCCTGCCGATGGTGGGGGCGGTGATGCCGCGCAACGCGGGCGGCGATGCGGGCATCCAAGTCGGCGATGTGATCATCCAAGCCGCGGGCGAAGATGTCACCGCCTTCAGTCAACTGCCCGCCTTGGTCGAGGCCACGCAAGGCCAGCCCATCGCGCTGAAAATCTGGCGGAGTGGTGAGGCGGGGGGCCAGATCATCGACCTCACCCTATCGCCCAATCGCCGCGATCTGCCGAAAGACGGCGGCGGCTTTGAAACCCGCTGGATGATCGGCCTGTCGGGCGGCATGCTGTTTGAACCGCAAACCCGCCAGCCCGGCCCATGGGAAACCGTTACCCTCGCGGTCGAGCAAGCCTGGTTCACCGCGAAATCCTCGCTGTCGAGCCTGTGGCACATCGTCACCGGACAGATCAGCACCTGCAACCTCTCTGGCCCGGTTGGCATGGCCGAAGTAATGGGAGATGCCGCCCGCCAGGGCTTAGAGCAATTCATCGGCTATCTCGGCATGATGTCGCTGGGCATTGGCCTGCTGAACCTGTTCCCGATCCCGGTGCTGGATGGTGGTCATCTGGTGTTTTATGCCTATGAGGCCGTGTTTCGCCGCCCGCCTGCGCCCGGCGTGATGAATATCCTGATGCTGATCGGGCTTGTGGCCGTGCTCAGCTTCATGTTTTTCGCTTTGGGCAATGATTTCACCTGCAAATAAGGTCGGGCAGATAAGGTCGGGCAAATGGACCCAAACCCTCAGCCCCAGCCATACTGCTGCCACATTCCCGGCGTAGATTTTCCGCATCATTTGGTGCGGAAAGGGCAAGACCATGCAAGCAGTGATGAAAAGCTATAAAGGCCTGTCGCTTCTGGTCTGGTTGAACTGGGATCGCCTGTTCACCGTTGGCACCGTGGTGGTCGGCCTTCTGGCGGGTGCGTTCCTTGGCACAGTGCTGGTTCAGCCCTGATCGCCTACGCCCAAACGCCTGGCCATATTATCAGCAAAAGCTTACGATTTTTCGGGCCATCCTTTTGACATTGCTTGCGGTTGCGGGTAGTCAGATGCACAGGATCTAGTGCATTCAGGAGCGGCTCATGCGGGAAACAGCAAGCGCAGGTATCACGCGGAAGGGTAAGCTCCGGGGCATCATGCGCCCGACACTCGTTGCAATTCTGCTTTCCAGTGCAATGGTTTCTGAACCGTTCCTCACGCTTGCCCATGCTGAAACCTACAGTTTTAACAGCGTCACCGTGGAAGGCAACACCCGCGTCGATGCTGCCACGATCCTGAAATACGCGGGAATCGCCCGTGGTGAAGCGTTGGAATCCGGGCAGTTGAATGACGCCTACCAACGGATTTTTGCCTCTGGTCTGTTCGAAACTGTTGATCTTGTGCCGCAGGGCAGCACGCTTTTGATCAAGGTCAAAGAACTGCCGATGCTGAACGTTGTCGATTTTCAGGGCAACAAACTGGTCAAAGACGACAAGCTCACCGAACTGGTCAAATCGAAATCGCGGCTGGTGTATAACCCGGCACAGGCAGAGGTTGATGCCGCGCAAATCTCGGAAGCCTACCGGGTGCAGGGCCGTCTGGCTGCCACGGTTGACCCAAAAATCATCCGCCGCTCGGACAACCGCGTTGATCTGGTGTTCGAGATCACCGAAGGCAAGGTCGTCGAAAACGAAGGTATTTCCTTTGTCGGCAACCGCTCGTTCAGCGACCGCCGCCTGAAGCAAGTGCTGCAAACCAAGCAAGCGGGTTTTCTGCGTCAGTTGATCAAGTCCGATACTTTCGTGCCAGAGCGGCTGGAGGTGGATAAGCAAATGCTGCGCGACTTCTATATGTCTCGCGGTTACATCGACGTGCAAGTGGTTGATGCCACTGGCCAACTTTCGCGTGAGCGTGATGCGACCTTCGTGACCTATACCGTGAAGGAAGGCCAAAGCTGGAAGATCGGTCGCGTCAGCACCGTATCCGAAGTCGAAGGCGTCGATGCCGCCGAATTTGCCGCCGTGCAAAAAATGCGCTCGGGCGTCACCTATTCGCCCTCGATCATCGAAAACAACATCGCCCGGATGGAAAATCTGGCTTTACGCAAGGGTCTGAACTTTGTCAGCGTCGAGCCGCGTCTGATCCGCAACGAACGCGGCCAGACTTTGGATGTCGAATATGTCATCAAGCGCGGTGATAAGGTCTTCGTTGAACGCATTGATATCGAAGGCAATACCACCACTCTCGATCAGGTTGTACGCCGTCAGTTCCGCACGGTAGAAGGCGACCCCTTCAACCCGCGTGAAATTCGTCAGGCCGCCGAGCGTATCCGCGCCTTGGGTTTCTTCACCGATGCCAAGGTCGATGCCAAGCCCGGCAGCAACCCGGATGAAGTCGTCGTCAACGTGGATGTTGAAGAAAAACCTACCGGCTCGATCAGCCTTGGGGCAAGCTTTGGCACTCAATCGGGGCTAGGTCTGAACCTTGGCTTCTCGGAAACCAACTTCTTGGGGCGCGGGCAGGGCTTCGCTGTCAACATCGCGACGGCTACGGATACCAAAGACAGCGGCATTTCCTTTGTCGAACCCGCCTTGCTGGGCCGCGATCTGAAGCTGAAACTGGGCGTGTCATATAACGAAACCGACAACGCCAGCGCGCTCTATGACACCCGCGCGATTGCGATCAACATCGGACTGGAGTTCCCGATTGCCGAACAATCGCGGTTGGAACTGCGCTACAAGGCTTTCCAAGATACGATTTCGAACATTGATCCTGCAGCATCGCCAATCCTGATTGCAGAAGATGCGCGCGGTGCCGAATTTGGCTCGGGTCTGGGCTATTCTTATACGTTCGACAACCGTGTCACCGGTCTGAACCCGAAAAGCAGCCTGCTGTTCCGCTTCGGTCAGGATTTTGTCGGTTTGGGCGGCGATGCGAAATATGTCGAGACGACAGCTCTCGCCGTCGCCGAAACCAAAGTCTTCAATGAAGACGTGACCCTGCGCGCGATCTTTGAGGGTGGGGCTGTCAACAGTTTCGGCGGCTACAGCACCCGTGTAACGGACCGATACTTCGGCAACGGCAAGATCCGTGGCTTTGACACCAACGGCATCGGCCCGCGCGATACGAATACCGGCGACGCTCTGGGCGGCAACTTCTACGCCACGGCGAAATTCGAGGCCGAATTCCCGCTGGGGCTGCCGGAAGAATACGGCATCACCGGCGGCGTGTTCTATGACATGGGCTCGGTCTGGGGTTTGGATAACAACGGCGGATATGTGGATGATGGTGCCCATTTGCGCGCCGCCGTCGGTGTTTCCGTGCTGTGGACAACGCCGATCGGTCCGCTGCGCTTCAACTTCTCGAACGCGGTCAAGAAAGAAAGCTATGACGAAGAGCAAAGCTTCGATCTGACCATTGCGACGAAATTCTGATGAGACGGCAGGCGGCAGGGCTGGTTTTAGCGCTGCTGCTTGGCGTGTCGCCGCAGGTTTCCGTGGCGCAAAGTGTGGTGCAAAAAACCGCCATCGTGACGCTGGATCAGGATCAGGTGTATCTCGGCACGCAATATGGCCGCGCCGTGCAAGCCAAGTTTGAAGCCGATTCCGCCGCTCTGCTGGCCGAAAACCGCAAAATCGACGCAGGCCTTGAGGCAGAAGAACGCGACCTGACCACCAAGCGCGCCACGATGACGGCGCAAGAGTTCCGCCCCTTGGCCGAAGCTTTCGACAACAAAGCCAATGAGTTGCGCACCGCTCAAGATATAAAATCCACCGAACTTGCCAAATCCCGCGATGCGGATCGACAGGCATTCTTTCAGGCCGTCGCCCCGATCCTGGGCGATTACATGGTGGAACGCGGTGCTGTCGCAATCCTCGATAAATCCGCCATTGTCGTCAGCCTCGGCGCGATCGACATCACCAAAGAGGTGATCGCCCGCATCGACAGCCGCTTAGGCGACGGCAGCAAACCCGCAGCCCCAAATCCGTCGGCTCCCGCGCCCTAAGCCGCACGGCCAATGGCTTGTTTCGGCCAGCGGTTTTCGCTAGTCAGATCATACGCCCCGCCAAGAGGGCCGCACCCTCGGAGATCCCATGACCGACCAGCCCACGCCCGACCAACCGCTGTCTGCTGACCTATCGCTGATCCAGCGCATCATTCCGCACCGCTATCCCTTTCTGCTGGTCGATAAAGTGCGCGACATCTATCCGAACAAATCCTGCGTCGGCATCAAGAACGTCACCTTCAACGAGCCGCAATTTCAAGGCCATTTCCCAGGGCTTCCGATCTTCCCCGGTGTGATGATCATCGAGGCGATGGCGCAGACCTCTGGCATCCTTGTGGGCCTCTCGATGGATCTCGTCGATAAGAACGCCACCGTGTTCTTCATGGGCGTCGATGCGGTGAAATTCCGCCGCAAAGTCGTCCCCGGCGATGTGATGGAACTGCATGTCACCGCATTGCGCGGCGGCGGTCGGGTCTGGAAATTCTCCGGCCGCGCCATGGTAGATGGCGAACTCGCCTGCGAAGCCGAATTCATGGCGATGTTTGACGTGCCGAAGAAAGCCTGAACATGGCCATCCACGGAACCGCCCTCGTCCATCCATCGGCCTTTGTCGAAGAGGGCGCCACGATTGGCCCGAACTGCTTCGTCGGCCCCTTCGCGCTGATCGGGGCCGAGGTCACCCTTGCCGCCGATGTCACCGTGAAATCCCATGCCGTCGTTACAGGCTGGACCGAGATCGGCGAAGGCACCACGATTTTCCCCTTCGCCTGTGTCGGTGAAGTGCCGCAAGATCTGAAGTTCAAGGGCGAACGCACTCGGCTGATCGTCGGCGCGCGCTGCAAAATCCGCGAAGGTGCCACTCTGAACACCGGCACCGAGGGCGGCGGCGGTATCACCCGCATCGGCGATGATTGCCTGCTGATGACCGGCTCGCATATCGGCCACGATGCGCAGCTCGGCAACCGCATCGTGCTCGCCAACCAAGTCGCCATCGCCGGTCACTGCCATATCGGTGACGATGTGATCATTGGCGGTTTGTCGGGCATCCACCAATGGGTCCGCATCGGGCGCGGTGCGATCATCGGCGCGGTGACGATGGTAACCAACGACGTGTTGCCCTTCGGTCTCGTCCAAGGTCCACGCGGCGTTTTGGACGGCCTGAACCTCGTCGGCCTGAAACGTCGCGGCGTCGAGCGCAGCGATATTTCCGCCATGCGCGCCGCCTATCAGGCACTGGCACAGGGCGAGGGCAGCTTTCTGGATCGCGCCCGCCGTCTGGCCGATGAAACCGACAGCGATTACGTGCGTGAGATGACCGATTTCATCCTGTCCGCCACCGACCGTTCGTTCCTGACGCCGAAATGAGCAAGCTTGCGATCATCGCAGGGCAGGGTGCTTTGCCCGCCGCTTTGGTGGCCGTGCTGCCAGATCGCCCGATGATCTGTGCGCTGGACGGCTTCGCGCCCGAAGGCTTGGAGGTCGATCAGATCTTCCGCGTCGAACGCCTCGCTCTGTTCTTGCGCAGCCTAGAAGACCAAGCCATCACCCAAGTGATCTTCGCAGGCGCGGTGCAGCGCCCGCGTCTCGACCCCTCGCTGTTCGATCCGCAAACCGCACAAATGGTGCCGCGCCTGCTCGCCGCCATGCAAGCCGGAGACGACGCCACCCTGCGCGAAGTCATCGCGATCTTCGAGGAAGCCGGTTTTGACGTGGGCGGCGTCGAAGCCATTGCCCCCGCACTCCTCCCCCCGGCAGGCGTGCTCACCGGAACCCTCACCCCCCAGCATGAAACCGATGCCACCCGCGCCGAAACCATCACCGCAGCCCTCGGTGCGGTCGATGTCGGCCAAGGCTGCGTTGTGGCCCTTGGCCTCTGCCTCGCTGTCGAAGCCCTCCCCGGTACCGACGCCATGCTCACCAGCCTCACGCAAATTCCCGCCAGCCTGCGCCCGAAAGGCGGCCTCTACTATAAAGCAGCCAAGCCCGGCCAAGACCGCCGCATTGATCTGCCCACCATCGGCGTGGAAACCATCCGGCTTGCCGCCGCAGCAGGGCTGTCTGGCATCGCCTTCCAGGCGGGCTCGGTGATCTGCCTTGATTTGCCACAAATGATCACGGCGGCACAGGCAAACGGCCTGTTGCTATGGGCGCGCTGAACCTTTTCCTGATTGCGGGCGAACCCTCCGGCGACCGTTTGGGCGCGGCCTTGATGGCGGGCCTGAAAACCCTGCACCCGGAGGTGACGTTCCAAGGCGTCGGCGGCCCGTTGATGCAGGCAGAGGGGTTGAACAGCCTGTTTCCGATGGAAGAACTCTCCATCATGGGCATCGCCGAAGTGCTGCCAAAATACTTTCATCTCAAGCGCAGGATCCGCGAGACTGCCAGCGCGGCCATTGCCGCCAACCCCGCCGCAATGATCAGCATCGACTCCCCCGATTTCTGCCTGCGCGTCGCCAAGATCGTCAAATCCGCCAAACCGGACCTGCGCACCATCCATTACGTCGCCCCGTCGGTCTGGGCATGGCGTCCGGGACGCGCCACCAAAATGGCCAAGGTGATCGACCATGTCCTAGCCCTGCTACCGTTCGAGCCTCCGCTGATGACCGCCGCCGGTATGACCTGCGATTTCGTCGGTCACCCGGTTGTCAGCGAACCCCTCGCCACGCCCACGCAGGCCGCGCAACTCGCAGGGCAGGACCCGCTGATCCTGACACTCCCCGGCTCGCGCAAAGGCGAAGTCACCCGCCTCGCCCCGGTGATCGGTGAGACCCTCGCGCTGATCAAAGCCCAACACCCCAATGCCCGCGTCGCCCTGCCCACGGTGCGCGGCGTCGAAGCTCTGGTGCGCGACCTGTCCGCGACATGGCCGATCCAACCGCAAATCATCACCGACCCCGCGCTGAAACGTGCCGCCTTCGCCGCCGCCGATGTCGCCATCGCTGCCTCAGGCACCGTCAGCCTCGAACTTGCTGCAAATAATTGCCCGATGGTCATCGCCTACGACATGCACCCCATCACCCTCTGGCTGATGCGCCGCGCCGCGCTGATTGACACCGTCACCTTGGTCAACCTCGTCTCAGAAACCCGCACCGTTCCCGAATTCATCGGTGAGAACTGCAAAGCCGCGCTAATAGCCCCGGCTCTGCTCAATCTGTTGGAAAACCCTCACACGCAAGACCAAGCCATGCATCTCACCATGCAACGCTTAGGCCAGGGCTTCGAGTCCCCCGGCCTTCGCGCCGCTAAATCCGTCCTCGCCGCCCTGCCAAAATAGCTAAACTTTATCTCAAATTTGCTTTCGCATTGGTTCAAATATCCCACAGGGGTCCGGGGGTGTGAAACCCCCGGCTTGGCCAACCAAAGGCGCGTCAATCAATATATTTCGTTAACCAAGAACCGATCCTGTTAAAATAACCCAATATTATCAATGGTCCCGAGTTGGGACCACTATCGCCCCCGCCAAATCCAGCCGCCACCAAACACCCGGCTGCCCTCCGGCGCATAAAACACACATGCCTGCCCTGGCGACACCCCATCCTCGGGATCAAGCAATTCCACCATCGCCTCTGTCGCCGAAATCGGCCGCACTACCGCAGGCCGTGGTGGCCGCGTCGAGCGCACCTTTACATTCAAATGCCACTCATCCCGGCTTTCAAACGCCTCATCGCCCAACCAGTTGATCTCGCGCAGCGGGATCGTCCGCGTCGACAACGCCTCTTTCGGGCCGACAATCACCTGCCGCAAAGCCGGGTCCAGCTTGACCACATAAAGCGGATCCCCCAACCGCCCGATCCCCAGCCCCTTGCGCTGCCCGATCGTATAATGAATGACCCCGCGATGCTGCCCCAGCACAGTCCCGGCCTGATCGACAATGTCCCCCGGATCAGCCGAACCGGGGCGCAGCTTCTCTATCACTGCCGCATAATTCCCGTTCGGGACGAAGCAAATATCCTGACTGTCCGGCTTATCCGCCACCGACAGCCCGTATTTAGCCGCCAGTGCCCGTGTCTCGGCTTTTGAGGCCAAATGCCCCAAAGGAAACCGCAGATAGGCCAGTTGTTCTGCCGTGGTCGAGAACAGGAAATAGCTTTGATCCCGGTTCGGATCGGTCGCCCTATGCAGCTCCGGCCCATCACCGACCTTGCGCTGAATATAATGCCCCGTCGCCATACAATCTGCGTTCAGATCCTTTGCGGTGGCGAGGAGATCCTTGAACTTCACCCGCTCATTGCAACGAATACAGGGCACCGGCGTCGCCCCCGCGAGGTAAGCGTCGGCAAACTCCTCGATCACGGCTTCCCGAAACGTGTTCTCATAATCCAACACATAATGCGGAAACCCCATAACCTCGGCCACCCGCGCCGCATCGTGAATATCACGGCCCGCACAGCAGGCACCCTTTTTCGCCAGCGCAGCGCCATGATCGTAAAGCTGCAAGGTCACGCCCACAACATCATAGCCCTCTTCAGCCAGCTGTGCCGCCACAACCGAACTATCGACGCCGCCCGACATGGCGACAACCACGCGGGTCTCCGAGGGCGGCTTGGCGAAACCAAGCGAGTTCAGCGGCTGATCAAACATCGAAAATTCCGGGGAATGGGGCGGCATTAAGGCCATTAGATCGCAATATAGGAAAATGCCACCTACTCTCAAC
>JBKJTI010000128.1:0-7109 GCA_046590425.1 Cypionkella sp. | reverse complement strand
CTCAAACCCGACGCCCGCATCCTGCGCCTGCCGCTGCTGGTTGCGCACATAAAGCTCCGCCGCCGCCACGTCGCCGACCGAGATCGACACCAGCTTCGGCGTCCAGCCCGCATCCGTCAAAGCCTGCGCTTCCAGCAAGGTCTCGCCCCGCATCCGTGCCGCAATGGCTTTTCCGTCAATCAGCGTGGCCGTCATTCCGCCCTTTCAGGGGCTATCCGGCCCCAGAACCTGTTCCTCTCGGGCAATCGACCATTCGATCAGCCGCCGCCAAAGGTCTTCTGTCAGCGAAGGGTCCAGCCCTTCGGCCACAGCCCGCGCCCGCACCCGATCCACCACTTGCTCCACCCGATCCGTGATCCGCGCAGGCATCTGTTCGATCTGCTTCAACTGGATGGCGCGGTCAATGTAACCCGCCCGCGCCGCCAGTTTTGCCACGATTTCGGCGTCCAGAAGATCAATCTGCACACGCAGATCCTGCATCGTCTGGCAATCAGCGGGGGCCTTCATCGCGCTCTCCTTTGGGCTGGCACCGGGTTAATTCCGATGCCGCCCAAAGGCAAGGTGACGAATGGCCCCAGCCGTTTAGAACAGCCCTTCGACGTTGCCATCCGCGTTCAGGCGGATCACTTCGGCGGACGGCACTTTCGGCAGACCCGGCATGGTCATGATCTCACCGCAGATCGCGACGATGAAACCAGCCCCCGCCGACAGCCGCACTTCACGCACTGGCACGGTATGGCCCGTCGGAGCCCCGCGCACGGTCGGATCGGTGGTAAAGCTGTACTGGGTTTTCGCGACGCAGATCGGCAGATGGCCGTAGCCCGCAGCCTCCCAAACCCGCAACTGATCGCGGATCGACTTGTCGGCGATCACCGCGTCAGCATGGTAAATCCGCTTGGCGATGGTTTCCAGCTTTTGGAACAACGGCATGTCATCGGGATAGAGCGGTGCGAAGTTCGCCGCACCAGATTCCGCCATCTGAACGACCTTATGCGCCAGTTCCTCGATGCCTTCCGACCCCAAAGCCCAGTGTTTGCACAGGATCGCCTCTGCGCCCTGCTCGGCGACATAGGCTTTCACGGCTGCAATCTCGGCATCGGTGTCGCTGAAGAAGTGGTTGATCGCGACCACAACCGGCACGCCGAAGCCTTTGACGTTGCCGATGTGACGGCCCAAATTCGGGCAGCCTTTCTTCACCGCTTCAACGTTTTCCGCACCCAGATCAGCCTTGGCCACGCCGCCGTTCATCTTCATCGCGCGCACGGTGGCAACGATCACAGCCGCCGAGGGCTTCAGATTGGCCTTGCGGCACTTGATATCGAAAAACTTCTCAGCGCCCAAGTCAGCGCCGAAACCCGCTTCCGTCACCACATATTCGCCGAGTTTCAGCGCGGTTTTGGTGGCGATCACCGAGTTGCAGCCGTGGGCAATGTTGGCAAACGGGCCGCCATGCACGAAAGCCGGGTTGTTTTCCAGCGTTTGCACGATGTTCGGCTGCATCGCGTCTTTCAACAGCACGGTCATCGCACCGTCCGCCTTGATGTCGCGAGCATAGATCGGGGTTTTGGCACGGGTGTAGGCCACCACGATATCGCCCAGACGCTTTTGCAGGTCTTCCAGATCGTTCGACAGGCACAAGATCGCCATGACTTCCGAAGCCACGGTGATATCAAAGCCGGTCTGACGCGGGAAGCCGTTCGACACGCCGCCAAGGTTGACGACAATGTCACGCAAAGCGCGGTCGTTCATGTCCATCACCCGGCGCCAGACGATGCGGCGGGCGTCGATCTCAAGGCTGTTGCCCCAGTAGATGTGGTTATCGATCATCGCCGACAGCAGGTTGTGGGCGCTGGTGATGGCGTGGAAGTCACCGGTGAAATGCAGGTTCATCTCTTCCATCGGCACGACTTGGGAATAACCGCCGCCCGCAGCGCCGCCCTTCATGCCAAAGTTCGGCCCCAAGGACGCTTCACGGATACAGACCACGGCCTTTTTGCCAATGCGGTTCAGGCCATCGCCCAGACCCACGGTGGTGGTGGTCTTACCCTCGCCGGCAGGCGTCGGGTTGATCGCGGTGACCAGAATCAGCTTGCCATCGGGGCGGTCGGCCAAAGATTTGATGAACTCCTGGCTCACCTTGGCTTTGTCATGGCCGTAGGGCAGCAGGTGCTCGGACGGGATGCCAAGCTTCGCGCCAATCTCCATGATCGGCTTTTTCTTGGCTTCGCGTGCAATCTCGATGTCGGTTTTGAAGGCCATTTCATTCTCCCAAGGGGCACGGACTGTCCCGTTGGCGACGTGATAGCGGAGAAAATGGCGATTCAAACGCGCTTTTCCGACTTCTTCCCATCCAAATTCGCCAGCTTAGGTTTCCGATCGGAAAGTGCGGGGCGGGTGGAGGAAAAATTCCACCATTAGAACGTACATTCTATATCGGCATAAGACCGCAGTTATCATCTGGTCGCGGCTTTGAAGGCTTGAGCAAAGCGCGCGGCTCTCCTAAGCTTTGCGATATTTAGCCCATGCTACAACGATTTTTATGGCTCTGGCCGGATTTACCAAGGAAATGAAAGATGGAAAACGATATTTACACGATTGACCTGTTGGCAACCGGCACCGCGACGGTGACTGTCACCGATGACGGCACCGGCATGGATTGGTTGGTGTTTTCGGGCGTTTATGGCAGCCCCACCGATATCCGATTAACCTGGACTTCGGGGGCGGGTGCCTCGACCGATGCGATGGGGTTTTACTTCAACCCGACCGGAATTGGGCATCGGTTGGTGGTCAACGGCCTGATCGAGAATGTCCGTGGCAGCAATGGCCTCGACTACATTCAAGGCAACGAGCAGAACAATATCCTTTTCGGCGATAATGCCGCCAGTGGCCCGGGGGGCGCAGATTCGCTCTATGGTTACGGTGGCAACGACAAGATCTATGGCGGGGCGGGAAGTGACATCATCGAGGGTGCCAACGGCAACGATGTGCTTTTTGGTGACAGTGGCAATGACGACATCAGCGGCGGCGACGGCAATGACACAGTAACGGGGGGCGCGGGGGCTGATGTTCTGACAGGCGGCTCACAGACCCGCGATCAGGTGAATTACGCAGCGTCAAACGCCGGTGTGACGGTGAACATCACTTATGGCTCGGCCACCACCGGCATCGGCGGCCATGCGGCAGGTGACACGATTCGTGGTTTTGCCGATGTGGTCGGCTCGCGGTTCAATGACATTCTGACCGATACCAACAGCGGCAATGTCGGCTTTGGCTATAACGCCAATATCTTCAATGGTGGCGCGGGCAATGATCAGTTGAACTTGGGCGGCAGTGATGATCGCGGCATCGGCGGCACCGGCAGTGACACACTGTCCGGGGGCATCGGCAATGACACTCTGGATGGCAATGACGGCGTGGATTGGCTGATCGGCGGCTTAGGCTTGGACCGTTTGAACGGCGATGCCGGGGCAGATCAGTTCATCTACGCTACGGTCGCCGAAAGCACCGCACTCGCGGCCGGGCGCGATGTCATCTATGATTTCAGCCATGCCGAGGGTGACAAGATCAACCTCACCGCTGTCGACGCAGATGCGGCGGTGGCATTGGATCAAAGCTTTGTCTGGCGCGGAGCCTTGGGATTCAACGGTGTGCATGGCGCGTTGCGGGTGGTCAATTCCGGCGCAAACACACTGGTGCAGGCCGATCTGGATGGCGATAAAGTGGCCGATTTCTCCATCATGGTGTTGGGGATCAACAACATGGTTGCGACGGACTTCCTGCTTTAACCGCCGCTTGCTCTGGCCTGATCCAGCCGCGCCCAGACCGGTTGGTCGGGGATGAACACCCGCATCTTTGCGCCGACCCGCAGCGTGCCTTCCGCCTCGACCCAAGCGGTGATGCCACGCAGGCCTTGGGCGGCGGGTTTGAAACGTTTGCCGAATCCGGGATGATTGTTCTCAATCGGGCGGGCGGGCAAGGTGCAGGGGCGGTTTTCCATATCGACGACAAGGGTCGCGCCACCTTCGGCCTGCAAGCGGCTGGAGGGCGGCAGGTGGCTGAAATCCGGGATACCTGCGATCACAAGGCTGGTGCCGAGCAGCGCGGGGTCAAGACTGTCGAGCCCCATCTTGGCAGCGATCTGCGCCAGATCCTCCGCCGCCATCACCGCGAATTGGCGGGTGTTGCGGATGGGATGGTTGCGTTTGTATAGCGCGGCCACCCGGCTGCAAGCGGGGCGGTTGATCCCGCCATGCGCCTCGCCTTCGGGGCCGTCGAAGCCTGCGAAAATCTCGGTCAGGGCCGCACTTTCCAGCGCGGCATCACGGTCAGTCACCCGGCCCAGCGAAATGATCGTGCCGTAAAACGCGGTAGGGATAAGTGCAGGCATCTCAGACCTTTAACGTGAAAAACACCCGTTTGAACGGGAACAGCACCGCGCCATCCTTTTGCAGCGGATAGGCGGCAGAAAGGCTGGCTTCATAGGCGGCGCAGAAAGTGGCAAGCTCATCCGCCGACAGCTTTTCGGCAATCGGGCGCATCGCGGTGGCTTGGGTGAACGCGCGCACCGGATGCATAGCCGGTGTGGGCTCAAGCCGCTGGATATATTCGGTCTCCCAAGCCTCTACCGCACCCAAGGGTGACAGCACCGCATGATACTCCTCGGCCTTGGCGCAGGGCGACAGCTCTTTTGAAAAATCAAACCGGTCGGGGAACATCGAGCCCGCAATATCGCGCAGAAAGCGATGCGAGGCGGCTTTGAACTGCCGCGGCATTTGCACCGCCAGCACGCCACCGGGCGCAAGATATCCCGCAAGCTTTGGCAACAACACGGTATGATCCGGCAGCCATTGCAGCGCCGCATTAGAGAAAATCAGCGCGGGCGGTGTTTCAGGCAGCCAGTCCGCAATATCCACAGCGTCAAGGCTGGCATAGATCCCCAAGCCCCGCGCCTCAGCCAGCATCGTTTGCGAACTGTCGACGCCCTGCAACACGCACCCCGGAAACCGCGCAGCCAGTGCATCGGCCACCGCGCCATCGCCACAGCCAAGATCAACCACCGGGCCATCGGGCAAATCCCCCACCTGCGCCAGCAAATCCAGCGCCGGGCGCAAACGCAAACCCCGAAACCTTGCGTAGGTCTCGGGGCTCCAGTCTTTGTCGCTTGCGCTCACGCAGAGGGCTCCGGTGCAACCGGCGGCACCACCTTTGGCTTGCGCGCCCTTGTTTTCGGGATCGCAATCACGCCCGAGCCACCACTTGGCCCGTCGCCCATGCCATCATCCACCGCGCTCGGCGTATCGCCCGCAACCACTTTGCGGATTTCTTCGCCGGTCAGAGTTTCATATTCCAGCAGGCCCTTGGCCAACCGCTCAAAGCCCTCGGCCTGTTCGATCAGGATGCGACGCGCGGTCTCATAACCTTCGTCGATCAGGCCCTTAACCTCATGCTCTATCAGCATTTTCGTCTCCGCCGACACCGAAAGCCCGGCGGTTTTGCCCTGATAGCCTTCGTGTGCTTCGGCATAGTCAATATTGCCGACCGCATCCGACATCCCCCAACGCATCACCATTGCGCGCGCAAGGCCCGAGGCTTGCTGAATATCGCCCGACGGCCCGTTTGAGACGGTATCCTCACCCCATTTCATGATTTCCGCAGCCTTGCCGGCCATAGTCATCGCGATCTTCTGCTTGCACTCATCCTTGTGCCAGTTCAGCCGATCAATCTCGGGCAACGACACCACCATTCCCAAAGCGCCTCCGCGCGGGATGATCGTGGCTTTGTAGACCGGATCGCATTTCGGCAAAGCCATGCCGACAATCGCATGACCGGCCTCATGATAGGCGGTATGCTCTTTCTGCTCATCGGTCAGCACCATCGAGCGGCGCTCTGCCCCCATCATCACCTTGTCTTTGGCAGATTCGAAATCCGACATGGTGACAAAGCGGCGGCCAACGCGGGCGGCCAACAGGGCAGCCTCGTTAACAAGGTTCGCAAGGTCTGCACCCGAGAATCCCGGCGTGCCGCGCGCGATCACCCGCAAATCAACATCTGGGCCCGAGGGCACTTTTCGAGCATGCACCGACAGGATCTTCTCGCGGCCTTTGATATCCGGGTTTGGCACATGAATGGTGCGGTCAAACCGACCCGGACGCAGCAGCGCGGGGTCCAGCACGTCTTTACGGTTGGTGGCCGCGACGATGATCACGCCTTCATTGGCGTCAAAGCCGTCCATCTCCACCAGCAGCTGGTTCAAGGTCTGCTCACGTTCATCGTTGCCACCGCCGACGCCAACACCCCGTGCACGACCCACGGCGTCAATTTCGTCGATAAACACGATGCAGGGCGCGTTTTTCTTCGCTTGTTCAAACATATCGCGGACACGGGAAGCACCCACACCGACGAACATCTCAACGAAGTCCGAGCCAGAGATGCTGAAGAACGGCACCCCCGCCTCGCCCGCAATCGCCCGCGCCAGCAGGGTTTTACCGGTGCCGGGGGGGCCAACAAGCAGCGCGCCTTTAGGAATCTTGCCGCCAAGACGCGAGAATTTCTGCGGATTGCGCAGGAATTCAACGATCTCTTCCAGCTCCTCCTTCGCCTCATCAATGCCCGCCACGTCGTCAAACGTCACCCGGCCTTGCTTTTCGGTCAGCAGTTTGGCGCGCGATTTGCCAAAGCCCATCGCCCCGCCTTTGCCGCCGCCCTGCATCCGGTTCATGAAGAAAATCCACACGCCGATCAGCACGATGAACGGCAACCACACCGACATCAACGACAGGATGCCGGACTGTTGCTGGCTTTTCGCTTTCACTTCAACGCCTTTGGCGAGCAACCGATCGGTCAGCATCGGATCGTTCGGCGCGATGGTGGCGTAGCTGCTGCCATCCTTGCCTTTGACGATCACGCTTTCACCATCCAGCGTGGCCGAGGCGACCTCGCCCGCGTCAACCCGCTGAATAAATTCAGAATAAGCCACAGTGGAAGACGCCGAGGTGCCCGCCCCGGTGTTGAACATTTGAAATAGCGCAAGGATCAGCAGAAAGAGGACGACCCAGAATGCAATGTTTCGTGCGTTACCCACGAACTTCTCCGTATGATTGGCCGGGAGG
>JBKJTI010000104.1:0-17789 GCA_046590425.1 Cypionkella sp. | reverse complement strand
GCGCAGCTTTGTCTTGCCGTTCACCGTCAGCCACTCGGGCCAGCCCCAGACATGCTCAATTCCGAACAGGATAAGGCACAAAATCCCCACGCCCAGCACCAGCTTCACCCGTCCCATTGATGGGGGATGCCGTGCCCAACGCGCCATACGGATCAGCCAGATCGGTTTCATCAATCCGTAAACCGCACTTTGCCGATATAGGGCAGGTTGCGGTTTCTTTCTGCAAAATCAATGCCGTAACCCACGACAAACTCATCGGGGATCTCAAATCCGGTCCAGGTTGCCTTGATATCCACCTCGCGCCGGGAGGGCTTATCGAGCAAAGCGCAGACCTCCAAGCGATGCGGCTGGCGTGACATCAACAGGTTTTTCACATGATGCAGGGTGAAGCCAGTATCGACGATATCCTCGACCACCAGCACATCCTCCCCCGCGATCTCGCCGCGCAGATCCTTCAAAATCCGCACCTCGCGGCTGGAATGCATCGCATCACCGTAGGAACTGGCTTCAAGGAAATCCACCTGCACCGGCAGATCAATCTCGCGCACCAAATCCGCGATGAACACGAAAGACCCGCGCAACAGCCCGACCACGATCAACTTATCACAGCCAGCATAATGCGCGGTGATCTCGCGCGCCAAAGCCTCCACCCGCGCCGCAATCGCCTTGGCCGAGATCATTTGGTCGATGACATAAGGACGCGTCTGCATGGGAGCCTCTTGATTTCCGCAGGATTTCTACCCAATACCACTGCCTAAGTCACGCGATAGGTTACCTGTGCCGCATCACTCTGAGACCAAGCACCTGCCGTATCAAGCCGTACAGATGTACGAACTTGTCGCCGATGTCGCGCGCTACCCTGAATTCCTGCCCTGGACCGCCGCCGCCCGCATCCGCTCGCGCTCCCCCATCGCTGGCGGCGGTGAGGTGATGGAAGCTGATCTCGTGATCAGCTTCAAAGTCTTCCGCGAGAAATTCGGCAGCCACGTCACGTTGCTGCCCGCCGAGAATAAAATCCTGACAGAATATATCGACGGCCCGTTCAAACATCTGAAATCGGTCTGGACCTTCCAGCAAACCCCAAACGGCTGTGATGTCTCGTTCGCGGTGGATTTCGAGTTCCGCAACCCGATCCTCGCAGGCCTCATCGGGCTGGTGTTCAACGAAGCCATGACCCGCGTGGTGCGCGCCTTTGAAGTGCGCGCGGCGAAACTCTACGCCCCCGCAAGCCGCTAAAATTTATCTAAAATTTGCTTTCAGACTGGCATAAATATCCCGGGGTTTGGGGCTGGCCCCACTCCAGCATCAGCCGCTCAAGTCATCACCCGCAGCAACAACCCCAAGGCATGATCCCGCGCAGCCATCCGCACGCGGTCCCGCCCCAAAGCCCCAAACTCCACCGTCTCTACCACAGTCGCCTTGCCGCGCGCGGCCAACCCGAAACACACCCGCCCCTCTGGCTTGAATTCCGAGCCACCTGGCCCGGCAATCCCCGTGGTCGATACCACAAGATCGGCCTGCGAATGGCTCAAAGCCCCCTCGGCCATCGCTCCTGCCACCGCTAAAGACACCGCCCCGAACTCCGCCAGCATCTCCGCCGAAACCCCTAGCATGTCGATCTTCGCCTGATTGGAATAGGTCACGAACCCGCGATCAAATATCTCCGACGATCCCGCCACATCGGTCAGCGCCGCCGCCACCAAGCCCCCGGTGCAGCTTTCGGCGGTTGCAATCCGATAGCCCCAATAGCGCGCAAGCCGCAAAAGGTCTGGCGTCATGGATCACCTCATCAAGATCAGCGGGATGTGATAGGCCGCCGCCGCCACGGTCGTCGCCAGCCCAGCAAACAGCCCCGCCCAAAGATCGTCAAGCATCACGCCGGCCGGATCATGCCTGCGGTCCGCGCGGCCCACCAGCCAAGGCTTCCAGATGTCGAACAGCCGGAAAAACAAAAACGCCGCGATCGGGGCAGGGTAGGGCAAAAACCCCTCGTGCCCCCGTCCCCAGAACGCTGCCGAGGAAAACAGCAGTGCAATCCACTGGCCCGCCACTTCGTCGATCACGAACTCGGATGGATCAGCCGAGGGCGTATCGTGCAACTCCACCGCAACCGCCCAGAATCCCAAAGCCGTGACGGCAATCGTCGCCACCAGCAGCACGGGGAACCCCAGGTAGCGGTCAATCAGCAGCGCCATCATCACCGCCACCAGCGATCCCCACGTTCCCGGCGCTGGCCGCAGCAGCCCCGCGCCAAACCAGATCGCCAGAACCCGAGTCAGCCTCATGCCCGCACCAAAGCGGCCGTCGCCATTGCGGCAATACCTTCCTCACGGCCGGTAAATCCCAGCCGTTCCGAGGTGGTGGCCTTCACCGAAATCCGCTCCACCGCCACCTCCATGATGCCCGCCAAAGCGCTGCGCATCGCCTCGGCATGTGGCCCCACCTTGGGCCGCTCGCAGATCAGAGTCACATCGCAATTCGCCAGCTGAAACCCCTTCGCCCGCGCCAACCGCATCGCATGGGCGAGGAAGATCTTGCTCTCTGCTCCCTTCCATTGCGGATCAGACGGCGGAAAATGCCGGCCAATATCGCCCTCGGCCAAAGCGCCATAGATCGCATCGGTCAAAGCGTGCATCCCGACATCGGCGTCAGAATGACCCAGCAGCGCCTTCCCATGTGGCACCTTCACCCCGCACAGCCACACGCCGTCGCCGTCGCAAAACGCATGCACATCAAAGCCATTGCCCACCCGAAGATCCATCTGCCGCCCCTTCAAGATCGCCTCAGCACGGGCAAAATCGCCCGGAAAGGTCAGTTTCAGATTATCCTCGCAGCCGTCAACGATGACCACATGCGTGCCATACGCCCGCGCCACCGCGACATCATCAGCAGCCTCCCCAGGATGCGCCCGGTGTGCCGCCAGAATCGCTTCAAAGCGAAACCCCTGCGGCGTCTGCGCCCGATACAGCCCCTCGCGCGGCACCGTGCCCACCACCAGCCCCGAGGCCCCACGCCATAACGCATCCGTCACCGCCAGCGCAGGGGCCGCCCCGTCTGACTGATCGAGTGCCGCGATCACCCGGCCAATCACCGCGGCCGAGACCAAAGGCCGCGCGCCGTCATGGATCAACACGCGATCCACTCCGCGCCCCGCCAAAGCCTCTAGCGCGTTGCGCACCGAAGCCGACCGCGACGCCCCGCCGTCCACGATCAGCACATCCAGCCCCATGGCCTCGGCGAAGCCGCGATCCTCAGGATGCACCACCAACACCCGCAGCATGCCGTCAAACGCAGCCAGCGCATGCGCCGCCACCGCACGCCCGTCCAGAAGCTGCCATTGCTTAGGCTGGCCCCCCCCGGCACGCAAACCGCGCCCCGCAGCGGTGATGATCGCAGCTGTTGTCATGCTGTTTCCTTTTCGCCCTATCTAAGCCAGCGGCGTAAGCCTGACAATCTGCCCCTGCCAATGCCGAACTGGTCGCGAAATGCAGCACAACAGCCTAATAATTGTGCATTGCTTAGAAATAGGGCATAAAGTGGAAGGCCAGCCCTTGGCGAACCCTCCGCCCAAGCGCATGTTTCAGCCAAAGGAGCCGCAATGTCCCTGTGTTTAGGCGCACTCTCTCTGCACCCCCCGGTGATTCTGGCACCGATGGCGGGCATCACCGATCTGCCGTTCCGACGGATGGTGGCGCGCTTTGGTGCTGGGCTGGTGGTGTCTGAAATGATCGCGTCTGAAGAAGTGATGAAGGCGCAACCTTTGGCACGGGCACGGGCCGAACTGGGGTTTTCCGAGGCCGCAACTTCCGTGCAACTCGCAGGCCGCGATCCCTATTGGATGGCCGAAGCCGCCCGCTATGTCGAAGCGCAAGGCGCGCAGGTGATCGACATCAACATGGGTTGTCCAGCGAAACGGGTGACGGCGGCGGGCGGCAATGGCGCTTGTGGCTCGGCGCTGATGAAGGAACCGGAACTGGCACTTGCACTGATCGAATCGGTGATCAACGCCGTTAGCGTTCCTGTCACCCTGAAAACCCGGCTCGGCTGGGATGATGCCAGCCTGAACGCACCGCAAATCGCCAAATCCGCCGAAGGGGCAGGGGTGCAGATGATCACCATCCACGGCCGCACCCGCTGCCAGTTCTACAAAGGCCATGCCGATTGGGCCGCCATCGCTGCGGTGAAAGCCGCCGTGACCGTGCCGGTGATCGCCAACGGCGATATCATCGACATCGCCACCGCCAAGCAGGCGCTGCACCTCTCCAAAGCCGATGGCGTCATGGTCGGTCGGGGTGCGCAAGGTGCGCCGTGGCGCTTGGCCGAAATCGCCCATGCGCTTTACGGCACGCTCGCGCCGCAGATCCCAACGGGCACGGCTTTGGCCGATCTGGTGATCGCGCATTACGATCACATGCTGGAATTCTACGGTCCCGAATTGGGCCTGCGCGTCGCCCGCAAACACCTCGGCTGGTATCTTGAGGCCGCAAACGTCAGCCAGAACCGCGATGCCATCCTCACCGCCACCAACCCGGCGCACGTCCGCGCCCTGATCCGCGACAGCTTCTGCGCCGTGAAGGAAGCCGCATGACCCAGTTCAACGGCTCCGCCCTCTGGGCATCTTTGCCGCTGCCAGCGCTCTTGATCGGCCCGACAGGCCTGATCCTCGACGTGAACCCGCCCGCCGAGACCTTCCTGAACGCGTCGTCGAAAAGCCTGTTCGGCCAGCCGCTGCTGGACCGCCTCTCCATCGACGCCCCGATGGAAGACGCGCTCGCCCGCGTCCACGCTCACGAATCTCCCCTGTTCATCGCCGAAGCCGACGTGACCACGGGCGAGCGTGCGCCCGTGCAATGCGCCCTGCAAATGGCCCCGCTGCAAGACAGTGCGGGCTGCGTGCTGCTACTGATTTCGCCGCGCGAAATCGCCGAACGCTTGGGCCGCTCGATGCAGGTGACATCCGCCGCCAAATCCGCCATCGGCATGGCCGAAATGCTGGCGCATGAGATCAAAAACCCGCTGGCTGGTATCTCGGGTGCAGCCCAACTGCTGGCTATGGGGCTTAGCCCCGAAGACATGGAACTCACTGATCTGATCGTTGAAGAAACCCGCCGCATCGTCAAACTGCTGGAACAGGTCGAGCAATTCGGCAACATGCGCCCACCAGCCCGCCGCGCCGTCAACATCCATGACGCCCTGGACCGCGCTCGCCGCTCGGCCCTTGTTGGTTTCGGCGCGCATATGAGCATTATCGAAGACTACGACCCCTCGCTGCCCGCCACCTTTGCTGACAATGATCAACTGATGCAGGTGTTCCTAAACTTGTTGAAGAACGCCTCCGAAGCCGCTGGTTCCAAAGGCGGAACCATTCGCCTGCACACCTTTTACGACCACTCCCTGCGCCGCCGCCGCAAAGACGGTTCCGGCTCGACATTGCCGCTACAGGTTGAGATTATCGACGACGGCCCTGGCATCCCGCCCGGCATCGCCACCGATGTTTTCGAACCGTTTGTCTCTGGCCGCGAAAACGGCACCGGGCTTGGCCTCGCCTTGGTGTCCAAAATCATCTCCGACCATGAGGGCTGGATTTCCGTCGATTCCGCCCCCGGTCGCACCGTTTTCCGCATTTCCCTACCGCTCGCGCCCCGCGAGCTACCCGAGGAGTCCCCCTAAATGGATGGCACCATTCTTGTCGCCGATGACGACCGCACCATCCGCACCGTTTTGACCCAGGCGCTGACACGCGCCGGGTGTAAAGTGCACGCAACCTCCAGCCTGATGACCCTGATGCGTTGGGTGGAAGAGGGCAAAGGCGATCTGGTGATTTCAGACGTGATCATGCCCGATGGCAACGGGCTTGAGGCCCTGCCGCGCATTGCCCAACTGCGTCCCGGCCTGCCCGTGATCGTGATCTCGGCGCAAAACACCATAATGACAGCGATTCAGGCGGCTGAGGCCGAAGCCTTCGACTATCTGCCGAAGCCCTTCGATCTGCCCGATCTGATGAAACGCTCGGCCCGCGCGCTGGATTTGAAACGCCACGCGCCAAAACCCAGCCTGACCCCGCGCGAAATGGGCGACGATCTGCCTTTGGTGGGCCGCACGCCGTCGATGCAAGCTTTGTATCGCCTCGTCGCCCGCGTGATGAACGCCGATCTGCCCGTGCTGATCTCCGGCGAATCCGGCACCGGAAAATCGCTGATCGCCCGCGCCGTTCACGACTTTTCCGATCGCCGCAGTCAGCCCTTCGTCACAGCACAAGCGACTGATCTTGCAGGCGTGGACGGCATCGCAACCCTGCTGGCGCGTTCCAAAGGCGGCAGCCTCGTGCTGGATGAAGTCTCCGATTTCGACGAAGACGCACAAGCCCGTCTGGTGCGGATGCTCGATGTCATGGGTGATCACGCGCCGCGCATCATGGCGACCAGCCAAGCCGATCTGGGCCAAAAGATGGAAGCCGGGGTCTTTCGCAAGGACCTGTTCTACCGTCTTGGCGGCGTCACCCTGCAAGTGCCGCCCTTGCGCGAACGAGTCGAAGACATCCCGCTACTCGCCGAGCATTTCCTCGCCCGTGGAGAACGTGACATGGGCCTGCAGCGCCGCCTCTCGCCCGAAGCCATGGCCATCGTGCGCGCCTATCCGTGGCCGGGCAACGTCCGGCAGTTGGAGAATCTGTTGAAACGTCTGCTTGTTACCGCAACCGAGCCGGAAATTTCCAAAACCGAGATCGAGCAGGCCTTGGGCGCTACCCAACCCGTGCAAATCAGCCGATCCGGCGGCATGGACGGCGAAAAATTGTCGGCCTCTATCGCGCGACATTTACAGCGCTATTTCGATCTGCACGGCGGTCAACTGCCTCCTCCGGGCGTCTACGACCGCATTTTGCACGAGATGGAGGTGCCTTTGATCGAAATCGCCCTCGACGCCACCGGTGGCAACCAAGCCAAATGTGCCGATCTGCTGGGCATCAACCGCAATACCTTGCGTAAGAAGATCACAGACCTCGATATCCGCGTGACACGGCGACGTAAGCTGATGTAAAACCGCCACAGGGGGAGTGCTTTGCGCGTGACGTGGCGCGGAAAGCACAAGGCCTGTGGCGGGGGCGACACTCCCCACTAAAACCGGGGGAAACGTGCAGGGCGCTTACCGCAGTCTCACATGGGCAAAACTGGCGCGCCTGCGCCGGATGCGGCGCGTGCAAAACGGGCTGACCTTCGGGCTGGTGTTCCTTGGCCCGATGCTCGCAGTGGCGACGTTTCTGGCACTCGGGCCGTTCAATCTGGGCGCGTCGTCGCAAAACCTGCGGCTGATTCTGCTCGCCGATATGGTCTATATCCTGCTGGTCGCTGGGCTGGTTCTGGCCCGTGTGATGCGGATGATCGCAGATCGCCGCTCGCAATCGGCAGGCTCGGCTCTGCATTTGCGCCTGACCGGTGTGTTCGCTTTCGTGGCCCTGGTGCCGACGATTCTGGTCGCGGTCTTCGCTGTGCTGACGGTGAATATTGGCCTTGAAGGCTGGTTTTCCGATCGGGTCAGCAACGTGGTTTCGGCATCCTTGACCGCTGCACAAGCCTACGAGGATGAGCAGACCAAGGCACTGAAAGACGACGCCTCCGCACTCGGTGCCTTCCTGAACCTTGCCAAGCAAAAAACCTTTTTCCTGCAAGACGATCAGGTCCGCCCGATCCTGACCCAAGGTCAGGCCGCCATCCAACGCGGCGTGAAAGAGGTTTATCTGATCGACGGTGCCGCCGCTCTGAAGACCCGTGGCGAGCGCTCCTATCTGTTCGATTTTGAGCCGCCCAGTGCCGCCGAACTCGCCCGCGCCAAATCCGGCGAAGTGGTGGTGATTCAAGATTGGGCCAACGACGAATTCCGCGCTCTGGTGCATCTGGATGCCTTCGCCGACCGCTATCTCTACGTCTCACGCAAGGTCGATGGCGGGATTTTGTCGCTGTTGGATGAGACCAAGGAAACCGTCCGCCTCTATCAGCAGCTGGAATCCGAACGGGGCAAGATTCTGTTCAACTTCGGTCTTTTGTATCTTGGCTTCGCTTTAATTTTGGTTTTGGCCGCCGTCTGGCTGGGCCTGTGGTTTGCCGAGCGCCTCAGCCGCCCGGTCGGTCGCTTGGCCTATGCGGTGGGTCGTGTCAGTCAAGGCGATCTCGATGTGCAGGTGATCGAGGAAGAAGGCGATGATGAAATCGCCACTTTGTCACGCGTATTCAACCAGATGACGCATCAACTTAAAGGTCAGCGTGAAGCCCTGCTCGACGGCCACCGCCAAACCGAACAACGCCGCCGGCTGTTTGATTCCGTGCTGTCCAACGTCACCGCTGGCGTGATCGGTCTGGATGCCGAGGGTGACATTGATTTCGCCAACCGCGCCGCCGAACGTCTGCTGGAACTGTCTGATGGCGCGACCGAAGTGCCGCTCGCCGCCGCCGTGCCAGAATTTGCCGCCCTGTTTGAGCGTCTGCGCGAGGTTGGCGGCTCTGCGGTGCAAGAGGAAATCCGTCTGACCCGAAAGGGCAAATTGGAAAGCCTTTTGGTCCGCGTTTCAGTACGTCGCAGCGATTCTGGCCGTCTAGAAGGCTATGTTGTGGCCTTCGACGACGTGACCGAACTGGTCTCGGCGCAACGCATGGCGGCTTGGGGCGATGTTGCCCGCCGCATCGCGCATGAGATTAAAAACCCGCTGACCCCCATCCAGCTTTCCGCCGAACGCATCAAACGCAAGTTCCGCTCTCAGGTGCAAGATCCCGAGGATCTGGATCAGTATACCGAGGTTATTGTCCGACAAACCAATGACTTGCGCCGCATAGTCGATGAGTTTTCCAAATTCGCCCGCATGCCAGAACCGGATAGGCGCGAAACCGATCTGGTGGCCCTCTTGCGCGCCGCCGTGATGCTGCAAGAAAATGGCCAACCCACCGTCACCTTCCGCCGCACGCTGGTCGAAGGCCCACTGATGCTGGAACTTGACGGAACGATGATAGGGCAGGCGCTAATAAATCTGATTAAGAACGCTGGAGAAGCCATTGAAACGCTGCATGAAAAGTCAAACCCAAAAGATCACAAACCCGAAATCCGCGTCAGTCTGACCGTGGACGAGTCCGAAGCGACAATCCGCATCATGGATAACGGTATCGGTCTTCCACCCGACCGCGCACGGCTGTTTGAGCCCTATGTCACCACCCGCGAAAAGGGCACCGGCCTAGGCCTGCCGATCGTGAAGAAAATCATTGAAGAACATGGCGGTACGCTGACACTTGAAGATGCGCCCGTCTTTGAAAACAACGCCCATGGCGGAGCGATGGCGGTGATCCACCTGCCACGCGCCCCGCGCAAACGGGGCTTACGCAACACCGGCCAAACGGGCCAGGGGGAAAAATGAGCAATATTCTGATCGTTGACGACGAAAAAGACATCCGCGAGCTGATCGGCGATATTCTGAAGGACGAAGGCTTTACCATTCGTCTTGCTGCAAATTCTGACGATTGCATGTCCGAGATCAACGCCGAAGCGCCCAGTCTGATGATCCTCGACATCTGGCTGAAAGACAGCCGGATGGATGGCATCGACATTCTGAAAGCCGTCAAGCGCGACAATCCGGATATCCCGATTGTGATCATCTCGGGCCATGGCAACATTGAAATCGCCGTCGCTGCGATCAAGCAGGGTGCCTATGATTTCATCGAAAAGCCGTTCAATATTGATCAGTTGATGGTGGTGGTCAGCCGCGCGATGGAAACCTCGCGTCTGCGCCGCGAGAACGCCGATCTGCGGCGGCGCGATGTGACGTCGTCTGAGATGATTGGATCAAGTCCGTCGTTTAGAACTTTGAAATCACAGCTGGAAAAGGTCACCAAGTCCAATGGCCGGGTGATGCTGGCCGGTCCCTCCGGTTCTGGTAAGGAAATGGCTGCGCGCTTCATCCACTCCTATTCCAACCGCGCCTCGGCGCCGTTCATATCGGTATCTTCGGCAACGATTGACGCCGACCGTATGGAGGAAGTGCTGTTTGGCCGCGAAACCTCGGATCGCGGCGTTGAAAAAGGCCTGTTGGAACAAGGCCATGGCGGCGTTGTTTACTTTGATGAGGTGGCCGAGATGCCGCTTGGCACCCAGTCGAAAATCCTCCGCGTGCTGACCGACCAACAGTTCATGCGGGTCGGAGGCTCGGATAAAGTCCGCGTTGATCTGCGGGTGATCTCCTCGACCAGCCGCGATTTGCGCGCGGAAATTGCCGCGGGCCGCTTTCGGCAGGAACTCTATGACCGACTGAACGTGGTGCCGATTGCGGTGCCGTCCTTGGCAGAGCGGCGCGAGGATATTCCCGAATTAACAACGACTTTCGTGGATATGTTTCACCGCACCCAGGGCCTGCCACAGCGCAAGCTGACCGACGAAGCCGAGGCGATGCTGCAGACCATGCAGTGGCCTGGCAACATTCGACAGTTGCGCAACGTGATCGAACGGGTGTTGATCTTGGGAGACGGCACCGGCCCGATTGAGGCACGCGAATTGCCGGGGCAAGAGACGGCGACCGATACTAGCGGGCGCATGGTGTTAGGCGGTGCGATGGCAACTCTACCGCTGCGCGAGGCGCGTGAGGTGTTTGAACGCGAGTATCTCTTGACCCAAATTAACCGTTTTGGCGGCAATATCAGCCGCACGGCGGGCTTTGTTGGCATGGAACGTTCGGCGTTGCACCGTAAGCTGAAGTCTTTGGGCGTGGTTACCACCGGCAAATCCGGCGCGCGCGGCGATGATGAGGACGAAGACTAAGCAGACTGTTGCAGAAAGAATCCAAATCAGGAACATCGGCAGCAATTCTGACGTTTTGCGCTGGAAACTGCCAAATTTGCGCGACATAGTTAAGCATCGAAGCGCGGTAGGGCGCGCTTTTCGGTGCGACTGGCGATAAGGATAAGAAAAAATGGCCGCAGACAAACAAAATTTGCAAGACGCGTTTCTCAACCATGTCCGGAAATCCAAAGTTCCGGTGACGATTTTCCTGATCAACGGTGTGAAATTGCAGGGAGTGATCACTTGGTTTGACAATTTCTGCGTGCTTTTGCGCCGCGATGGTCAATCGCAACTGGTCTACAAACATGCGATTTCGACGATCATGCCGGGTGGCCCGGTTAACCTTTATGAAGGTGAAGACTGATCCCTGATCTTCCAGAAGATGACGATTGGCCGTTTGCCGATGGTGGTATCGACGCTTATGAAACGGCGGCTGCTCCCACGCGTGCCTATGTCTTGCACCCCGATCTGAAGGCCGTCAAATCGCGGCGCTTGCCCGAACATGGGCTGGCCGAAGCGGTCAGTCTGGCCGCAGCTTTGCCCGGACTCGAGGTTCTGGGGGCAGAAGTTGTGCGCCTTCAGCGGGTTCAGCCGGGGACGTTGTTCGGTTCGGGCAAAGTCGAGGAATTGAAAGCCACGATGAACGGGCTGGAGATTGATCTGGTGCTGGTCGATGGTCCGGTGACGCCGGTGCAGCAGCGTAATTTGGAAAAAGAGTGGGGCGTCAAGCTGTTAGACCGCACTGGTCTGATCCTTGAGATTTTCGCCGACCGCGCCCGCACCCGCGAAGGCGTGCTGCAGGTGGAACTTGCCGCGCTATCCTATCAACGGACAAGGCTGGTACGCGCCTGGACTCACCTTGAGCGCCAGCGTGGCGGTTTTGGCTTTGTCGGCGGGCCAGGTGAAACCCAGATCGAATCCGACCGTCGGGCGATTGACGATCAAGTCATCCGGCTGAAACGTCAACTCGACAGGGTGGCGAAAACCCGCGAGTTGCACCGCGCCTCGCGCCGTAAAGTGCCGTTCCCGCTGGTGGCTTTGGTTGGCTATACCAACGCCGGGAAGTCGACCTTGTTTAACCATATGACTGGGGCCGAGGTTCTGGCCAAGGACATGCTATTTGCCACTTTGGACCCCACCATGCGCGGCGTTGTGCTGCCGTCTGGTCGCAAGGTGATTGCGTCCGACACGGTGGGCTTCATTTCGGAACTGCCGACGCAACTCGTCGCCGCCTTCCGCGCCACCTTGGAAGAAGTGCTGGAAGCCGATTTGATCCTGCATGTGCGCGACATCAGCCATCCCGAGTCTGCCGAACAGGCTGCCGACGTGGGCGATATTCTCACCTCACTGGGCGTCAACAAGGCCGTGCCGATGTTTGAGGTCTGGAACAAGCTGGATCTGGTTGATGCCAGCCAGCGTGAGGCTTTGACGGTGCAGGCCGCCAACCGTGCAGGGGTTTTCCCGGTGTCGGCGCTCACAGGGGAGGGCGTTGCGGCGCTTCTTGAGGCCGTCTCAACCGCCTTTGAGGAAGAGAAATACCAAGCGGTGCTAACGCTTGGCTTTGCAGAGGGCAAGCGGCGCTCGTGGCTGCATGACGCAGGGATCGTGCTGGACGAGGCCCAAGATGACGCGGGCTGGCAGATCACCGTACTGTGGACCGAACGCCAGCAAGGGCGCTACCGCGAATTCAGGTGATGCCGGAAGTTAGCACCGCAATGCTTTGTTATTGCGATGCTTCCGGTGTCAGGATTGTGTCCCCCACGGCCCCGGCACGCGCCAATTCCGGGTCCAGCGACATCGGAATATACTCACCCCGCCGCCACAATTCGCTGAGATCATCGTAGAAGCGCGACAGCGGATGCCCGGATTGTCCGGTGGCTTGGATGAACACCGAGCTGTCCGGATCGGCGAAGTCATAAACCCCGCGATAGCCGCCAGCATGGACGTTCAGATAGGGGTTTGGCCCGGTGCCTTTGGTGCGGCCGCGCAGCAGAGTGGTGTCGCCGCCAGAGGTCGATTGCCGGATGTTGACGAAATAGCGCAAGCCAGGCACATCGCCCAAAACCGGGTGATCATGCGTCGCCTGATGTGCATCGCCCCAGCGCCAGCTTTCAACATTCGGCCCGTAAGTCTCGGATAATGCTAGCAAAGCCTGATCCAAGGCTATGCGCGCGATATCGGTGCAGGTTTCCACCGCCGCTGATTGCACCACATCGCACCAGACCGACGCACCACCGATATTGCGGTATACCCGCTCGATAAACACCGGCTCGGGGTGGGTGAACTCATCCGCCAAAGGGCCGATTTCATCACGGGTCAGACGATCTTGCAAGGCGCGCAACCAAGCCTCCGCGATCAAGGGTTCGGGCAGATGTTCGTTCATCTCGCCGTTCCATTTTGCCATCAAATCCAACGCCTTCTGCCGCAGACGCTCTGGCGTGCCTTCCGCCGCAGGTTCTCCGGTGAACCACAGATCCGCGCCGATCAGCGGTAACAGATTGCGCGCGGTGGGCGAGACGGTATCCAACTGTGCTTCGATGAAGCTGTCGCGGGTATGCACCTCGCGGGTTTTCATCAGCGCCAACCAGCGTTGAATCCGCTGGGTGTCACCCCAGTCAAACGAGACATGCAACGGGAAGGGCCGATCCACCGTTTTGTTGTTGGTATTGCCCAGCAAGCCACTGGAGGGGTTCACAAAAATCGGATTGTCGGAATAGGGCAGCACCCCGGTCCAGCGGTTTTTACCTTGCCAACCGGGCGCGGGCATCCGGCCTTGGGTGGCATTGGCGGGATCGCGCGCAGGCATCGCCCCGATGGTTTGCAGCGCAATCCCGTTGGCATCGACCAGCATCAGGTTCTGCGAGGGGGCAACAAAACCCTTGCCCGCCTCAACCGCCTCCGCGACCGAGCCCGCCGACATCAGCTTCATCGCCGCCGTCATTGAGGTATCTGCGCCTGATAGCGCCGTCCATTCCAGTGCAGCGACCGAGCCCGCAGGCGTGACCGACGCCAGATCGTAATGCGTGCCCGGCAGGATCGGCCCGGCTTCCGACCAGCGCAGGGTCAGCGTCACCGGATCTTCACCCTTGATGTTCAAAATCGTCTGCCGTGAGGTGAATTTCTTCGGCCCATCGGGCGTGAGATATTCTTGCGAATTGGCCGGATTCAGCTTTTCAATCACCACATCCTGATCGTCGAGATAGCTGGAGGTCAGCCCCCAGCCCAAGCGCTCGGATCGCCCAACCAGCACCAAAGGCATCCCCGGAATCGTGCCGCCAATCACCCCGCCCGTCGGCAGTTGCAGTCGCGCGAGATACCAGATCGACGGCGCTGTCAGCCCCAGATGCGGATCATTCGCCAGCAGCGCCCCGCCCGCCGCAGCCTTGCCCGGCATTGCGGCCCAAGCATTCGACGCCCCGGCGAAATCGCGGGAATGAAACGGCGATAGCGGCGTATCGACATAGGCCATCTTCGTCACAGCCCCCGGAAAGGCCCCCGGCATCAGGCTGGCGTAATCGGGCAGGGCGGCCACACCTTGGCCCGGATCATCGGGCAGAATATCGCTGAGGCGCTCGACAGGCAGCACCAATGACATCTGCGCCCGCAACACTTCATCCGCCAGATGCGAGGACAGTTGCAGCGCCATCAGCTTAAGTATCGACAGGCTATCGGCTGGCGACCATGCTGCGATCTCATTGGAAAAGAAGAAAAACTCGGGCGCACCCCGGCCCCGCGCGCCAAGATTAACCTGCGAAATCCACGCGTTAACCCCCGCCGCATAGGCCTGCAGCGCCAAAGTCGTACGTTCGTCCTGCACCTTCACCGAAGCTTGTGCCAGCCCGTAAATGTCCAACCGCCGCACCAATTCATCAATCTTCACCGTGCGCGCGCCAAAAATCTCCGACAGCCGCCCCTGCGCTGTGCGCCGCAGCATGGTCATTTGCCACAACCGATCCTGCGCATGGGCAAACCCCAACGCGAAATAGACATCCGCTTCGGTTTTGCCGAAAATATGTGGCACATCGTTGTTGTTCCGGACGATCTCCACAGGGGCTGTGATGCCCGTCAGGGTGAAATCCTCGTTGTAATCCGGCAGGCTGCGGGTCAGCACATAATAGACCAGCACCCCCGCCAGCAGGCCCAAAGTGATCAGCCCGGTAAAGATGCGCAAAAGCCAGCGGAAGGCGGTCAACATAGGGCGGAGTCCTTGACGGCAGAGGTTGATTGCCTTCCTAGTCCAAAGCCAGAATAGGGGCAATGCGGGGCGGAAGATCATGGCAAAACTAGCGTTTCTTGGCCTTGGGGTGATGGGGCATCCGATGGCCGGGCATCTGTCCGCCAAGGGCCATCAGCTTGTTGTTTACAATCGCAATCCGGCGAAATCGACAGCTTGGGTGGCACAGCATGGCGGGTCCGCCGCGGCTACCCCGCGAGAGGCTGCGCAGGGTGCCGAATTTGTGATGGCCTGCGTCGGCAATGATGACGATCTGCGCAGCATTTGTCTGGGTGAGGACGGCGCGTTTGCCGGCATGCAGCAGGCGATCTTCGTCGATCACACCACGGTTTCGGCAGCCGTGACCCGTGAACTATCGGCCACTGCAGCCGCCCAAGGCCTTGGCTTTGTCGATGCCCCTGTGTCCGGTGGCCAAGCCGGGGCCGAGAATGGCGTGCTCTCGGTGATGTGCGGTGGCTGCCAATCCGATTATGACAAAGCCGAACCGGTGATCGCGGCCTACGCCCGGATCTGCCGCCGTTTGGGCGAAAGCGGGGCAGGGCAACTGGCCAAGATGATGAACCAGATCGCCATTGCAGGTCTGGTGCAGGGTCTGGCCGAAGCTTTGGCCTTTGGTGAGAAAGCGGGTTTGGACGGCGAAGCGGTGGTCGAAGTGATTTCTCAAGGTGCGGCTGGCTCATGGCAAATGGCCAACCGCCATAAAACCATGCTGGCGGGTATATTCGATCATGGTTTCGCGGTGGATTGGATGCGCAAGGATCTGAAAATCTGTCTGGAAGCCGCTGACCAGATCGGCGCATCCCTCCCGGTGACCGCTTTGGTCGATCAATTCTACAAGGATGTGCAGCGGATGGGTGGCAATCGCAATGATACCTCCAGCCTGATCCGTCGGCTGAAATAGGGTTAACAACTCCTGAACCAGAAGCGCTAACCCTTTGATCTCAAACGCGCGGGCAGGCTGCCCACGCGTGGCAGCTTAGACGATAATCCGGGTGTATTTCACGCCCGCCAAGGTCGCCCCAGCCATCAAACCCTGCTGGCCGAACACGAAAGCTATCACCGGGTCCAACTCGGTGGTCTCTTTGCCAATCGAGCCGCCCTCATCGGGCGTCGCATAGCGAATATCAGCGCTGGCCGCCCATCCCGGCGAGCGTCGGAAATCCTGCAACGCCTGATCGGTGGTGAAAAACAGCATATGGGCATATTGCTGCGCGCCGATCTGGAAGCCGATCGAGGCTTTCGTGGCCGAATAGTAATCCACCTTCGCGCCCTTGATCTCCAACACGCCGCGGCCATAAGCGCCGCCAAAACCAAAGCCCGCCTCTGTCACCAAAGGCATCGTCAGGATACCGCTGGAACGGTTCGCGAGTTGTTGCGTGCCGGAGAAGTTGTTGAAAAGATAGGCTTGCGTCTCGCGCACCCGCGCGTCAATCTGCGCGCCGCCGTTCGAGCCCACGCCATTGCCGATCACTGTGCTCTGGCATGCCGCAACCAAGCCCACGCCACCAAGCGCCAGAAAGCCGCGTCTGGAAAAATCTGTCATATCCGCCCTCATGCCTCACAGGGGGCTCTCATGACCCCGTTGCGGAAACAATAGCGCCATTCTGGCGGCTTGTCATCTGTCCGCCGTCAGACAAGCGCGGCTCCGCCCAACAGCTTGGCCACGTGCGGCGCGAAATAGGTCAAAATCCCATCACAACCCGCGCGTTTGAACGCCATCAAGCTCTCCAGCATCGCCTTGTCACCATCAATCCAGCCGTTCTGTGCTGCGGCCATGATCATCGCGTATTCGCCCGAGACCTGATAGGCAAAGGTGGGTGCTCCGAACATCACTTTCGCCCGCTGGCAGATATCCAGATACGGCATCCCCGGCTTGACCATCACCATATCCGCACCTTCGCGCAGATCGCGCTCGATCAACCGCAAAGCCTCGTCGCTGTTGGCGGGGTTCATCTGATAGGTTTTTTTGTCGCCCTTCAGCGCGCCGGAGGCCCCGACCGCATCGCGGAAAGGCCCGTAAAATGCTGAGGCATATTTCGCAGCATAGGACATGATCGCGACATTCGTATGCCCATGCGCTTCCAAGGCGATGCGGATCGCGCCAATCCGCCCGTCCATCATATCCGACGGCCCCAGAATATCCGCACCCGACTCGGCCTGCACCAAGGCCTGCCGCACCAAAGCCTGAACGGATTCGTCGTTCAGAACAATGCCATCGCGCACCAAGCCATCGTGACCCAGAGAGTTATACGGGTCTAGCGCCACATCCGTCATCACCGCAATTTGCGGCACTGCGGCTTTGATCGCCCGAATGGCGCGGTTAGTCAGATTGTCGGGGTTCCAAGCCTCCTCACATCCGGGGGTTTTCAGCGCAGCATCGGTGTAGGGAAACAGACAAATCGCGGGTATCCCCAAAGCCGCCGCTTCCTCCGCCGCTTTTACCACCAGATCCACTGACAAACGGTTAACGCCAGGCATTGAGGCCACTGGTTCCGTCACGCCAATGCCATCCCGGACAAACACCGGCCAGATCAGATCGCCCACCGTCAGCGTGTTTTCCTGCACCAAAGCCCGCAGCGCGTGGCTTGCGCGCAAGCGACGGAAACGAGACTGCGGGGTCGGGGCAGAGATCGGGCGCATTGGTCTATCCTGAAGATGGCAAAAAGGCTTGCGGTTGTTGCCTCTGCCTGACATGGAAAGAGCGGCGTCTCAAGCAGACATTCGGGCGCAGGCCAAGGCAGGC
>JBKJTI010000226.1:0-21727 GCA_046590425.1 Cypionkella sp. | reverse complement strand
TTGACGCGGGCGGCTATTCGCTTGCCGAAATGACCCAAGCCATCAACATCCTGCCGAACCTTTACACCCGGCTGGGCGAAATCGGCCTGTTCAGCTTCGAAGGCATCACCCAGCGTTCGGTCATCATCGAGCAACTCGACGGTGCCCTCAACGTCCTGCCCTCGGTGCCCTTGGGCGCGCCGTCCACGCTGGCAACCCGGCAAGGCCGGTCGATGCGGTCCTTCGGTCTGCCGTGGATCCCGCATGATGACGTGATCCTCGCGACCGACATTCAGGGCGTCCCTGCCTTTGGCGGAGCCGAGAATGAACAATTGGCGACGGTGATGTTGCGCAAGCTGACGCTGATGCGCCGCAAACACGCCCAGACCCGCGAATACATGGAGATGAACGCCCTGCGCGGCATCGTGAAGGATGGTGCTGGCACCACCCTCTACAACTACTTCACCGAATTCGGCCTCGCGCAAATCTCGGTCGACTTCGTGCTGGGCACGGCCACGACAAACGTCCAAGGCAAGGTGCGCGACACGATCCGGGCCGTGGAGGACAACCTCTTGGGCGAGTCGATGATCAGCATTTATTCGCTGGTCAGCCCGGAATTCTTCGACAAGCTGATCGGCCACGCCCTCACCCAAGACGCCTACAAGTTCTACTCGGCCACCGGTGCGCAGCCGCTGCGCCAAGATGTGCGCCGGGCCTTCCCCTTCGCAGGCATCCTGTTTGAGGAATATCGCGGCGCCGTGACCCTCTCGACCGGCACGGCAGAACGCCTGATTCCGGCTGGCGAGGGCATCGCTTTCCCGATCGGTACCATCGACACCTTCACGACCTATGGCGGCCCGGCGAACCAGATCAGCCTCGCCAACACCATCGGTCTGCCGCTTTATGCGCGCCAGCTGATGGACGACAAGGATCGCTGGATCAACATCCTGACCGAGGCCTCGATCCTGCCGGTGAACAAGCGGCCGCGCACCGCGATCCGCTTGTTCAGTTCCAACTGATCTGGGCACTGACATGAACGCCTTCGCCACGGCCATCGACCGCATCTTCGCTGACGCCAACATGGCGGTGGACGCCCTCTGGCTTGCAGGTGGGGTCGGCCCGGGCGTCGCCGTCCGGGTCATCCGCAAATCCCCCGACGAGATCACGCCCTTCGGCGCTGGGCGCATCCTGTCGGAAACAACGCTGCTGGAGGCGCGCGTGGCGGACATGCCGACGCCAGCACCGGGCGCTCTGGTTCAGATCGGAACCGAGACATTCATCCTTCAGGGCGAACCCAAACTCGACCGCGAACGCCTGATCTGGACTCTGAATATGAGGACGGCATGAAACTAAGCGTCAACTTCACCCCCGACCTTGTAGCCATGATGCGGGCGGAGGTGGCTGCGGGACAGAAAGCCGTCTCGGTCACCATGGCCCAAGCTGGTGCCGATCTGAAATCCGCATGGCGCGGCCAGATCACCGGCGCGGGTTTGGGCCAACGCCTCGCCAACACCATCCGTTCGCAGACCTATCCCAAGGGCCGCAACAGCCTCGACGCCGCAGCCCTCGTCTGGTCGAACGCGCCAGAGATCATCGGCGCCCATGACACCGGCCCGCTGATCCGCTCCGCCAGTGGCTTTTGGCTGGCCATCCCTCTGCCTGCTGCAGGTAAGGCGCTGGGCGGCAAGCGCATCACACCGGGTATGTGGGAGCAAAAGACCGGCCTCCGCCTCCGCTTCGTCTACTGCAGCCGTGGCCCGAGCCTGCTGGTGGCTGACGCCGTGCGGCTGAACACGCGCGGCCAAGCTGCGGTTTCCAAATCGAAAACCGGGCGCGGGCAGGTGACAGCACCGATCTTCCTGCTGGTGCGGCAGGTCAAACTGCCCAAACGCCTCGATCTTGCGCGGGACGCCGAGCGAGCGCAGGCGGCAATCCCCGGCAGCATCGTGCGCAATTGGGTCGAGGATCACCTCTCATGACCAGCAAACGCGAAACCATTCTCGCTGCCCTTCACGAACGGCTGCAAACCCTCGCCGCCCCGGTGCTGCGCGGGGAAGTGCTGCCCGAGCGCATTCCCGCAACCGGCCTGATCATCCTTCGCGATGGCAAGCCGGGCGAGCCGGAGGTCACGCTGTCGCCGCTGACCTATTTCTACGAACACCGGGCTGAACTGGAGGTGGTGATCCAGGCGGGCGCCGGGCGTGACGCGCTGTTTGATTCGCTGACTGTGGCAATCGGCTCTGTTCTGGCCACTGACCGAACGCTTGGCGGGCTTTGCGACTGGGTCGAAGCGGAGGCGCCCGAGCCTGTTGATCTTCCCATCGAAGGGGCGGCATCACTGAAAGCTGCAGTGATCATCGTCGTGCTGCACTACGCCAGCCCCGACCCGCTGATCTGATTTCCCTCACAAAAGGATACTGATATGGCACGCGCACAAGGGGCGCGGGCGCAGATGGCGCTTGCGTTCGAGTCTGTTTACGGCACCCCACCGGGGTCCGGTTACACCCAAATGCCCTTCATCACCTCGTCGCTGGCGGCGGAGCAGCCGTTGCTGGCGTCAGAGCTTCTTGGCTATGGCCGCGACCCGCGCGCGCCGCTTTTGGATGCGATCACCACCGACGGTGATGTCGAGGTGCCGATCGATGCCGTGGGCTTTGGGTTTTGGCTGAAGGCGGCGTTCGGATCCCCGACCACGGCCGGGACGGTCGCCGCAACCGGTTCGATCACCTTCTCCGCCCAGCCTGCGGTCAACGCAACGGTGACCATCAACGGCACGGCTTTCACCTTTGTCGCTTCGGGTGCCACCGGCAACCAGGTCAACATCGGCGCCAACCTGGCGGCGACGATGACGGCGCTGGCCGTGGCCCTGAATGCAAGCGTGGTTCCGGGCGTGGCGCTCGCGACCTACACGGGCACGGCCACTGCGCTGACGATGATCTACGATGTCCTCGGCAGCGCGGGGAACACGTTCACTCTGGCAGCGTCCGTTTCGCCCGCGTCCAACGGCACGGTGTCGGCGGCCACCCTGACCGGTGGATTGAACGCCCACACCTTCATGTCGGGGAACTGGACCTTGCCCAGCATGTCCATTGAAGTCGGCATGCCCGAAGTTCCCCGCTTTGCGATGTACTCCGGCTGCGTTCTCGATGCGCTGTCGTGGTCGATGGAACGCTCGGGCCTGCTAAGTTCCAAGGTCATGCTGGTCGCGCAAGGCGAGACCATCGCGGCTGTCACCGGCGCGGGCACCCCCGCCGCCATTGCCCTGAAGCGCTTCGGCCACTTCAACGGCGCGATCAAGCGCGACGGGGTGGCACTGGGCAATATCGTCTCGGCCGATGTGACCTATGCCAACAATCTCGACCGGATCGAGACCATCCGATCCGACGCAAAGATTGACGGCGCGGATCCGACCATCGCGGCGCTTACCGGCAAGATCGAGGTGCGGTTCGCCGACACCACGCTTTTGACCCAAGCCATCAACGGCACGGCTGCGGCACTTGAATTCAGCTACGCGCTGGGCAGCGGCGAAAGCCTGACGCTGACGGCCCACGCGGTCTATCTGCCGCGCCCGCGCATCGAGATCAAAGGGCCGAAAGGCGTGCAGGCCAGTTTCGACTGGCAAGCCGCCTTGGCCACCAGCCCGGCCCGTATGTGCACCGTCGTTCTCGTCAACAGCCTGACAGGTTACCCATGATCCGAATCCAACTTTCCCCTGAACCCCAGTGGCTCGATCTTGGCCATGGCGTGCGCCTTAAGCTTCTTCCACTGACCACAGCTATCATGGTGGCCACCCGTTCGGATCGCGAGGTGCAGGAACTTGACCCCGACGCAAGCAATGACAGCCGGGCGGCAGTGTTCGCAGGAGCACTCGCCCGCCGCGCCGTCGTGGATTGGGACGGCGTGGGCGATGCAGAAGGTAACGTGCTGCCGGTAAGTCCCGAAGGCATCGATGCAGTGCTGTCGCTCTGGCCAATCTTCGAGGCATTCAACCTCCAATACGTCAGCCGCGGCATGCTGCTGGATGCCGAAAAAAACGGCTCTGCGCCCTCGCCGACTGGCACTTCGGTGGGGGTGACAGCTATTGCCAGGCCTGCGAAGCGCAATGCGAAGACTGCCCGGCCCGACTGAACCGGCCACAGACCCATGACGGCTGGCAGGTCTGGGATCTGGTCGGTCGACTTGGTGGCCAGATGCGCGTCGTGGGCAAAGCCGTCATCGGCTGGGACATGGGCGCGGCTTTGGCCTTGGCCCAATCGCTGGGCCTGAACCCGATGGTCGCAGCGGAGCTGCTGCCGGAATTGGAGGCGGTGATGGTCCGCCGCATCAATGAGAAGATCGGAGCCGAAGATGGCTGAAAAACGGGTATCCGTCCGCCTCGCGGCGGTTGGCGGCAAGCAAGTGCGCGCCGAGTTGGAAGGTGTCGGTGATGCCAGTGTCAAAGGCTTTGGCCGCATGTCGAAAGAGGCCGAGATCGCCAACGCAAGGCTGGCCGCATTTTCTACCCGCGTGAAAATCGCCGCAGCCGTTGCCGTGGCGGCAGCAGCTGCGGCTGGCATCGCGATGATCAAGTCGGGGCTCGAAACCATCGACGCGCAGGCCAATCTGGCGCAATCGCTCGGCACCACGACCCGCAGCATCCAGGTGCTGACCTTCGCGGGCGATCTGGCCGGGGTCTCCATGGAAGAGATCACTGCCGCCACCAAGAAACTGACCCTGAAGCTATCGGATGCGGCGGGTGGCACCGGCACGGCAGTGGCGGCTTTGCAGCGGCTGCACCTGACTGCCAGCGATCTGCAGGCGCTGCCGCTTGATGCGCGCATCGTCGCCATTCAGGATGCGCTGACCAAATTCGTGCCGCCCGCCGAGCGGGCCGCTGTTGCCTCCGCACTCTTCGGCGACAAGGCTGCGCTTGCCTTCAGCCGGATCGATTCTGCAACTTTGCGCCAGGCATCCCAGGACATCACCGATTTCGGCGTGGCCGTCTCCGATCAGGATGCCGATCATATCCGCACCGCGGGCGATGCCATCGATCGGCTCGGTCTGGTCTGGCTCGGCCTGACCAACCAGCTGACCGTCGCGGTGGCGCCAGCGCTGGAAACCGTCGCCAACGCGCTGGCCGATGCCACGCGGACGGGCGGCATCTTCCAGACCAGCATCAGTTTCTTGGGAGACCACATCGGTGAAATCGCGAGCATTGCAGGGGCCTTCGCGACATTCTTTGCAGGGCGCTTTGTCGTGGCATTGGGGGCGGCTGCGCTTGGGGTCAGCGGGTTTTCCTTGTCCCTGACCGTTCTGAAAGGGGCGCTGATCCGCACCGGCATTGGCGCTCTGATCGTTGGGGCGGGCGAATTGGTCTATCAGTTTTCCAAGCTGGTCGAGGGCGCTGGCGGATTTGGGGCGGCGCTGGGTTTGCTGTCTGATTTGGCCAGCGAAGTTTGGGACCGGATCGGGTTGGGTGTCGACGCTGTGGTGGCCAGCCTCTCTGCAAGCTGGAATGGGATCACCGCCACGGTCGCCGACGCGATGCAGAGCGCGTTTGTGGCAGTTGTCGGCTTCGGTAATTCCGCCGCGGGTGTGTTTCAGGGCGCGTTCGATGCCGTCAAAGCCATCTGGGGTGCCCTGCCATCTGCTATCGGGGACTTTGCTTTCCAGGCCGCAAACGGGCTGATCTCGGGCGTCGAGGCGATGCTGAACGGTGTCGTCACTCGCATCAACACCTTCATCTCGGGCCTGAATGCGGCGCTGGCACTACTGCCGGATTGGGCCACTGGCGAGGGTGGCATTCAGATCGGCACGCTCGATCCGTTGACGCTGGGTCGGGTCGACAACCCTTTTGCCGGGGCCGCAACTGCTGCAGGCGCGGCCGCCGCAGATGCGTTCAAGGCCGCGATGGGCAAGACCTATGTTGAAACACCCGACCTCGGGCTTGGCACCATGGCCAGCGATGCTCGGGGTCGAGCGGCGGCCTACAATGAGGCCTCCGGCATGTTGACCGACGCCGCGACCCGTCCGCTCGCGAGCTGGCAAGCGCTGCAGGGCGCGATGACCAATGCTGGAAGGGATGGCGCTGCAGCCCTTGATGCAGCGACTGCCGCCGCAGTTGGAACGACGGACGCCCTAAACGGGGCGGGCACGGCGGCCAATGGCGCGGGAGCGGCAGGCAAAGCCGCGGGGGATGCCGCGGCGGCTGGAGCGGAAACGGCAGCAACCGGCTGGGCGGCAGTGACCGCTGCCCTGTCCGACTATGCCAGCAAGGCGCGCGACATAGGCGCCGACGTGGGCCAGTCGCTGGTTGGGGCGTTTCAAAGCGCCGAGGATGCCGTGGGCGAATTCGTCAAAACCGGTAAACTGAGTTTCGGCGACTTGGTGACTTCGGTCCTTGCTGACCTGGCCAAACTCGCCGTGCGGAAATCCGTGCTTGGCCCCATTGCCAACATGCTGACCGGCGCGCTCGGCGGTGTTGGCGGGATCTTCGCGCCGGTGCTGCATTCGGGCGGATTGGTCGGCGGGTCCAATCCTAGTCGGATCATCTCGGCGCTGCCTTTCGCGGGCGCACCCCGCATGCATTCCGGTGGTCTCGCCGGGCTGCGGCCTGATGAAGTCCCAGCAATCCTGCAACGCGGTGAACGCGTCCTCTCGCGCCGGGAGACAGCAGGCTTTGGCGCGGGCGGCAACGTTTCAGTCACCATCAATGCCCGCGATGCCCAGAGTTTCCGACAAAGCCGGGCGCAGGTCGCCTCTGACATCGCGCGGGCAGTTTCCTTTGGACGCAGGGCACTTTGACCATGGCATTTCACGAAATCAGGTTTCCCGACAACATCAGCCGGGGCGCAAAGGGTGGGCCGGAGCGCCGCACGCAAGTGGTGACCCTTGCCTCCGGCGACGAAGAGCGGAACGCGGCATGGGCCAATTCCCGGCGACGCTATGATGCGGCTTACGGCATTCGTCGCGCCGACGATCTGGCAGTGGTGATTGCTTTCTTCGAGGCTCGGAACGGCAGGCTTTACGGCTTTCGCTGGAAAGATTGGGCGGATTACAAATCCTGCCTGCCTTCCGCTGCCGTCACAGGTTTTGATCAGCCCCTTGGCACCGGTGACGGCGCGACCACGGCGTTTCAGCTGAAGAAGACCTATGCCTCGGGCGCACAGAACTGGCTGCGCACCATCGTGAAACCGGTGGCAGGCACCGTGCAGACAGGGATCGTCACGCCACAGGGCCCGGAACTTCTGAATGCGGGCGGCAATTTGCAGAGCGTCACCTGGTCGAACACCGGTGCGCTGGGCGCCAATGGCACGGCAACTTATGGCGCCTTCACCAGCAGCTACGACCTCGGCAACACCGGCGCGGGTTTGCGCCAGCACGCGACGGTCGGGGTTCAGCAACTGAAGAAATACCGCGCGCAGGTTTGGCTCAAAGCCGGAACATCGCCGCAAGCGCGGCTGAACATGCGCATGCAGCCCGGCACAGTCGACAGTTGGATCTCCGGCACCTATGCCGCGCCCGTCATCACGACCCAGAGTGGCGGAGTGATTTCCAATATCTCCTCCACCGATCTTGGCGGCGGTTTCTGGCTGTGGTCGATGGACATCGTCATCGGTGCTGGCTTCACTGGTGCGCTGCTTGGCGTGGGCAATGTCAACGCGGGCCAGATAACCACGATCCTCGGGGCCTCCTTACGTGAACCGGCCTGGACCGGTGCGGCCCCAGGCTGGACGGTCGATGCGACCACCGGGATCGTCACGTTCGCCAGCCCTCCCTCGGTCGGCGCAAATTTGACCGCCGGTTTCGAATTCGATGTTCCGGTGCGCTTCGACACTGACGATCTGCCCGTAACCCTCGACATCGAGCGGCTCGGCTCCATCACGTCTATCCCCCTGATCGAGGTCCGACGATGAAATCCTTGCCTTCCGGGCTGCAAACCCATCTCGATTCTGGCACCACGACGCTTTCCTGGTGCTGGAAGATCACCCGCACGGATGGCGTGATTTTCGGCTTCACCGACCACGATCTGCCACTGACCTTCACAGGCACCACCTTTGAGCCGGAGAGCGGCTTCGCCCCTTCAGAAATCCGCTCGGCACAAGACTTCTCGGTGGATGCGCAGGATGTCGAAGGCGCACTCTCCTCCGACCGGATCACCGAGACGGACATCCTGGACGGGCGCTGGGACAACGCGGCGGTCGAGGTTTGGCGCGTCAACTGGGCCTCGCCCGATCAGCGCCTCTTGATGCGACGCGGAAACTTCGGTGAAATTCGCCGTGGCCGCACCAGTTTCGTGGCCGAGGTGCGCTCGCTGGCCCATTGGCTGAACCAGACGGTCGGGCGGACCTACCAGTATTATTGCGACGTCGATCTTGGCGATGCCCGCTGCGGGGTGAACTTGGCCTCACCGCTTTATTCCGCGTCTGGCACTGTCGCATCAACCACCGGCGACCGATCATTTGCGGCGACAGCGCTGGGCGCTTTCGCCAATGACACCTTCGCGCTGGGCGTCGTCACTTGGACCACCGGCGCAAATGCTGGTCGCAAGGCGGAGGTTGCGGCTTTTGCCAGCGGGGCAATCACCCTGTTTGAAGCCTCGGTTCGGCCAATCTACCCCGGCGACGGCTTCGTCGTCACCGCAGGCTGCGACAAGCAATTCCCGACCTGCCGCAACAAATTCGCCAACGGCCTGAACTTTCGCGGCTTTCCCCACATGCCCGGCGAAGAAGCCGTGCTGCGCTATCCCAATTCCGGCGAGGCCAATGACGGCGCGCCCTTGTCGCAACGGACCTGACCCATGCCAGCCCCGAAGAATATTCCGGCCGATCCTGCGGCCGTCCTTGCGCTCGCCCGCGCCTGGATCGGCACGCCCTATCTGCATCAGGCGTCCGTTCAAGGCGTCGGCGCGGATTGTCTCGGGCTGGCGCGTGGCGTTTGGCGCGGGTTGCAAGGCGCAGAGCCTTTTGACCTGCCGCCTTATTCGCGCGATTGGGGCGAGGTTGGCACGCGCGAAGTTTTGCTGGAGGCCGCCCGGTCGCATCTGATCGAGGTCCCTATCATCGACGCTGGACCGGGCGCGCTGATCCTGTTTCGCATGGAGGCGGGCGCGCCCGCAAAGCACTGCGGCATCCTCGGGCCCAGCTTGATCCGGCCAAGCTTTGTCCATGCCTACGACCGATCAGGCGTGGTCGAGGAACCCCTCTCGGCCTTCTGGGCGCGGCGGGCAGTGTTTGCCTTCCTGTTCCCGGCGTCCTCCAGCGCGGAGGACTGACATGGCATCCATCCTTCTCGCGGCCGCTGGTGCCCAGATCGGCGCGGGCTTTGGCGGCGCCATCCTTGGGCTTTCCGGTGCGGCCATCGGCCAGGCGGCCGGGTCGATCATCGGCACCATAATCGACAGCAGGATCGCCGCCTCCTTCACGCCGAACCAGATTTCTGAAGGGGCGCGGCTGGAAAGCCTGCGCGTCACCTCGTCGACCGAGGGCGCGGTTCTGCCCTGCATCTACGGCCGGATGAAAATCGGCGGCAACATCTTCTGGGCTACCGACTTTCTGGAAAAGGCCAGCACCACCACCCAAGGCGGCAGCGGCAAGGGTGGCGGCGGCAGCAAGGTCAAAACGACGACCTATTCCTATTCTTCGTCCTTCGCCGTCGGCCTCTGCGAAGGACCGATCTCCGGGGTTGGGCGTATCTGGACCGATGGCAAACCCTTCGATCTGCCCGGCGCGGTCTGGCGGGTCTACACTGGCTCTGAGACGCAACTGCCCGATCCGTTCATTGAAGCCAAGATGGGCGCTGGCAACGCCCCAGCCTATCGCGGCTTGGCCTATGTGGTCTTCGAACAACTGCCGCTCGAGAAATTTGGCAACCGCATTCCGCAGCTGTCGTTTGAGGTGATCCGGCCAACTCTTGGCGCGGGTTCCGCCGAAACCCTGATTCGTGCGTTGAACCTGATCCCCGGTGCTGGCGAATTCGTCTACGCCACCGAGTCGATCACGCGATCTTCCGGCGGCACCTCCATCCCCGAGAACCAGAACAGCACCTTCGGCGAGGCTGACCTTCCCGCTTCGCTCGACAACCTTGAACAGGTCGCCCCGAACCTCGAAAGCGTGTCGCTGGTCGTCAGCTGGTTTGGCACGGATCTCCGCGCCGGATCTTGCCTGATCAAGCCCGGGGTCGAGACCACCACCAAAACCACCACGCCGAAGACATGGGCGGTGAATGGCATCGCGCGAACCGGGGCGTATCTGATCAGCCAGGTCGGCGGTGCTACAGCCTTTGGCGGCACGCCGGCGGATTTCGCTGTGGTTCAGGCCATTCAGGATCTGCGCGCTCGCGGCAAGCGGATCACCTTCTATCCCTTTGTCATGATGGATGTGCCCGCCGGGAACACCCTGCCCAACCCTTACAGCGCCAACGCCGCCACCGCAGGCCAAGCCGTCTATCCCTGGCGCGGCCGGATCACGGTGTCGCCCGCCGCTGGCCAGACCGGCACCGTCGACAAGACCGGTGCGGCGGCCACGCAGGTTTCCGCCTTCTTCGGTTCTGCCTCGGCCGCCAGCCTTGCCGTCAGCGGCACCAATGTCAGCTGGACAGGATCGCCGTCCGAATGGGGCTATCGGCGGATGGTGCTGCACTATGCCAAGCTCTGCGTGGCGGCAGGCGGCGTCGACAGTTTCCTGATCGGGTCGGAACTGAGTGGCCTCACAACCGCCCGGTCTGCCGCCAGCACCTATCCCGCAGTAACAGCTTTGCAGACCCTCGCCGCCGATTGCCGGGCGATCCTCGGTTCCGGCACCAGGGTCGGCTACGCCGCCGACTGGTCGGAATATTTCGGCCACCAACCCGGCGATGGCACCGGTGATCTCTATTTTCACCTCGATCCGCTCTGGGCCGACAGCAACATCAGCTTCATTGGCGTCGACAACTACCTGCCCTTGTCCGACTGGCGGGACGGCACATCGCATCTCGACGCCTCGGGCGGCTGGTCGGGAATCCATGATCCGGCCTATCTGCAATCGAACATCGAGGGTGGCGAGTATTTCGATTGGTTCTACGCCTCGGACGCCGCCCGAAATGCTCAAACCCGGACCCCGATCAGCGACGGCGCCTATGGCAAGCCATGGGTCTTCCGCCCCAAGGATATTCGCAGCTGGTGGGTGAACAGCCACAAGAACCGGCCGGGCGGCGTCGAGAGCGCCAGCGCCACAGCGTGGGTGCCGCAAGCAAAGCCTATCCGGTTCACCGAAATCGGCTGCCCGGCTGTCGATAAGGGCACCAACCAGCCGAACGTATTCTTCGATCCGAAGAGTTCGGAGAGCGAGTTGCCGTATTTCTCGTCCGGGGCTCGGGACGATGCGATCCAGCGCCGCTACCTCGAGGCCTTCTTGGGATATTGGTCGGACGCTACCCACAACCCGACCTCGACCGTTTATTCTGGCCCGATGATCGACATGGGGGAATGCGCTGTCTGGTGCTGGGATGCCCGGCCCTTTCCCGCCTGGCCCGGCCGCAGTGATGTCTGGGGCGACACGGCAAACTGGGAAGTCGGCCATTGGCTGAATGGTCGTCTCGGCAATGCCAGCCTTGGCGATCTGATCCGCGCCCTTTGTGCGCGATCCGGGATCGATTTGAACGCCCTCGATGTCTCACGGTTGGCCGATGCCGTGCCGGGCTATGTGGTTTCCGCCTTGGAAAGTCCGCGCGCCTCCATTGCACCGCTCGCGCGTTACTTCGGCTTCGATGCCGTGGAAAGCCAAGGCATTCTGCGCTTCGTGCCGCGTGGCGGTGCGCCGGTTGTCACCATCACTCCCGATGATCTGGTGGCGTCAGAACGCGCCGATGGCGAAGACATCGAGTTCACACGGTCCCAAGAAACTGAACTGCCCCGCGTCCTGAAATGGCGCATGCTGTCGGCCGATGAGGATTATGAAGCCGTCACGGTCGAAGCCCGGCGCGTGACTGTGGACTCCTTACGTGTCCAAGCCGAACAATTCGCTATCGCCCATCCCCCAGCCAACGCCGACCGCAATGCCCGCCGCGCCCTCTTCGAAGCGTGGATTGGCCGGGAAACCGCAACTTTCGCCCTGCCGCCGTCCAGCCTGGCCCTCGATCCAACCGACGTGGTTGTCATCGAAAACGATGGCCGCAATCTGGAATTCGCCGTGACACAGATCGCTGATACTGAGGCCCGCCGCGTGGATGCAGCCCGCAGTGACCGCAGCGTTTATGCCTTGGCGGAAGGCCCGGCGCGCGGCGTCTCGACCGTCGTGCCCGTGGTTTATGGTCCGCCCGATGCAGCAATCCTCGATCTGCCGCAGCTTTCGGAAGATGTGGCCGCCTATCGGCCTTTGGCGGCGGTCGCGGCCTCCCCTTGGTACGGCCAGGCTGCGATCTGGCGCAGCCCATCGCTGGATGGGTTCTCGCTCTTTGCCACCGCTGCGGTTCCCGCACAGTTCGGAACCCTCGCAGCAGCGCTGGGAGCGGGCCCAACTTGGCGCTTCGATCTCGCCAATGTGCTCTTGGTCGATATTTCCGGCGGATCGCTGCAAAGCGTGGCGGATGATCAGCTCTTCGCCGGGGCCAATGCGCTGGCGTTGGAAACGGCACCGGGGATCTGGGAAGTGCTGCAATTCGGCATGGCTACCGTCGTCAGCACTGGCCGCTGGAAACTGACCCGGTTGCTGCGCGGGCAATCCGGCAGTGAGGATGCCATCGCCTCATCCACGCCAATTGGCACCCGGGTTGTGTTTCTGGGATCTTCCCTTGTCTCTTTGCCGGTAACCGAAGCGGAACTCGGCCTGCCCTACAACTGGAGGATCGGCCCAGCTGACAGGGGCGCGGGTGATGTGGTAAACCTAGAGGTCGCCTTCACGCCGCAAGGTCGCGGCCTTCGTTGCTGGAGTCCAGTGCGGATCAAGGGGGTCTGGCAAGGCTCCGGAGACATCGCCGTTAGTTGGGTGCGGCGAACCCGGGCGCTGAGTGGCGATAGCTGGACCGCGCCGGAAGTGCCGTTGGGCGAGGCTTCAGAATCCTACGATCTGGAAATCCTGAACGGCGTTGGTGCGGTCTTTCGGACTGTGACTGGCCTGAACTTGGCCGCATGGACGTATACGGCGGCCCTGCAGAACAGCGATTTCGGCGGTGCAGTCACCACCCTGCGCCTGCGGATGTTCCAGAACGGCCAACTTGGCCGTGGCGCCCCAGCTGAAGCCATCCTCACCAAATAGGAGTTGCTGCAATGACAGATACGCCCAATCTGGTTTTGCCCTATGTGGCGGCGAACCAATCGCAGAAACATGTCACCGTGAATGAGGCCCTGCGCCGCCTCGACGCACTAGTGCAGGTCACGGTGCTAAGCGCGGTCCTGGCAGCGCCGCCTGGCAGTCCGACGGAAGGGCAACGCTGGATTGTCGGGGCGTCGCCCACAGGCGCGTGGACAGGCCATGCCGCCCATCTTGCCGCCTGGCAGGACGGAGCTTGGGCATTCTATGTGCCGCTGGATGGCTGGATCGCCTTCGATGCCAACACCGACACGCTTGTCTGGTTCAATGCCGGAACCGGGGCTTGGGTGTCGCTTTTCACGTCAATCTTCTCCGATGCAGCTTTCACACTGCAGGACGATATCGACGCCACCAAGCAGGCGCGGTTCCAGATTTCGGGCTTCACCGCAGGGGCCACGCGGGTCTTCACCTTGCCGGATGCCACAACCCCGCTGGCGGGGCTGGCCGTGGCGCAGACCTTTTCCGCCAAGCAAACGCTGTCGAACGCGAACAACGATCTCGGCACCTCGGCGGCAACCGGCACGACCAACCTCGCCACCGGCGCGACGCTGAGTGGCAGCACCAAGACGGTCAACATCGGTACCGCGGGGGTTTCGGGATCCACGACCAATGTCACGGTCGGCTCCACCTCGGCCGGGGCGCTGGGCAGTCTGAACATCAACAGCCCCTCCGTGATCTTCGGGTCCAGCGTGTCCGTCATCGCCATGGCAGCGGCAAATGTGTCGGCGCTATACCTTGGGCTTGGTGGGGCCACCGCCGATGCCACGAACCGACTGTCAGTCACCGCCCCGGCCAGTCTCTTCAACCACGCGGGCGCTGGGCATCAGGTGAAGGTCAACAAAGCCGCCGCGACCGACACCGGCTCCTTCTTGTTCCAGACCGGGTTTTCTGGCCGGGCCGAGTTTGGCCTGACGGGATCGGATGATTTCCAGATCAAGGTTTCGGCAGATGGTGCCACCTGGTTCAACGCCCTACAGCTGGAGCGAACTTCCGGCCGCCTTCGCGCCATGGCCGCCTTGCAACTGAACCCGGCCGCCAGCGATCCAGGGACGGTGTCAGACGGCGACCTTTGGTACAATTCTTCGACCGGCAAGTTCCGGGGGCGACAAGCCGGGGCGTCGGTTGATCTGATCGGTGCCGGAGGATCGGGCGCCACTTACGCCTACGGCGTCTTGCAGTCGAACTACTCGCTGACCAGCACCACAGCGGCTCAAAAGCTCTTCAACTGGTCGACCAATGGGGCGCTTTCTCTGGCGGCCGGGACATATCGGTTTTCCTGCTCGCTGCTGATGACCTCGCTGTCGACCACCAGCGGTTCCGCCAAATTCGATGTGAAGGGCGCTGGCACGGCGATCTTCGGCAAGATGTCGATGCAGGACTTTGGGTCGCGCGGCACGGTGGCCGTCGGCGGCGTCACTGCCTTGTCGGGCACCGCTTCCGACGTGCCCTCAAGCGGGGCGGTCCTTGCAACCGCAGGCGCTTCGGCAGCCCTGCGCGCCTCGATCCACGGCACATTCGAGGTCACCACGGCGGGCACGATCATCCCCTCCATTGCCCTTGATATTGCTGCTGCGGCTGTCGTGGTCGCGGGCAGCTATTTTGAATGCATCTACATCGGCCCCGCCGCGACGCTGGGCGGCAGCTGGTCGTGAGACCACCTCCCGGTCGCCCCCATAATCAAAGACCCAAACAGAAATGGCAGACCCCATGACGGACATCAGCGAACGCGGCATCACCATCAACAAGGCGCTGGCATGGACCATGCTGGCCTCGGTCACTGGCTTGATCTGGTGGGGCGGCGGAACATTGGCATCCCTGCAAGGTGCCGCCGACCGCCTGACCATGGCCCTGACTGAAACCCGCGAAATGATCGTGGCCGAGCGCGCCAGCTCCGCCCAGCTGGAAGCCCGCGTCCGTGCATTGGAAACCAGCGCCGCAAGGCAGGACACGCGGTTTGACGCGCTGTCGGTTTCGATCAACGAGCTGAAGCAACAGGCCCGCGAAACCAACACGCTGCTGCGAGAATTGGCACAGCGGCCCTGAAACAGCCACCCCCGACCATCACCCAAACCACCCCGACCCGCCACACGGCGGGCTTTTTGTTGCCCGGCCCCGGGCAGAAAGAGCGATCCCATGACCACAGACCAGACTGACGCCATCCGCCTGATCCAGAGCGGGTTGGACAAGCTCGGCCACGCCCCCGGCATCATCGACGGCCAATGGGGCGTGCGCACCGCACGGGCGCTGAAGCAACTGCTTGCGGCGAACGGCCGGTCGGCGGCTGTAGCACCGTCCGGTCCGCTGCCGTGGATCAGCGAGGCAAAAACCGCGCTCGGCCGCAACGAGGCCCGCGACCGCAGCTGGCTGATGGATTGGCTGAAGCGCGACGGCCGCAGCTTGGGCGATCCGGGCAAGAACCCCTGGTGCGGCGATTTCGTGGAAACCTGCATCCGCATGGCACTGCCCGATGAACCGCTTCTCGGCGCGCTTGGCACCAATCCGTATTGGGCCCGGAACTGGCTGCTGTTCGGGCAAGCGGTGCAGCCCATCACAGGCTCGGTGCTGATCTTCGAACGCGGGTCTGGCGGCCATGTCGGCTTCGCGGTCGGCCAAGACGGCACGAGCTTCTTTGTCCTCGGTGGCAACCAATCTGACGCCGTCACCATCGCCCGCGTGGCCAAGTCGCGCCTCCTCGGCGCGCGCTGGCCCGCAACCTTCCCGCCCCGCCTTCAGCGGCTGCCGACCATGAAGCCGGGTGAATTTCTCACCAAAACCAATGAAATCTGAACTGGAGAAAACCATGCTGAAACCTGCCATCCTCGCCCTCATACGGCAAATCCTGACCGTCGCGGGCACCGCACTGGTTGCCAAAGGATACGTCCAGGCTTCCGATGTGGAGCCGGTGATTGGCGCGCTGCTGACTATCGGTTCGGTGGTGTGGTCGGTGGCAGACAAGCGGGGGCGCTAGGCTTATCGTTTCCAGATCTGTGAATAACGAAGGAGAAAGACGGCGCAAGGACGCTCGTCACGGCAGCATACTTGAGCCTTGACCAGAGGTGCTCAAATTTGGGCCGGGCGCAAGCGACAAAAGTATGGCGTTTCCGTCCGTAAAAAACGGATCGCCGGTCAAATTTTGACCAAGAATCGGTGCGACAAGCGAGAAGGTTTCCAGTGACCTGATCAAACCTGTTTTTTGCAGATCAACTAAAAGCAGATTCCGTTCGGCATCGATATTGGGGTCAATGCGATGGGTCAGCCCCCATTTCACGCCATCATCAAAGCTCGCCGTGCCGACGAAAATAGTAAGCCCGTCAATGGTATGGAAATCCGTTTTCCAAAACCGAGCGTGGTGGCGTTGGCGCAGGCCTTTGTCCTGCGTCTCGGATTGAAACCCATAGCCATGCGGTTGATCATTCCAAAACGCAGGCGTGATTGGTGCTGTTTCGTATTCAGAGTTGAACCAGACCGAAAACGCTGCCTGAGCTAAAGTGGCGAAGTTAGGTTTGTCGGCCAGGTGCCAGCCAGCCTTTGCGAATAGTTTAAGGAACGATGCCTCGTTTGGGGCAAGTACGATCAGGCTAATCGGTTCCTCCCGTGCGCCAAGAATACTTTCAGAGTAAGGAGGCAACCGACCTGCCGAAAATGCTAATTCAACAGACTGATCGAGTTGAGCAACCGAAGGAACCATTTGGGCGTTAAGCCTTTTGTGGTAGTTGTCCACAGAAAACCACACCGCGAGCAGAGTGCTTGCGAAAACGCCAAGAGTTATGAACGACATCCCGGCTTTTTTCGGGAATGCGACCAGCGGTCTGCCTTTCGTGCGCAACCACTCCGCCAACCAAATTCCCAAAAGCGCCCAGAGCGCGCCGACCAGGTAGCCGTTGAGCACATCACTCAGATAGTGCTCCACCAAGTAAATGCGACTCAATCCAATCAAGAATACAACAATAGAGCCCGAAGCAAAGAAAAGGAGAGCGGAGCCGAAGCGCTCACGGATTAAAACATACGTTGCAAAACCAAAGAAAGCGACTGCGACGGCACTGTGGCCACTCGGAAAAGAAAAACTGTCTTCTCCATAAACAGCTAACGCCGGTCTTGCGCGAGCGAACGCGATTTTCAGCAAAACTACGCTTAACATGGTGCCAATCAGTGAAATCCACAGGCCCGGCAGATAGAGGAGCCTTTGGCGAAGCCACAGTAAAAGCGAAGCCGAAATGGCCAAGACTAACACGACAAGCCAAGATCCGAAGGCAGTGATGATTGTGAAAAAAGAGGTAAGGGAAGCGGCGCGAAACGCAGTCATCAAGTTGGCAAGGCGCACATCTAGCTGAACGATCTGACTTTGCATGACGTAGTCCAGTGTCGAACTGGCATAGAGCGATAAAAAGTAGATGACTGCACCGCCCAAAAGCGACGTCGGTAAGCCTGAAAATTTCTCCCTTGAAAAACGATTTTCCAAGATTAAAAACAGAGAAGGATACCGTTCGACAAGACCTCTGACATCCGGATTTTCACGGATGGCTCGTCCGACAGACCGTAGCACAGAGGCGATAAATGGCAAAACTTTCAGCAACTTGATTGCAAGAAACCAAATCGTGGCCACTATCAGTATTACAGCAACCACAAACAACCCCGCCCGTGTGACAGTTGCACTGACAAGATCGAGGGCGCTTCCAAAAAAATAGCCTACACTCAATATCACAACGGTGTAGGCAAGCCCCCCAATGACATTCCATAGAAAAAAGCGTTTATTGGACATGCCGGACAACCCGGCGACTACTGGAACGACTGGTCTCAAGGGGCCAAAGAAGTGCCCAATTACAATGCTGGGAGCTCCGTATTTAGTCAAAAATCGCTTTCCGCGATCTAAATTCGCTTTTGAAAATAGCCACCGATCCTCCTGAAAAAGATATCCGCCTCGTGCACCTATCCGAAAACTGGCCTCTGCTCCCAAAATCGTTCCCACGGCCACGAACCAGACCATGTCCCAGAAATCATATAGACCTTGGGCAACAAGTACCCCGCCAATAAGAACAACGATTGTTCCAGGTGAAAACACACTGGTCAGAATCAGTGCTTCTCCAAAGGCAAGCAAACCGATCACCCAGTAGCCCCAAACTCCAAGGGACTGGAGTGAGGGAAGAAGATTATTCAATGCAGTTTGCATATCGCACTTGATAGATGTCTGTGTGGGGGTGGCGTATCATATCAAAAAATACCAGTGACAAAACGGTCCAGTCGCGTGTCGCGCGCGTAGAGAACCGCTACTAGCGTTGCAGCAAGTGCGCCCGTCACAGCACCGCCAAGGACATCGCCTACATAATGTGTGCCAATGTACACTCGCGAAAACGCCACTATCAGCGCGGCCAAGCCAAACCCGACGGCCCGTCGCGGCATCCCGTTAATGACAAAGGTGAAGGCGATGGCGAAGGCGGCTGTTGCATGATCGGATGGAAATGACGGGTCGAGGCTTGGCTCGGTCAACAGCTTGGTGACGCCGCTTGTGTAGGGCCGAACCCGATCAACCAACAGCAAAATAATCTGGTTGAAAAGCAAGCCCAAGAAGAAAGATAGGCCCGTCGCGACAAGCACGTGACGATTGCCTTGCCGCTCGGTCTTCACCCACCATTGGCAGGCCACGGCCAACACAAGCAAGGGAATGCCACCCCCAGATATCCAAATCATAATGGCGTCAAGAAGCAAACTGCTGCCTGCCAGGCCGTTAACCAACTGCGTCATCTCGACGTCAATGCTGTAAATCATATCCATTGAGATTTCACAGGCCCTGATTGGCGTCAAAAACGCGTTTTGCGAAGTCGGCCAGCAGGGCTTCACAATGCTTCATGCGTTCTGCTGCCGCACCAGAGAGAGATGCTTCATAGAAATCAAGATTAGTGATCTTTTCCAGCCAGATCTGAAGCTTTTTGAGATCATTGTCCTCCTCTTCAAGTTCTGCATAAGTGTATTTTTCCTTGGCGATTTCCTTCGCGATTTCCGCCTCGAACGCATCGCATTTCCCAAGGAACTCACGGTATTGATCGTCACGGTCCGCTTTGAAGCGCGCGACAACCTTAGCTTCCTGATTTTTGTCAAGAGATGAGGTCAAAAGGAGGATCGTTTCGCCCCCCATTTCTTTGACATCGTTCTCTAACATCTTCAATTGACGCATGTGCTCGTCGGTTCGTGGCAAAAGGCAAACGCCGTTCTGCAGGTATACAGCGCCCATCGCCTTGAGCCGTCGCCATAAAGCAATGCGCTTGGCCGCAGGTTCTGGTGGAACCTTGTAGGTCATCATTATCCAAGCCACTTGATCCATCGTAACAGAATGAAGTTACGACCGTAACAAGTCAAGCCTTGACGCCGGTCGAGCGACACTGGTATTGAAAACTCTTATAGGCGCGATAACGCACCTTCTGAGGCACTGGAAAGTCAAATCACCTGAGTCCGCTAGGCTTTGAGTGCGAACAGGTCACTATCCATTCCGTTTGCTTGAAAAGGTTAGACCATGCGGACTGTCACACTGCTGATTTCGGGCCTTGTGGTTATGATCGTCAGCATGGCGGCAATGCCGCAGTGGGCCGCGGCAGACAACCGGAACAACTGGGACACTCTGTCTACCGCGCTTGTTTTCGGCCTGGTGGGTGGGGCTGAGTTGAAAACCCTCGCTTCACAGGACACGCCTGGACAGTTCCAGTTTTTCGAGACGATGGCCGCGACGTTGGCCCTGTCTGAAGGGCTGAAAGCGGTCATACACAGACCACGCCCGGACAAATCGTCCAACGACAGTTTCCCCTCGGCTCACACGGCGCTGGCTTTTGCCGCTGCCAGCTATTTTGACCTCCGTTACGGCGCAGAGAACAAGACGCTGGTCCCATTCGTTTATGGTGCCGCCGCTCTAACAGCTTTGGGTCGGGTCGAGGCAAAGAAGCACTTTGCGGTGGATGTTGCTGCAGGCGCTCTGATAGGTGTTGTCTTCGCACATACCTTCACGACCGCCAAAACGGATATGAACGTCTATCCGACAGGGGACGGCATTGGTTTCAACTACGCAAAGCACTTTTGAGGTTGTGTTGCGCTGGCTTCGGAAACGTCGCGACGCTTTTGCCCATGCTGGCCGCGGTATTGTTGTCCTATTGGGTGATCCGCATGGCCGAATCCACGCGGCTGCGGCAGTTGTCGTTATCCTGCTGGGCCTCTGGCTGCGCATCTCGGCGACGGACTGGGCTCTGTTAGTCATCTGTATGGCGTTGGTCCTAGCGGCCGAGGCGATCAACACTGCGTTGGAGCGTGTGGTGGATGTTGTTAGCCCTGAACGACACCCGTTGGCCCGCGACGCCAAGGATCTTGCGGCAGGTGGAGTGCTGATCGCGTCGCTTGGAGCGGCGATGGTCGGGCTGATTGTCTTTGTTCCCTATTTCTAAGTTGGCGTGACCGGGGCCCACACGGGATCAGCGGCTCACAGAGAACTGGCAAGTGGATGATGCTGCGACAATCACAAATGGCCGTTTTCTTTGAAGCATTGCAAGTATCTCCATTGGCTTCTGTAAGGAGCCAGCGGCTAGGCCCTTCAATGAGTTAGGCAGCGGGTCGCAAGTCAACTGTTATGGGAAACGCCAAAAAACGCGTCAATTCCCTCACTTTCATGAGGGACTCGTCAAACGTTGACCAGGTGTTGACAAGAATGCCAAAAGCACAAACCCGACGATTTACGTCGGGTTCTAACATACTGATATCGTTATTAGATTTGGTTGCGGGGACAGGATTTGAACCTGTGACCTTCAGGTTATGAGCCTGACGAGCTACCGGGCTGCTCCACCCCGCGACGCTTTTTCGACTGACGTCGGCCGGGCAAGCCGGACTTTTTCGTGTGTCCGTCCTTGAAGGCGTTGCCTTTTCGGGGTCGAACGAGGGCTGCTTCGGGCCGCGCCGTTGTTTGCTTTGCTTTTGCAAGCTTGGCGCGGTGCGTTTTGATATCGTATTTGAGAGATTGTTGTCGCTTATCAGGTTTGGCGGTGACCTACTCTCCCACGTCTTGAGACGCAGTACCATTGGCGTCGTCGCACTTATCGGCCGAGTTCGAGAAGGGATCGGGAGTTTTGCGATGGCTATGACCACCAAACCGGGAAAGCGACAAGGTGAAGCTTTTGGCTGTCCCGCCCTGGACACGTGTCCAGGGTCCCGAAGGGGAATGGGAGCGTTTTGCTTCACCAACATCAGCGTTGTTTTCCAAGTCCAGGCTGCGCGCGCGGCGCAGCGTATGTGTATGCTTTTGACTGCTTTGGGAAAGAGCGAAGGTCTGTCCGGTGGGCATGTCGCCCACCTTTGATCACCTTGCTGTTTCCGGATCAAATCAAGCCTATCGAGCCATTAGTACCAGTCAGCTGAAAGCATTACTGCTCTTACACCTCTGGCCTATCGACGTGGTGGTCTTCCACGGCTCTCAAGGGAGACCTTGTTTTGAAGGGGGCTTCCCGCTTAGATGC
>JBKJTI010000221.1:0-8745 GCA_046590425.1 Cypionkella sp. | reverse complement strand
ACCTGCACCCGCGCCAGAACCGCCATCACCTCATCCCGAGTCACGCTCATTGTTTTTCCTTCGCCCGCATTTTAGTTCGTACGCTACCTAAATTGGCAGTTGCGCACCACAAAGTTGTGCGCTTTACCGGAAAGGGCAAGCCCTGTTGACCAAACGCTCAAATATTCAGCGAAGCGCCTGTTAAATATGAACTTTTTGTGATCCCCAGCCATGCGCTTGCTGCATGGCAGCATTGATCACTCTGGCTATTGTGCAGCTGCAGCATTTACCCCATGTTTGCCCTAACAGCGGAACAGAAGGGTTTAGGCATCCGGCCAACACCGCCCGCTCGCAGAACAAAAAGTGAGGCTATCATGGCATATGTAAACACAACCCGCGCCGTTCAAGCATCGGCAACCGACCGCGTATCGGGCATTTTCGCTTCGATCTCGGCAATGCTGGCACGCCGCCGGGTCTACGACCGCACCATCCGCGAATTGCGTCAGCTGACCGACCGTGAGCTGTCCGATCTGGGCATCGCCCGTTCGCTGATCACCGAAATCGCCCGTGAGGCAGCTTACGGCAAGTAATCCCTGAACCGGCCGCTACCTCCTCCCAGCGGCTTGGTTTCACGGCGCGGCGGCGCGCAACTCCTCCCTTGCGCCGTCGCCTTTTTATTCTCTTCGATGAGCCTTCCTCCTCCCTTGGGCTCTCGGAAAATCGGGTTTCGTGTTTGACTTATGGCAAATGCGAAATCCGACGGTGGCGATCTGTTCTCCTCCCTCAGATCGTCGCACCCTATTCGAGCGGCCAACCTCCTCCCTGGCCGAGCGATCAGGCGGTGATCCAACCTCCTCCCTGGATCATCGCCACCTATTTGAATTCGATGAGCCCTTTCTCCTCCCTAGGCTCTCGGAAAACGCGGCGATCTGTTCTCCTCCCTCAGATCGTCGCAACCTATTCGCGCGGCCCACCTCCTCCCGGGCCAAGTGATCCGGCGGCAGTTCAGTCCTCCTCCCTTGGGCTGTCGCCAAATCTATAGCTTCGATGGCCCCCTCCTCCTCCCTGGGGTCCTCGTATCGGCGGTGATCCAACCTCCTCCCTGGATCATCGCCACCTTTTTCGAACGGCCAACCTCCTCCCTGGCCGGGCGATCAGGCGGCGGCCCTTACCTCCTCCCTAGGGTCGCTGCCACTTCTATTCACCGGCCCACCTCCTCCCGGGCCGGAGATTACGGTGACGATGCCCACCTCCTCCCGGGCAAAGCACCATAAGTTCGAGCGGCCAACCTCCTCCCTGGCCTGCGCGATTTGGCGGCACCCTTCTCCTCCTCCCTAGGGTGCCGCCTTCCTCCCCGCCTCATCCCCTTGCATCCGCCGATTCGCGCCGCGATACTCCCGTCGGGATAGAACAGGCGGGTTCATGCGGATTTCCATGCTTTCAGCGGCGCTTGTGGCCGCCTTGGTCGGCTACGGCTCCACCATTGCGCTGGTTTTGTCTGCTGCCACGGCCCTAGGCGCCACCCCCGTCCAAACCGCCAGCTGGGTCTTCGCCATTGGCATGGCAAAAGCGGGAGGCTCGGCCTTTCTCAGCTTTCAATTCCGCATCCCTGTCGTTCTGGCATGGTCCACTCCGGGCGCGGCCCTGCTCGCCGCCACGACCGACGTGACCATGCCCGAGGCGGTCGGGGCCTTTCTTGTCGCAGCCGGGCTGATCGCCTTGACCGGAGCATTTCGTCCCCTCGGCCGTCTGATTGCGCAGATCCCCGATGGTGTGGCGGCCGCCATGCTTGCAGGCGTGCTGCTGCCGTTCTGCCTGAAGGCTGCGAGTTCAGCGCAAGCCCTGCCCGCATTGGTTCTGCCGATGATTGCGGTGTTTCTGCTGGTACGCTTGAAAAACCCGGCGCTTGCGGTGCTGGCTGCGCTGGCCACCGGGTTGATTCTGGCCTTTGCGACCGGGGCTGCTCCCCTGCCACCGCTGTCTCTGCCGCTGCCGACACTGACCTTCATTCCACCGGCTTTCCGGCTGGATGTGCTGCTGGGGATTGGCGTGCCGCTGTATCTGGTGACGATGGCCTCGCAAAATCTGCCGGGTTTCGCCACCCTGCGCGCAGCCGGATACGAGCCGCCCGTCGCCGCTGCGCTGATCACCACGGGCGGGATTTCGGCGCTGGCGGGGCTGTTTGGCGCGCATACCGTCAACATGGCGGCGATCACCGCGTCGATTTGTCTGGCCGAAGATACCCACCCCGACCGCAGCCAACGCTGGAAGGTCGGGGTGATTTATGGCGGTTTTTGGGTGGTGATGGCGCTGCTCGGGCCGGTGATTTTGCCGATTCTGGCCGCTCTGCCGCCCGCGCTGATGCTCGCACTGGTGGCGCTGGCGCTGCTGTCGCCGCTGATGGGCGCGCTGACCGCCGCTTTCACGCCACCGCAAACCCGCTTTGCTGCGACGGTAACGCTCACCACCGCCGCCTCGGGCGTCGCCGCGTTTGGGATTGGCGCGGCATTCTGGGGCTTGCTGGCAGGTCTGGCGGTTCATGCGTTGGAGCGGCTAAAGAAAAACCCCTGACGCCGCCGCCAGATCGAAATTCGCACCGAATTTCGTGCCGGAATTTCTCAAATTCCGCCCTGCTTGATCCGGTCCGCCCTAAAACGGCACGTCATCGACCTGATGCGCCGGCACCACCCAGCGCGCCACGATCATCTTTGATCCGGCATGATCGAACTCGATGCTAAGCTTGTCGCCCTCAATGCCGATGATCTCGCCATAGCCGAACTTGGTGTGAAACACCCGGTCGCCGGTGACGTAAGCCGACACCGCCTGCGCATCAATCGTCACATTGCGCGCCTCGCGCGGCAGGCTGACCGGACGCTGTGCCGAGCGGTCCTGCATCCGTTTCCAGCCGGGCGAATTATAGACATCCGCCTGCACCGCCCGATCTTCCAGCGCCGCGCCGAAAGACGGGGAAGCCGCACCATAGCCGCCGCGATGCAGGCTCGGCGGCGTCAGCACTTCCACATGCTTTTCCGGCAATTCGTCAATAAAACGGCTGGGCAACTGACTTTGCCACTGGCCATAAACCCGGCGGTTGGAGGCAAAGGAAATCGTGCACAACTCCTCCGCCCGCGTGATGCCGACATAGGCCAGACGACGTTCCTCCTCCAAGCCCTTCTTGCCTGACTCGTCCATCGAGCGTTGGCTGGGGAACAACCCATCTTCCCAACCGGGCAGGAAAACCACTGGAAATTCCAAGCCTTTTGCGGCGTGCAGCGTCATGATAGACACCTTTTCCGCAGCTTCCTCGTTGTCATTCTCCATAATCAGACTGACGTGTTCGAGGAAGCCTTGCAGGCTGTCGAACTGCTCCAGCGCTTTGACCAGCTCTTTCAAGTTCTCCAACCGTCCGGGCGCTTCCGGCGTCTTGTCGTTCTGCCACATCGAGACGTAACCGGATTCCTCCAAAATAATCTCTGCCAGCCGGACATGGCTGAGATCCGTCGCAGGCGGCGTATCCGGCAGCATCGGCTCAATGAGCGCATCCTCGGGTGGCGTCATCCGCGCGCCCATCAGGCTGGCGTGCCAGCGATCCACGCCGTCGACAAAGCCGCGCAACTGCCCGGCGCCCTTGCCGCCAATCCCAGCGCGCGCCAGCAAAGACCGCGCGCCGTCCAGCAACGGCAGCCCCTGCTCGCGCGCTTCACGTTGTATATCCTGCTGCGCCTTGTCACCCAAGCCCCGCTTTGGCAGGTTCACCACCCGCTCAAACGCCAGATCATCCTCGGGCGAAACCGCCAGCCGGAAATACGCCATCGCATCGCGGATCTCCTGCCGCTCATAGAACCGAGGCCCGCCGATCACCCGATACGGCAGCCCGATGGTCAAGAACCGATCCTCAAACGCCCGCATTTGGTGGGAGGCGCGGACCAAAATCGCCATGCCGTTCAACGAGGTCGCTTCAATCCCACGCCGTCCGCGCTGTGCGGCCTCAATCTCCTCGCCGATCCAGCGGGCTTCTTCCTCGCCGTCCCAGTGGCCGATCAGCCGCACCTTTTCGCCCTGCGCGCCGTTGGTCCAAAGAGTTTTTCCCAGACGGTCGGCATTGGCTGCAATAATACCCGAGGCTGCTGCGAGAATATGCGCGGTGGAGCGGTAATTCTGCTCAAGCCGCACCACTTTCGCGCCGGGAAAATCCTTTTCAAACCGCAGGATGTTGCCGACCTCGGCACCGCGCCAGCCGTAGATCGACTGGTCATCATCGCCGACGCAGCAGATATTCCGGTGGCCCTGCGCCAGCAGCCGCAGCCACAGATATTGCGCGACGTTGGTGTCTTGGTATTCGTCGACGAGGATGTATTTGAACCAGCGCTGATACTGCGCCAGCACATCCTCATGCTTCTGGAAAATCACCACGCAATGCAGCAGCAGATCGCCGAAATCGGTGGCGTTCAGGGTCAGCAGGCGTTGCTGATATTGCTCATATAACTCGGTGCCACGGTTGTTATAGGCCGAAGCCTCGGACGACGGCACCCGGTCCGGCGTCATCGCGCGGTTCTTCCAGCTGTCGATCATCGAGGCCAACATCCGCGCAGGCCAACGTTTTTCGTCGATATTTGCGGCCGAAATCAACTGCTTCAGCAACCGCAACTGATCGTCGGTGTCCAGAATTGTGAAGTTGCTTTTCAACCCCACCAGTTCGGCATGACGCCGCAAAATCTTCACCGACAGCGAGTGGAAGGTGCCCATCCAGGCCATGCCCTCGGCCACATCGCCCAACAAGCGCCCGACGCGCAGCTTCATCTCGCGCGCGGCTTTGTTGGTGAAGGTCACAGACAGGATTTCATTTGGCCGCGCCTTGCCCATGTTCAGCAAGTGCACGATGCGCGAGGTCAGCGCCTTGGTTTTGCCCGTCCCCGCCCCGGCCAGCATCAGCACCGGGCCATCCAAAGCCTCCACTGCCTCACGTTGTGCGGGGTTCAGATCATCCAGATAGGGCGCCGCCCGCGCTGGCCCACGGCCAAGGGCGCGCTGTGACAGCGGCACCGCCGCCGCAAAAGCATCTTCGTCATCCGTCCAGCTCATCCTACTAATCTAGCGGGGTTTTCGCCTGAGATAAAGCAGTGTTCCCGCATTGTTCACAGGAAAGTTCGGCCTGCTGTGCACATACAGCGCCAGATTTTCCGGCGCGTTGCCCAATCGCTAAGCCAAACCCTGTGCCCGCTTCGCAAACCGCCCATTTTTTGGGCAACGAATCGTCACACCTGCAACGGCCCCATGTTAGCGATACCCATATCGCAAATCTGTCATATCATGGCGTTTCCGCCCCTTGCGCTGCAACGCAGCACGGCTAGTGTCAGCCCACTAAGCCCCTTCGCCCGCTGCCCGGAGCCTCGCATGACCGAATTCAAGAAAATCCTGATCGCCAACCGTGGCGAAATCGCGATCCGCGTGATGCGGGCGGCCAATGAGATGGGCAAAAAGACCGTCGCCATCTATGCCGAGGAAGATAAGCTGTCGCTGCACCGCTTCAAGGCGGATGAGGCCTATCAGATCGGCGAGGGCCTGTCGCCAGTCGGAGCCTATCTGTCGATCCCCGAAATCATCCGGGTGGCCCGGGCTTGCGGTGCCGATGCGATCCACCCCGGCTATGGCTTGCTGTCGGAAAACCCGGATTTCGTCGATGCCTGCGATCAAGCGGGCATCACCTTCATCGGCCCGAAAGCTGACACCATGCGCGCCTTGGGCGACAAAGCCTCGGCCCGCCGGGTGGCTATGGCCGCTGGCGTTCCGGTGATCCCGGCCACCGAAGTTCTCGGCGATGATTTTGACGCGATCAAGAAAGAGGCAGCGGAGGTCGGCTACCCCTTGATGCTGAAAGCAAGCTGGGGCGGTGGTGGTCGCGGCATGCGCCCGATCCTGTCAGAATCCGAGCTGGTTGATAAAGTCCGCGAAGGCCGTCGTGAGGCCGAAGCCGCTTTCGGCAACGGCGAGGGTTATCTGGAAAAGATGATCATCCGCGCCCGCCATGTTGAGGTGCAGATCCTTGGCGACAAGCACGGCGAAATCTACCACCTCTATGAACGCGATTGCACCGTGCAGCGCCGCAACCAAAAGGTCGTTGAACGCGCGCCCGCCCCCTACCTCACCGACGCCCAGCGCGCCGAGGTGTGCGATCTGGGTCGCCGCATCTGCGCTTATGTCGGCTATGAATGCGCAGGCACCGTCGAATTCCTGATGGATATGGACAACCAGCAGTTCTATTTCATCGAAGTGAACCCCCGCGTTCAGGTCGAGCATACCGTCACCGAACAGGTGACTGGCATCGACATCGTGCAGGCGCAAATTCTGATTGCCGAGGGTAAGACCTTGGCCGAAGCGACGGGCAAGGCCAGCCAAGAAGAAATCCACCTGACCGGCCACGCCCTGCAATGTCGGGTGACCACCGAAGACCCGCAGAACAACTTCATCCCGGATTATGGCCGCCTGACCGCTTATCGCTCGGCCACCGGCAACGGCATCCGTCTGGATGGCGGCACGGCTTATGCGGGCGGCGTGATCACCCGCTATTACGATTCGCTGCTGGTCAAGGTCACCGCCACCGCCCAAACCCCCACCGCTGCGATCCGCCGGATGGACCGGGCTTTGCGCGAATTCCGTATTCGCGGTGTGTCGACCAACATCGAGTTTGTCATCAACCTCTTGAAGCACCCGACCTTTCTGGATGACACCTACACCACCAAATTCATCGACACGACGCCCGAGCTGTTCCAGTTCAAAAAGCGCCGCGACCGGGCCACCAAGATCCTGACCTACATCGCCGACATCACCGTCAACGGCCATCCCGAAACTGCAGGCCGCCCGAAGCCACATGCCAAGGCGCGTATCCCGCGCGCCCCGAAAGCTGTGGGCGAGCCTTCGATGGGCACCCGCAACCTGCTGGAACAACACGGACCGCAAGCCGTTGCCGACTGGATGGGCAAACAGCAAAAGCTGCTGCTGACCGACACCACGATGCGCGATGGCCACCAGTCGCTGCTCGCCACCCGGATGCGTTCCATTGACATGATCAAGGTCGCCCCCGCCTATGCAGCCAACCTGCCGCAACTGTTCTCGGTCGAGTGCTGGGGTGGTGCTACTTTCGATGTCGCCTACCGCTTCCTGCAGGAATGTCCATGGCAACGCCTGCGCGATCTGCGCGCGTTGATGCCGAATGTGATGACGCAGATGCTGCTGCGTGCCTCCAATGGCGTCGGCTACACCAACTACCCCGACAACGTGGTGCAGGCGTTTGTGAAGCAAGCTGCCGCGACCGGGGTGGATGTGTTCCGGGTGTTCGACTCACTCAACTGGGTGGAAAACATGCGCGTCGCGATGGATGCGGTGATTGAGGCCAACAAGGTTTGCGAAGGCACGGTTTGCTATACCGGCGATATGCTTGACCCCAACCGCGCCAAATATGATCTGAAATACTACGTCGATACCGCCAAACAGCTGAAAGCCGCAGGCGCGCATGTGCTGGGGCTGAAGGATATGGCGGGCCTGTTAAAGCCCGCTGCCGCCAAACAACTGATCAAGACCCTGAAGCAAGAGGTCGGCCTGCCGATCCACTTCCACACCCATGATACCTCGGGGGCTGCAGCAGCGACGATCATGGCGGCGTCCGATGCCGGCGTCGATTGCGTCGATGCGGCGATGGATGCGTTTTCGGGCGGCACCTCGCAGCCCTGCCTGGGCTCGATTGTCGAGGCTTTGCGCCACACCGACCGCGATACGGGCCTCGATATGGCCGCGATCCGATCAATTTCAAACTATTGGGAAGCGGTGCGCGGCCAATATGCGGCGTTTGAATCTGGCATCCCGGCCCCGGCCTCGGAAGTCTATCTGCATGAGATGCCCGGCGGTCAGTTCACCAACCTGAAAGCCCAAGCGCGCTCGCTGGGGTTGGAGGAACGCTGGCACGAGGTCGCGCAGACCTATGCCGATGTGAACCAGATGTTCGGCGATATTGTCAAAGTCACACCCTCGTCTAAAGTCGTCGGGGATATGGCGCTGATGATGGTCTCTCAAGGTCTAACTCGCGCGCAAGTGGAAGACCCGAAGGTCGACGTGGCCTTTCCGGATTCGGTGATTGATATGCTGAAAGGCAATCTCGGCCAACCGCATGGTGGCTGGCCCGCAGGGATTTCCAAGAAGGTGCTAAAGGGCGAAGTGGCATCGACCGCACGGCCCGGCGAAAGCCTGCCCCCGGTTGATCTGGAGGCAGTGCGGGCAAAACTCACGGAAGAACTCGGCGGCTTTAAGATCGACGATGAGGATCTGAACGGCTATCTGATGTATCCGAAAGTGTTCCTCGATTACATGGGCCGCCACAAAGCCTATGGCCCGGTGCGCACCCTGCCGACGCGCACGTTCTTCTACGGCATGATCCCCGGCGAAGAAATCACCGCCGAGATTGATCCCGGCAAACTGTTGGAAATTCGTCTGCAAGCCGTGGGCGAGACCACCGATGATGGCGAGGTTCGGGTGTTTTTTGAACTCAACGGCCAACCCCGCGTCATCCGGGTGCCGAACCGCGCCATCAAAGCCAAAACCGCCGCCAAGCCGAAAGCCATCGAAGGCAACCCCGGCCATATCGGCGCGCCGATGCCCGGCTCGATTGCAAGCGTGACGGTTGTGGCGGGGCAAAAGGTGCAAGCGGGGGATCTCTTGCTGACCATCGAGGCGATGAAGATGGAAACCGGCATCCACGCCGACCGCGCCGCCGTG
>JBKJTI010000192.1:0-3207 GCA_046590425.1 Cypionkella sp. | reverse complement strand
TCCGGTCCTTCATACAGGATCTTCGCCTTGCCCTCGTAAACCTTCTTCCTGCGCGCCATGAATGCTCCGATGCCAAACGGGCACGGGGGCGGCCAACGCCACCCCTGCCCTTTTTCCGAGCCTATATGAGATGCCGCGTGTGGGGGCAAGGCTTGGGCGCAAGTGGCCGGTCCGGCAAGACCAAAGGCCGCAGCCGGGGATATGGCTTTTTGTCTTGATCGGCGCGCGCGTCATGGGCATATGGAGAATAACTTTCCATGACCCAGAGGGCCAGCCATGACCACGTTTGACGATCGCGAAACTGCTTTTGAATCCAAGTATGCCCATGATGCCGAAATGCAGTTTCGTGCCGAGGCACGGCGCAACAAGCTGACCGGGCTTTGGGCGGCGGGATTGCTGGGCAAATCCGGCGACGAGGCGGCAGAATATGCAATGACTGTGGTCAGCGCCGATTTCGAGGAAGCCGGCATTGAAGATGTGGTGCGCAAGGTCGCGGCCGATTTGGGCAGTTTGTCGAACGCCGATGCGGTGCGCGCCAAGATGGCCGAGCTGCTGCCGGTGGCCAAAGCCGAGTTGATGAACGAGTTTTAAGCTTTCGCGCCCGCTGCGCCAAAACAGGGCCGCTGCCATCACTGGCGCGGCCCTTTGCTTATGTGAACATGTGCGGCGCTGCATAGTGTTATGAGGATTATAGATTTGCCTCGCCCTGCCCTGCGTGGCAAACACCAGTCAACGGCTGCGTGGTAAACATCAGTCCTTCCGCATTAAACGAGGTTTAAGTCATGGCCCAAGACGCACTTTCGAAACTGCTCGCCAGCCGCGATTGGCTGATGGCCGATGGCGCCACTGGCACCAATCTGTTCAACATGGGGCTGGAATCTGGTGAGCCGCCGGAGTTCTGGAATACCGACAAGCCCGCCAATATCCGCACTCTGTATCGCAATGCAGTCAATGCGGGCTCAGATATTTTCCTGACCAACACCTTTGGCGGCAACGCCAGCCGTTTGAAGCTGCATGGCGCGCAGGGCCGGGTGCGGGAGTTGAACCGGGTGGGGGCCGCGTTGGGCCGCGAGATTGCCGATGCTTCGGGGCGTGTGGTGGTGGTTGCAGGCTCGGTTGGGCCGACGGGCGAGATTTTTGAGCCGATGGGCACGCTGACTCACGCTGCTGCGGTGGAGATGTTCCACGAACAGGCCGAGGGGCTGAAAGAGGGCGGCGCGGATGTGCTGTGGGTCGAAACCATGTCGGCGCCCGAAGAATACGCGGCGGCGGCAGAGGCTGCGGCTTTGGCGGGGATGCCATGGTGCGGCACGATGAGTTTCGATACCGCCGGGCGCACGATGATGGGGATGACCTCGGCGGCGATGGCCGAGATGGTGGAAAAGCTGGCGAACCCACCGATTGCCTTTGGCGCGAATTGTGGGGTCGGGGCGTCGGATCTGATGCGCACCGTTTTGGGGTTTGCGGCTGTGGGCTCGGCGCGGCCATTGATCGCCAAGGGTAATGCGGGGATTCCGAAATATCACGACGGTCATATCCATTACGATGGCACGCCGGAACTGATGGGCGAATATGCCGTACTGGCGCGCGATGCTGGCGTGCGGATCATTGGCGGCTGCTGTGGCACGATGCCAGAGCATCTGGCGGCGATGCGCAAAGCGTTGGAGAACACGCCAAAGGGGCCACTGCCACGCCCAGAGGATATCACCGCCAAACTGGGGGCGTTTTCTTCGGCTTCGGATGGCACCGGCGATACCTCGAACGATCCGAAGCGCGAGCGGCGCAATCGGCGCGGCTGACTGTGAAGCGGGGCGCTTGGGTCAAGCGCCCCGGAATTTGAGAAATTCCGGCACGATTTCCGCATCGGAAATCGGTTGCGCGGCGGCTGGCGGTCAGAACAGCTTCAGTTGATCGCCCGCCCGCGCCGGGGCTGCAAAGAGATCGCAGCGCATCGGTGGCAGTTTTACCGCCAGCCCCAGTCGATCCACCGCCACGCGAAACCGCCGTGCCAAGAGGTCCGCCCAAGGCCCTTCACCACGCATGCGTTTGCCAAAGGCGGGGTCATAATCCATGCCGCCATGCAATTCGCGCACCCGCGCCATCACTTTGGCGGCGCGATCTGGCACGTGTTCGATCAGCCAGTCCTGGAACAGTTGCGACACCTCGCGCGGCAGGCGCAGCGAGATGTAGCTCGCCGCTGTGGCTCCGGCATCGCGGGCTGCGGCCATGATCGGTTCCAATTCGTGATCGGTCAGGCCAGGGATCATCGGCGATACCATCGCCCGCACCGGGATGCCTGCTTGCGCCAACCGCGTGATCGTCAGCAACCGCCGCTTGGGGGCTGCTGCGCGGGGCTCCATCTTGCGTGAGAGGTCTGCGTCCAGCGTGGTCACGGAAACCCCCACCCGACACAGGCCCTGCCCGGCCATCTCGGCCAAAAGATCAATGTCACGCTCGATCAGTGTGCCTTTGGTGGTGATCGCCAGCGGGTGGTTGAAGTCGCGCAGAACCTCAAGCACTTCGCGCATCACGCCGTATTCACTCTCAATCGGTTGATAGGGGTCAGTGTTGGTGCCCAAGGCCATCACCGCGACCTTGTAGGATTTCGCCCGCAACTCCTTTTCCAACACCGCCCCAATTCCCGGTCTAGCGATCAATTTGGTTTCAAAATCCAGTCCCGGCGACAGGTTCAAAAACGCATGGCTGGGGCGGGCGAAGCAATAGATGCAGCCGTGCTCACAGCCGCGATAGGGGTTGATCGAGCGGTCAAATGGCAGATCGGGCGAGGTGTTATAACTGATCGCCGAGCGCGGCACTTCCGTGCGGACCTCGGTGCGCAACACCCGTTCTTCTGGCGGCTCCCAACCGTCTTCAAATGCCAGTCGAGCGGCACCCTCAAACCGCCCCACCGCATTGCCCAATGCGCCGCGCCCGCGCGGGCGCACGCCGGGCATGATTGTGCTCTCTGGCTTGTCCATATGTCAAACTAGAACAAAGAGCGAACAATCCCAAGCGATTTCTGCTTTACCTGCCCTACAAAGTCGGCTTTCTGTTGGCGCATGTCGCTATTCGCAAAGTGTCGTGCGGGCTTTGGCCCCATCACACTGACAACCGCCCAAGGAGTTCCCAGATGGCCGACGACGAAATCATCCTCGCTGATCTTTCCGATGACGAACTTGTCTTGCAAATGCATGACGACCTCTATGA
>JBKJTI010000091.1:0-5670 GCA_046590425.1 Cypionkella sp. | reverse complement strand
TGTTTAAGATTTATAAACAATTATCGGCAACAGCTCAGAAATTAACGATTGGGTAATCAATGCCTTCCACGCTTGTTAACGTTTCGGCAAGGTTTGATCAGGAAGGCGCTGCGGCGCAGCAGAACACGATGCAAAGCAATCTCTCTCCCCTCCAAACCCTGCCGGGCTGGCTGCCCGACGCGGTGCGGCTTTACCTCGATCACACCGAAGATGGTCAATCTTATCGGGCCCTTGCACGACGCGATGGCCGCCATGCCTCAACCGTGATGCGGGCGGTGCGCCGCTATGAGACCCGGCGCGACGACCCTCTACTGGATGAAGCGCTGGCCGCCCTGACAAGCGGCGCAGAGCCCAGCCTTCCCCCTATCAACAAGGATGATTCCCCTATGTCTGCACCCCTGCGCACGCACAACATTGTCGCCGATGAAGCGACAATCCTTGCAGAAGGCAAACGTATCCTTCGCCGTCTGGTAGAGCCGGGGGCGGTGCTGGCTTTCGCGCCGGATATGGAAAAAGCCGTGGTGATGCGCGAGTTCCCCGATGGCCACACCGCGCGCACTGCGGTGGTCGAGCGGGTAATCGCGCAGGCTTTCGCGCTGAAAGATTGGATTTCCTGCCGCAAGCCGGGGCGGGTGGCGACCTATGAAATCAGTTCGGGCGGGCGGGCGGCGTTGAAGCGGATGGTCGATGCCGATGCCCGCGCCAGCGGCTTTGCCGAGGCGCAGATGGCGTTTGGCGATCAACATAGGGAGTGGGACTCGCGTGTCGTCAGCGAGGACGCAGGCCCGCGTCGCATCCGTTACAATCTCGCCGAAAGCCCGGTGGCGGTGCTGGGGCGCAGGCGTGACAAGGATGGCAAGCTGTATCTGGAGCCTGAACTGGTGGTGGCCGCCGAACGGCTGCGCGAAGATTTTGAACTGGCGCAGATGGGGCCACGGGTGGCGCAGAATTGGGAGCGGTTCTTGACCGGGGCGGATCGGGGCAGTTTCCGCGCCGAGGCAGGTGGCGCGGAAGGGCCGCGCGCAGCCCGCGACCGGGTGGCGGCAGCCCTGCGGGATCTGGGGCCGGGTTTGGGCGATGTGGCCTTGCGGGTTTGCTGTTTTCTGGAAGGCATCGAGACCGCCGAGCAGCGTCTGGGCTGGGCGGCGCGCTCGGGCAAGGTGGTGTTGCGGATCGCGTTGCAACGCTTGCACCGGCATTTTGATGAGACTTACGGCAAATCGGGGCCGCTGATTGGGTGAGCGACGCCCCCGGTTCTGCCGGGGAAAAAGCGTTCCAGTGGAGCGTTTTTAGTTGCGAATGGGCGCGCAGACCTGCGTGCCCCGGCGGCCGAACGCCTCATCCCACGCAACATCGCCTCAAGCCCCCAACCCCTTCGCCAGCAGCGTCAGCGACACCACGCTCAACCACACCGAAGCCCCGCGCCTGATCCACAGCATCGCGCCGGTTTCGCTGCCCGAATCCCCGCCCAACCACGCGCCAAACCCAGCCCATCCCACCGCCACAAGTACCACCAAAGCCGAAAACAGCGCCAGATGGTTGCCAAGAGTGTCGGGCGAGGGCAGCAAAACCAGCCCGAAAATCAACGCCTTGGGATTGAGCATCGTGGTGGTGAACACCAAAGCCGCGCTGACCCGTTCTGATCCGCTCTGCACCGTCTGCGGCAGCCACAGCTTGATCGCCAGCCACGCCACCCACAGCCCCGCCGCAATCGCCACCAAAGCCCGCGCCTGTGGCGCATCGTGCAAAACTGTGGCGCCAACCAGCGCCAGTGGCACCACCATCAGAAGATACCCCGCCAGTTCCGCTGGGATAAGCCGCAGGGCAGGCCGCCAACCGCGCTCGGCTCCGGCCAGAAACAGCAAGGTGTTGGTCGGGCCCGGCGTGATCAGCAGCACGAGGATGGCGAGGGTGAGGTCTATCATAGTCATCGGCCTTCCTTAGCGCAGCAAAGGTAACGCGCCCATGACCCAGATCAACCGGAATTGAAAACGGGCGGCGGCCTCCTGTCGCTCGTTTGTCATTGAAAGAGCAAAGGTCAGGCGCGGGTCAGCCCCGCTTTATATACCAAACCAGCCACCGCTCCCCCCGCCAAAAGGGGCCACGATAAACAGCCACAACTGCGACAGCGCCGCGCCACCCGCAACCAGCACAGGCCCGATCGAGCGCGCCGGGTTGACCGACACGCCGGTCACATTGGTGCCAACGAGATGGATCGCCGCCAGCGTCAGACCAATGGCGAGGCCCGCAAAACCGGCCGTTGAGCCCGCTCCGGTTGCCCCCAGAATCACCGTGACGAAGATGAAGGTCATCGCAAACTCAAACACCAAGGCGGCGGTGACACTGTATTCACCCAAATAGCCCGCGCCATAGCCGTTTGATCCCAAGGCCCACTCTCCCATCACAAAGCCAGCTTTGCCAGTCGCGATCAGAGCCCATAAGCCCGCGCGGCAGTCGCCAGACCAAAGGCCAGCGAAATCCCCGCGAAACCAATCTCAGCCCGCCGATCACCGCAGCTCCACAACCAAACAGCACAAGAATTGCTGTGCCCAGAGCTTCGGATATCAGTTTTTTGTCATTTTCTGTCCCTTACCCTTGTTTTGCTTGCATGGGCTTACGGCGCGAACGCCGTTGCCAAGCCCCGCCCATCAGACTATTTGTAAAATCAAGTTGGGTTCAGGGGGAAAAACCGTTGCGCGATCTCAAGCTGCCGGATCAACGTCACCCCGAAAAGGCGCATAAGCCTGACAATGCGCAGCCGAAAAAGCCCGATTGGATTCGCGTCCGCGCGCCCACCTCGGAAGGCTACAAGAAAACCCGCGACATTCTGCGCGAGAAAAAGCTGGTCACCGTCTGCGAAGAGGCCGGTTGCCCGAATGTGGGCGAGTGTTGGAGCCAAGGTCACGCCACCATGATGATCATGGGTGAGATTTGCACCCGGGGCTGTTCGTTCTGCAACATCGCCACCGGCAAGCCCAACAACCTTGACGCGTTCGAACCGGGCCGCGTCGCCCATGCAGTAGCCGAACTGGGCCTGAACCATGTGGTGATCACCTCTGTGGATCGCGACGATCTGGACGATGGCGGGGCGGAGCATTTCGCCCAGACCATCCGCGCCATTCGCCACCGCGCGCCGGGAACGACCATTGAGATTCTCACGCCAGATTTCCTGAAATGCCCCCCCTCGGCTTTGGAAAAGGTGGTCGAGGCCCGCCCGGATGTGTTCAACCACAACCTTGAAACCGTCCCCGGCCTTTACCCCACCGTACGACCCGGCGCGCGCTATTTCCATTCTCTGAGGCTGTTGCAGAAGGTGAAAGAACTCGACCCGACACTGTTCACCAAATCCGGCATCATGGTGGGCTTGGGCGAGGATCGCCAAGGCGTGCATCAGGTGATGGACGACATGCGTGCGGCGGATGTCGATTTTCTGACCATCGGTCAATATCTGCAACCGACGCCGAAACATCATCGGGTGGATCGGTTCGTCACCCCGGATGAGTTCAAAAGCTACGAGCAGACCGCCTTCGGCAAAGGTTTCCTGATGGTCTCCGCCACGCCACTGACCCGCTCCAGCTACCACGCAGGCGATGATTTCGCCCGGTTGCGGCAAGCGCGTTTGGCAAAACTGGGCCGCGCTTAAACGGGCGGCAGAAACGGCTGCGAGATCTGAGCGAAGACTGCTGTCTGCTCCAGCCGATCGGCAAAGGCGATCAGGGTCGGAAAATCCAGTTCTGCCATGACGCCTGGATGCGCTTCCCGCAGGAACCGCAGCGCACAGGCCAGTGCAATATCGGCATGTCCCAACTGACCGCCGAACCAATAAGGGCCGGGACGACTGGCCAGATCCTCCTCCAGCGCGTGCAGCACCGCGTGAATTTGCGCCCGGCAGCGGGCGTCAAAGCTGGGCGAAATCGTGGCGTGCATCGCGCGTTCGTAGAACAGGCTGACCGCCTTATCCGCCAGCCCGCAGGCCATAGCCGCCACTTTCAGCGCCCGATGGCGCGCAGGCTCAGTGCGCGGAAACAGTGGTACCTCCACCAGCCCATCCAGATAATCCAGCATCATATGGCTGTCGCTCAGCACAAAGCCGTCGTCCAGCACCAGCGTCGGCACCCGGGTGAGCGGGTTCAGTGCGCGCAAAAGGTCCGCATCGCCAAAGGCTGACCAGGGCCGATGCTCAAACGCCATGCCATAAAGCGTCAGGGCAATGCCGACGCGGCGCACGAAGGGGCTGTCATATTGGCCAATCAGAATCATTCAATTCACCGCAGGCACAAGTTGCAGATAGGCAGCCACCGCCCTGCGATCCGACCCCGGCAGCTTGGCCATGTTTTCGACCACATGCGCCATATGGCCGCCGACCGAGTCAAATTCTGGCGTGAAGCCCGAGGTCAGATATTCCACCACTTCGGCCTCGCTCCAGGTCAGCTTGCCCGGCGTGATGTTGGGGATACGGCCCTTGCCACTGGGGTTTGGCGCACCTGACAGCCATGCACTGCGCTGCAAGCCGCCCAAAGCGTTGCGAGGCGTGTGACATTCGCCGCAATGTGCCAGAGCCTCGGCGATATAGCGGCCACGGGTTTGCTCGGGCGTCAAATCGCCCTCAATCACCCAATCGGTCTTCTCAAACAGCAGCTTCCAGATCCCCAGAGAACGGCGGATGTTGAACGGAAAGCCAATCTGATGCGGCATCGAAGGCGCGGCCGAGGCAGGAAGCCCATCCATGAAAGCTTTCAGATCGGCCACATCCTGCGGCAGCATCTTGTTATAGGCATTATACGGCAGGGCAGGGTACAGATGCTCGCCGTCTTTGCCGACGCCCTGCGTCACCGCATTGGCAAATTCCACCAGCGTCCAACCGCCTATGCCCTGCGCAGGGTCAGGTGAGATATTCGGCGCCACAAACGTGCCGAAGCCCGAGGGAAACTCCTGCCCGCCCGCCAGCACCAATTCCTCCGCGCCCTTGGCATCCACCGCCGCATGACACGAGGCACAACCGGCAGCCCAAAACACCAACTCACCCTTGGCTGCGTCGCCTTTCAGCCCGTCATAAAACCCCACATCGACAGAATGTGGCGCCGAGATGAGCAAAAACCCGCCAAATCCCAGCAGCACAACAGCTATAACGGCAGAGAGCAGACGCGACATGGCACTGACCTTCGAAGGGTTTAGCCATCTGGTCTGGCCAATTATGCCGCACGTTACACCACAATAGGGGTTTGGGAAGGCCGATTAAAGCGGGGCCTTCGGCTGGGCCAGTTCTAGCGCAGCTTCGCCTTGCCATTCACCGTCAGCCAGTCCGGCCAGCCCCACATATACTCAATCCCAAACAGCATCAGGCACAAAATCACCACGCCCAGCACCAGCTTTACCCGCCATAACGGGGGCGGATGCCGCGCCCAACGCGCCATACGGATCAGCCAGATCGGATTCATCAATCTGTGAACCGCACTTTGCCGATATAAGGCAGGTTGCGGTTTCGCTGCGCAAAATCAATGCCATAGCCCACAACGAACTCGTCGGGGATCTCAAACCCGGTCCAGGTCGCCTTGATATCCACCTCGCGCCGGGTCGGTTTGTCAAGCAACGCACAGACCTCCAGGCGATGCGGCTGGCGTGACATCAACAGGTTTTTCACATGATGCAGGGTGAAGCCAGTATCGACGA
>JBKJTI010000297.1:0-15393 GCA_046590425.1 Cypionkella sp. | reverse complement strand
GCGGGCAGAGGGCCGGACGCAGTGACGGGAATGACAGGCGTGCTCAGGTTTATCGGCTCTTTCTTCGGGGGCATTTTCACGACGATCACGCTTGGTCTGTTGTTCGGCGCTTTGACTTTGGGCGCGGTGTTCTGGATGTATTCGGCGGATCTGCCGAGCCATGACAGCTTGGCGCGCTATTCGCCGCCTACGATCAGCCGGATTTACTCGGGCGAGGGCCGGATCATTGACGAATTCGCCAAAGAACGCCGCCTGTTCGTGCCGATTGAGGATATTCCGGTGCTGGTGCGCGATGCGTTTATCTCTGCCGAGGATAAGCATTTCTACACCCACAAGGGCTATGATGTGCAGGGCATGATCTCGGCGGCCTGGGATGCAATCAAGTCGCGTGGCAAGAACACCCGTGGGGCGTCGACGATCACCCAGCAGGTGATGAAGAACTTCCTGCTCGATGGGTCGCGCTCGGTGGAGCGCAAGGTCAAGGAATTGATTCTGGCCTCGCGGTTGGAGCAGACCTTGTCGAAGGATAAGATCCTAGAGCTTTACATGAACGAGATTTTTCTCGGGCAGAACTCTTACGGCGTGGCTGCAGCAGCGCAGACCTATTTCAACAAATCGCTGGATCAGTTGTCGCCCGCCGAGGCTGCCACATTGGCCTCGATGCCGAAAGCGCCCAGCGATTACAACCCGGTGACGCAGAAAGATCGCCTGACCACCCGGCGGAATTATGTGCTGAATGAGATGTTTCAGAACGGTTATATTGACGAAGCGGCCTATGCAGCGGCCAAAGATGAGCCGCTGAAATCGGTACAGAACGGCGATTACCCGGCCTTCCGCGACGCATTGCCGCCGCGCGACTATTTCACCGATGAAATCCGTCGTCAGTTGTCTGGGACATTTGGTGAGGAAGAATTCTTCGGTGGCGGTCTGTCGATCCGCGCCACTGCCGACCCCGAATTGCAGGAAATTGCCGCCGTGGCCCTGCGCCGGGGGCTAGAAAAATACGACCGCAATCAGGGCGTTTGGCGTGGCACAGGTAAAACGGTGCTGACCGAAGCTTTGGGCGATGAAGCGGCATGGCGCAAAGCTTTGTCCGAAGTCAAGGACATGCCGCGCGACGTCGAAGGCTGGCATGTGGCCGTGGTGCTGTCCCTGGGCGAAACCACTGCCGAGGTTGGCATTGAAGGCGTGGATGGCACCCAGGAAATTCCGGCTGCGGATGTGACCTGGGCGCGTAAGCGGTTGGAGGCCGGCAAGCTGGGCAAGAAAGCCCGGGTGCCTGCCGATCTGGTTTCGGTTGGCGACGTGGTGCTGGTGCGACAAGTGACAGACGACAAGACCGGCGAATTTGTGCGTTGGTCATTGCGGCAAGTGCCGGAAGTGCAGGGCGGTTTCATGGCGATGGACGTGAACACTGGTCGCGTCATGGCGATGCAGGGTGGCTTCAGCTATCAGTCGTCTGTATTCAACCGCGCCACACAAGCGACCCGTCAGCCGGGGTCGTCGTTCAAGCCCTTCGTCTATGCCGCCGCCTTGGATTCCGGCTTTACCCCTGCCACGATCATTGTCGATGCGCCGATTGAGGTCGAAACCCCGCAAGGTCTTTGGACGCCAAAGAACTCCACCAACAAATTCTATGGCCCGACGCCGATGCGGACCGGGATTGAGCAATCGCGCAACCTGATGACGGTGCGGATTGCGCAGGAAATCGGTATGCCTTTGGTGGCGAGTTATGCCGAGAAATTCGGGGTCTACAAACCAATGCAGTCTTTCCTTGCCAACGCTTTGGGCGCGCAGGAAACCACGCTCTACAAGATGGTCGCGGCCTATGCGATGTTCGCCAATGGTGGCGAGCGGGTGGAGCCTACCTTGGTTGACCGGGTGCAGGACCGCTACGGCAAGACCATCTACCGCCACGATCAGCGCACCTGCGAAGACTGTAATTCGCCGCGCCTGCCGAAGGGCGACGGCGTGACAATCGACAGCAACCGCGAACGGGTGATGGACGCGATCACTGCCTATCAGCTGACTTCGATGATGCAGGGGGTGATTCAACGCGGTTCTGGCACCGGGGTCAAGTTGCCGGTTCCGGTTGCGGGCAAGACCGGGACGACCAATGATGCGAAAGACGTGTGGTTTGTCGGCTATACCTCGAACACCGTGGCGGGCTGCTACATGGGTTTTGATCAGCCGCGCACCTTGGGGCCAGGCGCGTTTGGCGGCACCTTGTGCGTGCCGATCTTTCAGGAATTCATGAAAGAGGTGGTTAAACGCCGGGGGGGCACCACGTTCAAAGTGCCACCGGGCGGCTATTTCCAGAACATCGACCGCTTCACCGGAGCTTTGCTGGGACCCGATGCGTCGGGTGCCAATGTGGTTGCTGAATACTTCCGTGAGGGCGAGGAGCCTTTGTTCGCCTTGGGCGAGATCATCGACGGCGGCTTTTCGATGGGCTCGAACCTGCCGCTGTTTGCCAATGGCGAAAGCGATATTGGCGGTTCGGACACGGTGACGACCTCGGACGGCCAGCAGAAAACGGTGCCGAAGAAAGCGAATTTCGGCACGCTGTCGTCGGGCGGGCTGTATTAGCGCGGCCTTGCCGACCACGCGCAGTCACGATATCACCGCCGCCAAATGACGATCTGTTAAGGACTCCGCCTCATGCGCACCGAGACGCAATACAATGTCGATGCCATCACCAAATCCTTGCGCCTTTTGGGCCAGCGAATGGATTGGGAGACGGCGGCGCATCGGTTGGAGGAATTCGATGCGATGATCGAGGCACCCGATCTGTGGAACGACCCCGCCCGCGCGCAAAAACTGATGCGCGAACGGCAGGGGTTGATCGAGCAAATCTCGACCTATCGCCTGATTGAATCGGGTTTGAAAGACAATGTCGAATTGATCGAATTGGGCGAATCCGAGGGCGATGAGGAAATCATCACCGAGGCTGAAGAGGCGCTGAAGGGGCTGGTGGAACTTGCCGGTGCGAAAGAACTTGAGGCTTTGCTGAATGGCGAGGCAGATGGCAATGACACGTTCCTGGAGATCAACGCGGGCGCGGGCGGCACTGAGTCCTGCGATTGGGCCAGCATGCTGGCGCGGATGTATGTGCGGTGGGCCGAGAAAAAGGGCTATAAAGTTGAGTTGCAGTCGGAAAGTGCCGGGGATGAGACTGGCATCAAATCAGCGGGATACAAGATTTCCGGGCTGAACGCTTACGGCTGGCTGAAATCGGAATCCGGTGTGCATCGGCTGGTGCGGATCAGCCCTTACGGCTCGGCTGACAAGCGGCAGACCTCATTTGCTTCGGTCTGGGTCTATCCGGTGGTCGATGACAATATCGAAATCGACATTCCCGACCGTGACATTCGCATCGACACTTACCGTTCCTCCGGCGCGGGCGGCCAGCACGTCAACACCACCGACTCGGCGGTGCGGATCACCCACTTGCCGACCAATATCGTGGTGACCTCGTCGATGAAATCGCAGCACCAGAACCGCGAGGCTTGTATGAACGCGCTGCGCTCGCGGCTTTATCAGGTGGAGTTGGACAAGCGCAACGCGTCCATCAACGCGCAGCACGATGCCAAGGGCGATGCGGGCTGGGGCAACCAGATCCGCTCTTATGTGTTGCAGCCCTATCAGATGGTGAAAGACCTGCGCACCGGCCATGAAACCTCTGATACTGGCGGTGTGCTGGACGGCGATCTGGATAAGTTCATGGCCGCGACCTTGGCGATGGATGTGGCCGGGAAATCCCGCGCCGAGGCGAATGCTGAGGATTAAATTCGACTTGTAATGCCTTGTCAAAAATACATCTTTCTTGAAATGTCCTTCCCCGCGTAGACTGCTGAAAGCGGGGGTAGACGCATGGAACAGAGCCAAGCCGACAGGCCAGAGGTCATGCATGTCGAGGTCAGCGATCTGCGGGCCGCGTTGCGCACAGGCTGGCAGGATTTTCTGGCTGCTCCACACTATGGGCTGCTGTTCGCTAGTGTCTACGTCATAGGCGGCTGGCTGATCTATTTTGCGCTGACCGGAACGGGCCGGTTGTGGTGGACTTTGGCCGCCGCCGCAGGCTTCCCGATTTTGGGGCCGTTCATCGCTTGCGGGCTTTATGACGTGTCGCGCCGGCTTGAGGCGGGTTTGCCGCTGGATAGTCGTGCGACCTTACTGGTAATCTTCCGGCAGAAAGATCGGCAAATCCCTTCGATGGCGGCGGTGATCGTGGTGTTCTTTCTGTTCTGGAACTTTCTGTCACACATGATCTTCGCGCTGTTTCTAAGCAATGCGGTGATGACCAATGTGTCATCGTCATGGGTGGTGTTTGCCACGCCCGCGGGGCTGACCATGCTGGCGGTGGGCACCTTCGTGGGGGCGGTGTTCTCGACTTTGCTCTTCAGCCTCACGGTAGTCAGCCTGCCGCTGCTGCTGGAGCGTGAGGTGGATTTCGTCACCGCTATGCTGACCTCGTTCGCCGTGGTCACAGAGAGTCCGCTGGTGATGCTGGGTTGGGGCGCGTTCATCGCCGGGGCGCTGTTTCTCGCGATGCTGCCGGGGTTTCTGGGGCTGTTCGTGGTTCTGCCTGTGTTGGGCCATGCCAGTTGGCATCTCTACCGCCGCGCGGTCAGTTGGAACGCCTGAGGCCCCAAGCCGAGACAAGGGCAGAGGCAAGAGAGGCCATGGCAGCCAGTGCAGCGAGATGCGCAAAGCCCACGCTGGTCGCGGCGATAAGCGCAGGCGCGCGGGCAATCACGCCAAAGCCCGGAGTCTCTGCACCAATCGTGCCATATCCCGTCGCCGCCAACCGCCCCATCAGAGCAATCGCCAAAAGGCTTGCGGCCCTTGCAACCGCGTTGTTGATCCCCGAGGCAGCGCCCTGATCGGCATCACCGGCCGAAGTCATCACCACCGTCGTCAACGGTGCCACCAGCAGCGCCATCCCAAACCCCCACAGCCTCATCAGCGGCACAGCGCGGGGCCAATACAGGGCTTCATGCGCGGTAATCGCCAATCCGGCTTGCGCCAAAGCCACCAAGATCGCACCGCCCACCAAGAACGGCGCAGGGCCGATCCGGTCTGCCAGCTTGCCCATACGGGTAGACAGCGTAGCGATCATCAAGACCCCCGGCAGGAAGGCGGCGGACATCGAAAACGCATCCGCGCTCCATGCCGACACGGCGGCCATTGGCAGGTAAAAGCCGATGCCGGTGACGGCGAAATACAACAGGAAGGTTGAAAGGTTGATGGTGGAAAACCTGCGCACCCGGAACATGCTGAGCCGGATCATCGGGGCAGGGCAACGCGCTTCCCACACAAGAAACCCGGCGAGGATCACAAAACCCAGGCCCATCGATCCCAGCGATTCCCCGGTTTCGGCGCTGAGGCCATAAGCGACGAGGCCGAAGCCCAAGGTGGCCAAAGCAGCCCCGATAAAATCAATCGGCACGCCGGGGCGCCCATGATCCGCCAGCGCAAAGCGAGCAAGCAGCCACAGCGAAACTGCCCCCAGCGGCAGGTTCAGCGCGAAAATCCAGCGCCAACCCGACACCGGGTCGACCATCAAGCACAGCACCGCCAAGATCGGCCCTGCCGAGGCGGTGGCGATCGAGGCAGCTGCCCAAAGCCCCAAAGCTGCGCCACGATCATCCCCATCGGGCTGATCGCCAAAGCGCAGCCTAACGAGCTGACCACAAACAGAATAATCCCCAAGCCAAAGCCGCGCGCGGTGCCAAAACGGTCGCCCAACGCCCCACCGACCAAGATCAGCGATGTCAGCGCCAATAGATAAATTCCGCTGAACCATTGGGCTTGTGGCAAGGATGCCGCCAAAGATGCGCGCATCACGGGGAGGGCGTTGGCCGTGACTGATGAGTCAATAAACCCCATGGATGAAGCCAAAATCGCCGCCCATAGGATCGCCCTACGATGTTCTGGCGCACAAATGGCAACGGGCACCAAGGTTTTCCCCGATGCCCGCCTTGTCACTTCCATCTCAGACGTTTGTGCGAGAGCTTAGGATTCTTCGCTGGAGGCCGGAGCCTGCACGATCCGGCTGGCGGGTGCCGCCACGCGACCCGTCGACAGGGGATCATCCTGACGCTGCACCGAGCCTTCAAAATGCGCGCCCGATTCAATCGCGATGGTCTTGTGGATGATGTCGCCTTCGACCTTTGCGGTCGAGGTCAGGCGCACTTTCAGCCCACGCACCCGGCCAACAACGCGGCCATTGACGACGATATCATCGGCGACGATCTCACCGCGGATGGTGGCGGTTTCGCCCACGGTCAGCAGGTGCGCGCGGATATCGCCCTCAACCGTGCCTTCGACCTGAATATCGCCGGTGGTGCGCAGATTGCCCACCACGGTCAGATCGGCAGACAGCACCGAAGCCGCCACTTTGCCCTTGGGCTGCGTGGGGGTAAAATCCATCGAGGGTTTGGTCACAGGTGCCTCCGGCGCTTTGGGCTTGTCAGTCTCGCCCGCTTTGGGGCCCGGTTCGTTGATGCGGCTTTTAGAAAACATTGTTCGCTGCCTTTATGAAGGTCATCGGATTTATCGCGGATCCGCCGATACGGATCTCGTAGTGAAGGTGAGTGCCGGTGGACCGGCCCGAGTTGCCCATATCACCGATCCTGTCGCCGCGCGATACCTTTTGGCCCACTTCAACGCGGATCTGCGACATATGACCATAGCGGGTCTCGATGCCGAAGGCGTGCTGCACCTTTACCAGCCGACCATAACCGTTTTCCCAGCCGGCATAGGTCACAACGCCGTCACCTGTGGTGTAGATCGGAGCACCATAATCGCCCGCCATGTCCTGCCCCTCGTGACGCCGATAACCGCGCCCCAACGGGTCGTTTCGGCCGCCAAAGCCTGAGGTGTAGCGCACAGCGGTTTTCACCGGCATCCCGAACGGCGCTTTGAAGGCGGCGATGCGGTACATATTCATGTTATCAAGGTTTTTCAGGATCGCATTGGCGCGGATTTCATCCATTGAGGGCGCCATGCCCGAAGTCGACAGCGAAATCGGCGTCAGCGGCCCACCTTGGCCACTATAGCCCTTGCGCACCGCCGCCAGCAGATCATCTGGCGACAGGCCCGCAGCGCGGAACATCTTGTCCAGTGGTTCAACCGAGACATTCATCGCCTGTTCCAACTGCGCGAAGATCGCGTCATTTCTGGTCTCAAGCTGCTGCTTTTCTAGAGTGACTTTGGCGGTACGCGCATCGGCTTTCTCGGCTTCGGTCTGCATTACATCGCGGGCCTGTGCGGTTTCGCCCAAGCTGGCGGTCATCATTTCCAGCGTGGCATCGGCATCCGCCAGCTTTTCGGCCTCAGTCCGGCCTGCCGTCGGGGCTGTTGACAGCGAAGCCACCTGTTCGCGCGCAGAATCGCGTTCTTTGATCACGCCGCGCAAGGTGTTCTGGATCACGTCAATACCGGTTTCCAACTCACGCCGGCGATCTTCCGAGGCCAGCAGTCGTGCCTGCATCTGGGACACTTGTGCGAGAGCCAGATTGAACCGCCCCTGCGCCGAAGCCGCCTCATCCGCGCGCAGATCGCGGTCGGCAGAGAGATCGTTCAGCCGTTGTTCGTAAAGCGCTTGCTGGCGCGCCACTTGCTGCCGTGAGGTGCCTGCCGAAATCGAATCCAGCAGCAGGATCGCGGTTGCCAATATCGTCCAAGCCAGGGCCAGCGAACCGAACACCAAAGCAATCGCTTGCGTGCTGGGGCGCAGTCGGATGAAACGCGTCTCGGTGTCGGACTTCAGAAACAGACGTTGTTCCGGCAGATACCGCTCCAACGTGGTGTGAATCCGATAGGTGAAGCGTGTCAGCACAGCGGCATGTTCCGGTTCATTTGGCGCAAAGGGCGGTGTGGTGCCCATTTGCCGGGCTCATGCCTGATTAGCCAGCGCTTGTAGCAGTCGCAACAAATTTGACCAAAGCCGTGGGAATAGGGGCGGAAACTCGCCAAGATCGGCGAGATTCCGCCGATAAATTCTTTAGAGCTGATTGACGAGAGGCCAGTAGAAATCTGGCGGTAATCCGGCTTCGGCGCGTTTTTCTTCGTTGAACGGCGGCTTTAGATTGCCGTGGAAATATTTGCGCACAAGCGTGTGGAACACTTCCTTAGGATCATCGCCCGCGCGCCCGCACAGCCAATTGAACCATTTAGAGCCGTAAGCCACATGCGCAACCTCCTCGGCGTAGATCGTGTTCAGCGCTGCAATGGCTTGGGTTTCTTTGGCTTGGGTGAACAGCGCGATCATCCCCGGAGTGACATCCAGCCCCCGCGCTTCCAGAACCATTGGCACCACGGCAAGGCGACCGAGCAGATCATCGGCGGTATCTTCGGCAGCTTGCCACATGAAGGCGTGGGCAGGCATCGCGCCATAATGGCTGCCCATCGTCTCCAGGCAATCGCAGAGCAGATTGAAATGCTTGGATTCGTCATCGGCCGCCTGCACCCAATCGTCGTAGAAGCCCAAAGGCATCGGCGTGTCAGTAAAGCGCGCGATGATGTCCCAATGCAGATCGACGGCGTTCAGCTCGATATGCGCCACCGCATGCAGCAAGGCGATGCGACCCAAGGGCGAGCCGGTACGGCGGCGCGGCACCTCGCGCGGGTCGAGAAGATCGGGTTTTTCGGGGCGGGCCGGGCGCTGCGGCGGGCTGGCTTGCCCGATTGCCAAGGCCGCACCCGCCGCGCGGGCAGCGCGCCAACGCCCGGCATGCGCATGGGACAACGCTGTTTTCGCCCGCCCGTCAGCAGTGGTCAGCACCTCAACCGCCATTTCGGCCAGTGTCAGCATCAAAGGGCCTGCACCGCAGCCAGAACCTCGGCGGCATGGCTCTTGACACGGTCGACCTTCCAGATGCGGGCAAGCGTACCATCCGCGTCAATCAGAAAGGTCGAACGCAAAACGCCCTGCACCCTTTTGCCAAAGAACAGTTTTTCCCCAAACGCGCCCCAATCCTCCATAACCTGACCGCCCGCATCCGAGGCGAGCGGCAAAGTGATGGCCATTTTTGCGATGAATTTGTCGTGCTTGGCAGCCGTATCCTTCGACAACCCCAGCACCATGCAGCCTGCTTTGGCAAAATCCGCCTGCAATGCGTTGAAATCCATCACCTCGTTGGTGCAAGTGGGCGTACCATCGCCGCCATAGGTGAACAGCACCACCCGCTGCGCCCGCAATTTTGACAGCGTCACCGTGCCGCCGCCATCGCGGGGCAGGGTGAAATCGGGGGCGGTCTGGCCAATCTCAATCATGCGCGGCTCCTTGCCTTTTTGGGGATCAACCCTTTGCGATCTAGTTGCCTTTGGGCAAAGATAAAGGCAAGCCCAACTGACTGTATGGCGAGAGACGGCATCGGCGGCAAACGCCGGGCATTTGGAAAGGCGACGGCAGATATGACCAGCGATCCGCAGAACGAGGCAGGGACCGGTCCGGTCGCAGTCGCCGTTGTGCCGATCGCTGCTGATGCATCTGCGTCTGCCGCGCAAACTGCTGCGACTGCGATCAAACCTCCGGCCAAACCGCGCAAACGCCACCGCACCGGGCTTGCGTCACGTCTGTTTTGCCTGCTGCTTATCTTCGGGCTGATTTTTGCGGCCCTTGCGCTGACGGGCAAACCGATTCCGATGCCGGTCTGGGTGGTGGCCGAGATCGAGCAACGCGCCAATACCGCCTTGTCGAAAGCCCTGCCTGAAGCCGCCTTGGCCATCGGCGGCGTTGAGATCACGGTGGACAGCGATTGGGTGCCGAGGGTGCGGCTGGACGATCTGCGTCTGTTGAAAGCCAACGGTCAGGCGTTGCTGACGCTGCCCGACCTGCGCCTGACGCTTGACCCTTCGGCTTTGCTGCAGGGTCAGATCCGCGCTCGCAGCCTGAAACTGGTCGGAGCCCACCTGCAGATCACCCGCGACCGCGAGGGCAACTTTGACATCTCACTGGGCGGCACCGAAATGCAGCCGAAAATCCGCACCCTGCCGGAACTGTTCGATGCGGTGGACCGGGCATTTACCAGCCCCGCCGCAGCCCACCTGACCACGATTGAGGCCGAGGCGCTGACCCTGACTCTGCAAGACCAAGGCTCGGGCCGCCAGTTTGATCTGGGCGATGGCCGCTTGCAGTTGGAAAACCGCGACAGCGAAGTCGCTGCAGAGGTCAGCCTGTCGCTGATCAGCAGTACCACACCTGCGCGCGCCGTGCTGACCATCGTGTCACAAAAAACCGATGATCAGGCGCGGATTTCGGCACAGATCGACGGTGTGGCGGCCAAGGACGTTGCGGCGCTCGCAGCCCCCTTCGCTTTTGCGGGGCTGCTGGATGCGCCGATTTCGGGCGAAATTCACACCACTCTGCTCGCCGAAGGTGTGGCGGCATTGGAGGCCAGCTTAAGCTTCGGCAAGGGCGCATTGCAACCCAGCCCGGAAGCCCGCCCGATTGCCTTTGACAGCGCAAGCATGGCGATGCGCTTTGTGCCTGAACAAGGCCGGATGGACCTGACAGCGCTTTCGGTGCAAAGTCCGACACTGCGGGTGAAAGCCTCGGGCCACAGCTATATGATCCGTGCCGATGGCAGCCGCATCCTTGGCCCGTTGGCCCGGGAGGTGCCGGATGCCTACCTTACCCAGCTTGACTTCAGTGAAGTCGCACTCGACCCCGAGGGGTTGTTCCAAGAGCCCGTCGAGTTCAGCCACGGGGCGCTGGACACGCGGATGCGTTTGCAACCGTTCTCGGTCGATGTCGGTCAATTGGCGCTGACCGAAGCCGGGCGGCGGCTGACGGCTTCGGGCCACTTTGGCGCCGATCAACACGGCTGGCGCGCGGCGATTGATCTTGCGCTGAATGAGATCCAGCATGATCGGCTGGTGGCGCTTTGGCCGGTGACCTTACTGCCGAACACCCGGCTTTGGGTCGATAAGAACGTGCTCAGTGGCTCGTTGACGGATGTGCGCGCAGCTTTGCGGATCGAGCCGGGCGCTGCCCCGCGCTTGCATCTGGGTTACAATTTCAACGACGCCGATGTGCGGTTTCTGGCCACCTTGCCGCCGATCAAGGCGGGGGATGGCTATGCGTCGGTTGAAGGGCAAACTTACACGATGGTGATGTCCAGCGGCACGGTAACCCCGCCGGAGGGCGGCGAGATCAACGTGGCAGGCTCGGTTTTCGCGATCCCGGATGTGACGCAAAAGCCCGCCCGCGCCGAGATCACGTTGAAAACCCAATCCAGCCTGACCGCTGCCTTGTCGCTGCTGGATCAGCCGCCGTTCAACTTCATGTCGAAAGCCGACCAACCTGTGACCTTGGGGCAGGGCACTGCGCAGATTGAGACGCATCTGCGGATGCCGCTGCAAAAGAAAATCGCGCTGAGGGACGTGCAATATCAGGTGGCGGGCACGGTTTCCGGCTTTTCCTCGGATACTGTGGTGCCGGGGCGCAAGATCACTGCCGACAGCTTGGCGGTTTCGGCCGATACGAAGGGCCTGACCATCGCAGGCGCAGGCCAAATTGGTGCTGTGCCATTTGACGTGACCTACCGCCAAGGCTTCGCGCTGGATCAGAAGGGCAAGGCCCGTATTGAAGGTGCCGTCACCCTGTCGCAAGCGACCGCATCCGAATTCGGCCTTGGTCTGCCGGATGGCATGGTGTCTGGGCAGGGGCGCGGCCAAGTCAAGATTGATCTGGTGCGCGGCCAGCCGGGGCATCTGTCGCTGGTGTCCGATCTGGCCAACATCGGTTTGATTATCCCTGAGGTGGGCTGGTCGAAGCCGAAAGCCGCCAAGGGGACGCTTACCGCCGAAGTCCGTTTGGGCAAGCCGCCCTTGGTGGAAAGCATCAGCCTGAAGTCCAGCGGTCTGGACGCCTCAGGTTCGGTCACGATGAAGCCTGGTGGTGGCTTGGACGTGGCGAAATTTAACCGGGTGCGTCTGGGCGATTGGCTGGACGCGCCGGTGGAAATTCGCGGGCGCGGGAAGGGCAAATCGGTGGGCTTGGCGGTGACGGGGGGATCCGTGGATATGCGCCGGATGCCTTCGTCGTCGCAGCGCAAATCCAGTGGTAAATCGGGCAGCAGCCCGCTGATCCTGCGGCTGGACAGTTTGCAGGTGTCGCAGAGCATCGCGCTGAACAGCTTCCGGGGCGAGTTCTCGCTGGCAGGGGGCTTGAACGGCAATTTCATTGCTGCGGTGAACGGCAAGGCCAATGTGAAGGGCACCGTTGTGCCCGCCCGCAACGGCACGGCGGTGCGGCTTATGGGTGATGACGCGGGGGCTGTGATGGCGGCGGCGGGCATCTTCGCCTCGGCGCGTGGCGGGTCTTTGGATCTGACGCTGCAACCCCGCCCCGAGGCGGGCAGCTATGACGGTGTGGTCAAGATGGGTGCCTTGCGGGTGCGCAACACCAATGTTCTGGCCGAGCTATTGAACGCCATCTCGGTGGTTGGCATCCTGGAGCAGTTGAACGGTGAGGGGCTGTTGTTCAGCGATGTCGAGGCCGCCTTCCTGCTGACGCCGAATGCGATACAGGTGCATCACGGCTCTGCCATCGGGGCGTCTTTGGGGGTGTCAATGGCGGGGGTCTACAAAAGCTCCAGCGCCGAGTTGTTCATGCAGGGCACGATCTCACCGATTTATATGCTGAACGGCATTGGATCTGTGCTGACGAAACGCGGCGAAGGGCTGTTTGGCTTCAACTACGCGCTCAGCGGCACGGCGGCCGACCCGCAAGTCAGTGTAAATCCGCTGTCGATCTTGACGCCGGGGATGTTCCGCGAGATTTTTCGCAGCCCCGCGCCGGTGATTGGCAGCAAAGGCACAGAAGGAAGTGGCGGATGAACCTGTCGGATTTTGACTTTGATCTGCCCGAGGCGCTGATCGCCACCCGCCCGGCGCGGCCCCGCACGTCGGCGCGATTGCTGCTGGCGCAAAGTGATCTGATCACTGACCTGCATGTCTCTGATCTGATTGGCATCTTCCACCCTGGAGATCGTTTGGTGTTAAACAACACCCGCGTGATCCCGGCGCGGCTGTTCGGCCATCGGCAGCGCGGTGAGGCCGTGGCGAAGGTGGAAATCACCCTGCTAGAACCGCAAGCGCAGGGCTGGCGGGCTTTGGCGAAACCGTTGCGCAAGGTGAACGTGGGCGAGGTGATCCGGTTTTCCGATCAGCTTTCCGCCACCGTTGCCGCCAAATCCGAAACCGATCTGCGGTTGGAGTTCAACCTGACGGGCGATGATTTTGACTCCGCCCTGAATGCCGCCGGAGCCATGCCGCTCCCACCCTATATCGCCGCCAAACGCCCCGCCGATGCGCAGGATAACACCGATTACCAGACCGTCTTCGCCCGTCACGCCGGCGCGGTCGCCGCCCCCACCGCGAGCTTGCATTTCGACGCGGAGTTGCTGGCAGCTTTAGCGGAGAAAGGCGTCGAGTTCACCGAAGTCACCCTGCATGTCGGGGCGGGCACCTTCCTTCCGGTGAAGGTCGAAGACGTGACCTCCCACAAGATGCACGCCGAATGGGGCCAAGTAAGCCCCGAGGCGGCCGCCCAGATCAACGCCACCAAAGCCGCAGGCGGTCGGGTGATCCCGGTCGGCACCACCGCGCTGCGGTTGATCGAATCAGCGGCTGTGACGGGCCGAGTAGAGGCTTGGGAAGGTACCACCGATATCTTCATCTATCCCGGCTACTCATTCCGCGTCACCGATGCGCTGATGACAAATTTCCATCTGCCAAAATCCACCCTGCTGATGCTGGTCTCGGCGCTGATGGGCAAGGCGCGGATGGATCGCATCTATGCCCACGCCGTCAGCCACAATTACCGCTTTTTCTCTTATGGCGATGCGTCTTTGCTGATCCCGTAATCAGCGGCGGTGTGTACGCCGCGTTATACCCCAAATCCCGTCGTAAATAAATCACGCGGTAAGCTTTACCATGCTACCTTCCCGCCGAAACCGGAGCGCTTAATGCTGAAAGTCCTCACCCAATCCTGGCCCCTTCTGCTGGGCGTCATGCTGCTGATGGTCGGCAATGGCGTGCAAGGCTCGCTCTTGGGCATCCGGGGCGCGCTCGAGGGGTTCAGCACCTTCGAGCTTTCTGTGGTGATGTCGGCCTATTTTCTCGGCTTCCTCGGCGGCTCACGTATGGCCCCGGAAATGATCCGTCGCGTCGGCCATGTCCGGGTGTTTTCCGCCCTAGGCTCGATGATTTCCGCCGTGTTGGTGCTGTATCCACTGATGTTGGATTGGCAGGCCTGGGCGGTGATGCGGGTGCTGATCGGGTTTTGTTTTTCGGGCGTCTACGTCACTGCTGAAAGCTGGCTGAACAACACCGCAAGCAACGAAACCCGTGGTCAGGCTCTGTCGGCCTATATGATCGTGCAAATGCTCGGCATCATCGCGTCGCAGGGGCTTTTGGCGATGGGCGATCCCAGCGGATTTGGCCTGTTCATCATCCCCTCGGTGCTGGTCTCGCTCGCCTTCATGCCGATCCTCTTGGCCGACACCCCCGCGCCAACCTTCGCCACCATCAAACGTATGAGCTTTGCGCAACTGTTCCACACCTCACCCTTGGGCTGCGCCGGGATGCTGCTGACCGGAGGCGTGTTCGCTGCGATGTTTGGCATGGCTTCGGTTTACGGTGCGATGTCGGCGATGACAATCGGCCAGATCGCGATCTTTGTCGCCGCGATGTATGTTGGCGGGCTTGTGTTGCAATACCCGGTGGGCTGGCTGTCAGACCGCGCCGACCGTCGTGTGCTGATCCTGTGGATGTCCGCCGCAGGCGCGGTGGTGATGGCCGTCGCCGCCGCCATTACCTTGCCTTTCATGCTGGAGGTGCTGGTGGCGGCTCTGCTGGGTGGCATCATCAACCCTTTGTATTCGCTGCTGATTGCCCACACCAATGACTACCTTTCCAAAGAAGACATGCCGGGCGCTTCGGCGGGCCTGATCTTCCTCAACGGCTTTGGCGCGATCTTCGGCCCGCTGTTGGCCGGCTGGCTGATGGGCGCGATCGGCCCGAAAGGCTATTTCCTGATCATCGGCGGCTTCTTTGCGGCGCTTGCGGGCTATGCCGGCTACCGGATGACCAAGCGGGTCGCCCCAGTGCAAACCAACACCTATGCGGGCCTGACACCAACCGCGTCGGCGCTGGCGGTGGATGCAGTGCTTCAAGAGCACGAAGAACCGCGCCACTGACGGCTTCCAAAGCGGTTGCGGGGGCGTGTGGAACCTGCCACCTTGCTGCAAAGAGGGATGCTATGTCTGATCCGATTGAGATTCTCGACTTCTGGCTGGGCGAGATCGGCCCCGAGGGCTGGTATGCGGGCGGCGACGAGATTGATGCCAGCATCCGCGACCGTTTCGCCGAAATCTG
>JBKJTI010000233.1:0-6155 GCA_046590425.1 Cypionkella sp. | reverse complement strand
CAAGCCTCGGCCATCACGCCCGCAATCATCTGGGCATGGTCCAGACTTTCCAGCTGACAGGGGCCCGCGATCACCAACAGGGGCTGATCATTGCCGACGCGCAGCCCGCCGAAGGCTACCTGCTTTATCGCGCCCAGCGTCATCCCGAAGTGACCTGTTCATAAAGGATCGCAATCGTCATGGTGATCATCAGATAAATCCCGATCAGGATCAGCATCACCACCAAAGTGGACTCAAAGGCGCGTGGATAGGCGGCCTCATCTGCAGCGACCGGGTTGACCGAGACCGACAGATAGCGGGTCTGGCGATTGGCCTCATTGCGCGCGAGTTCCATCGCTTGCACCGATTGCGACAGCAATAACTGACGCATCGCCACCTCGGCTTGCGCCACCAGCAGTTCGGACTGCACCCGGGCGAGCGACTGGCCGTTGGCGTCATTCTCGGTCAGCTTGGCGCGCAACTGCGCGATCTGATCATCCAGTGTGGCAATGCGGCGCTTCACAGGCTCCATGCGGGCCTGGTTCGGGTTGGCGTTGGCCTCCATCTGTGCCAGTGACAGTCGTTCGGTGGTCAGTTGCGTGTCTAGCTGGCCAATCTGCGCGGTGATCAAGCTGACTTCGACCTCAGACGACAGGATTTTGTTCTTTTCCTGCAAGGCGACGACGCGCTCATTGGCCTCCGCCAGCTTGGCCTCTGCCTCGTCATTGCTTTCGCGCGAGCCCTTCATCTGATCGTCGCGCACTTGTGCCGTCAGCTGATCGGCGCGTTCCTCGGCGTAACCGATCAAGGCTCTGGAGTATTTCACCGACAGTTCGGGATCAGGCGTGATCACATCCATCTTGATCAAACCTTCGGTCGGATCATAGGAAATCTTCACAAATTTCTTGTAGGCCTTATAGGTCGCCGATTGGGTGGCGTTGACGTCAAGCCGCTGCAGCGGGTCGATGCTGGGGGCTGAGAACTGGCTGCGAAAGCCGATGTCTTCATCCAGCCGTACCATCGCGTCCTGGCTTTGCAGATAGCCCTGGGTGGCAATCGAATCCTGCGAGGTTGCCATTGCCGAGCCTTTCAGCATCGAGCTGATGCCAGAGGGGGCGGCATCGTTTTGCTGGATGACGAATTCGCTGTGCGAGGAATACATCGGCGTGGCGATGGTATAATAATAGACCGCCGCAAGGATGGTGGGCAGGCCGACAAACACGAACAGCCGCGCGGCCAGCAGCAAGGATTTCTTGCGGCGGCGGGCGACGATATCGCGCTGGATCTTGCCGACTTCTGCGAAATGCGCGCGCTCCATCTGCTCTTCGGTCGAGGGCAGTTGGATCGGTTTGATGGTTTGTGGCAGTTGGATGCCATCGCCGCCGGGGGTCACGGTCAACGCGCGTGAGCCTGAAGGCGGCATGGGGGGGCCGTCGCTGGACGACACCAGTTCCAGCACCGAATTGGCTTGGAACGGGTCGATTCCTGCATTGCGCAACAGACGCACGGCGTCAAAATCGGAAGTGGCGGGCAGGCCGTGCTTTTGGGCGAGACGGCGGGCCATACGCAGCTGTCGTCCCGTCAAGCCTTCCTGCCGGATGCCGTCGATATCTTCGGGCGCGCTTTTCGGTGCGGCTTGAGCGGTGGGGAAGGTCATACCGGCAAAACCATCTTCTTCCTCGGTCGGAAAGAAGGCGCGGTCGCCGACGCGGGGTTGCGCCGGGGCCGCTGGTTTTGCGGCAGACGGTCGTGCAGCTTGCGATGAGGCAGTTTGAGGCGGGGCGCTGGGGGCTTTCGGGGCGGCCGTGGTCAACGGCAAGGGCGCGGGGGCCTCAACCGGATCTGGGCGACGGGTGCGGAAGCGCTGAACACTAAGTTTGGTAGTCATAAAGCCGCTTCGCCTCTTCTAGAGTTTCAAACATATACAACTGACCATTGCGCAACACCGCAGCCGAGCGGCAGAATTTCTCCAGCGTGGAAGGTTGGTGCGACACCACCACAACGGTTGCATTTTTCAGGCGCTGGCGCAGCACTTGCCCGGCTTTGCGGTTGAACTCAACGTCGGTGGAGGACGGCATGCCCTCGTCGATCAGGTAGATGTCAAACTCCAGCGCCAGCATCAGCGAGAAGGAAAACCGCGAGCGCATGCCGGAGGAATATTTGCCGACCGGTTGATCGAAATATTCGTCAATGTTGGACAGCCAGCGGCAGAAGCTTTCGACATAGTCCGGGTCCAGCCCATAGAGCCGCGCGATATAGCGGGCGTTTTCGGTGGCGGTGTGTTTTGACAGAATACCGCCCATGAAACCTAAGGGGAAAGAGATCCGCGAGGTGCGCATGATCTTGCCTTCATCCGGCTTCTCAAGCCCGGCCATCATGTTGATGATGGTGGTTTTGCCGGTGCCGTTGCGGGCGAGGATGCCCAGCGAATTGCCGACCTCAACCGTGAACGAGGCGCGGTCAAGGATCACCTTGCGCGACTTACCTGTCCAGAAGGACTTACTGACATTCTCGAACGCTATCATGGCTGCCCGTGACGGGTCTGCCTCCTGCCTGTGCACAACGTTATCGGCCAGTGAGCCCAGCCCTACCGAAGAAGTGTTAACGCTTGGTTCTTGTTGGCGCACAAGAGCCTATTGCAGGTCTAATCCGGCTTTGAGGCATCATTATGTCGCATCCATGGACAATGGCGCAAGGTGGGCTGTGGGGGGAGCGGGGAAATTTGGCTTCGGATGCGTTGCTCTGGCGGTTTGGTGCGCTTTATGCCGGCAGTCAGGATGTCGGGATCGGGCACGATGTCGGAGCCATGCTGGACCTTTAACGGCTGTGGGCCGGCGTGCGGGATTATGGGTTTCGCGATGGGGCGGATTTACACAAGCCCGCGTGGATGCAGCACCAGCCGATTGGGGGGACGTGGGAATATCTGGTCAACCAGCCAGAATGGGCGGACATTGCGCTGAACCTCGTGCTGTCCTATGCGCTGGCCTCGAATGGGACTTACCGTTCGGCGGCCCCGCGTGACTGGGTGGCGAGCCCGTTGAATGTGCTGACGGTTCCCGGCCCCGCACCGGAATGGTGGTTCAATCCGGCTCGGGCGGCAGATTTGAGCGATGCCGAGGCGGTGATCGCTTGACAGGAAATGCAGTCCGATCTGCTAGATTGGCCGCTGGGGGCCGGCGTGCAATCGGCTTATCCGATTTTGCGCAGATGCAGATGCAGAAGGAATACCGCTGGCGGCGCTCCAACGCAGCAGGCACGACGCAGCGTCTTACACGCTGAACGAAGTGCGTCTGATGGGTGTTGATAGTATGGGGCCGGATACTGGCATGACGCAGCGCTTGAGCGAGGTGGTGATCGCTTGGGCGGAGGCGGGGTCAGACACTTTGCCCGAGATGGTCTTGCAGCAGAACGGGCCAATGCCAGAGGGCTTGCGCCAGATTGAGCAGATGAACCGCTATCGGATGCGCGGTGAGGTGAATGGAGTGTTTGCGGGCAAGGCGGCGTTTCGCTTGCTGCTCGATCGCTTTCGTTTGAGTGCCGCTGCAAGGGTGACACGGTATTGGAACAGTCTTTCAGAATCGCAGTGTGATCGGTAACCGCAGCGCTGGCTGACAGAGGTGGGGGTTTCACACCCCCACACCCCCGTGAAGTATTTAGGTCGAGCTGAAACACAGTTTTAGGCAAATTTCAGGAGGTTTTGGCGGGTTAGGCGGCATTAGATTTTAGCGGCGGCTGGCGCGCGCCAGCAGCAGCGCGCAGGCGCCGGCCATCAGCGACAGGGCGAGGCCGAGGCGGGCGGCTTCGGCCATTCCGCCGCCGGGCAATGCGGTGTCTAGCGCCAGCACCGGGACGGTGAATCCGATCCCCAGCAGCATGGCAATCAGCAGCAGTTCGCGCAGGGCAATGCCCTGCGGCAGGGTGCGGCGGGTGATTTTTGCGGCGATCCAGCAGCCAAGCAGAAAGCCCAGGGGTTTTCCGATCCAGAACGCGGCAAGCGTGCTTAATGTGGCTGGAGCAAAGGCGGAAAGGTCGATGCCGCCACGGGTGAGTCCGAACAGGAACAGCACCAGCGCGAGCGGGGGCACCAGTAACTGGGCTAGGCGGTTGAGCGGATCGTGCAGGAAATTCTCGGCTTCGGCGAAAAAGCCGAACGAGCGGTCGGCGTGTGGGATAGCCGGGATCACCGGTAAAAGGCCAAGTGCCGGGGGCAGGCCAGCGGCAGCGACGCCGATAAATGAAATCGCTGCGGCCAGGATATAGGGCCAGAGCATCAGGCCGCGACGGCGGGCAGCCTCAGAGGCGTTCAGGCGCTGGCGGCGGCCATAGAGTGCCCAGACGCCAAAGCTGGCGAGCAGCGGCAGCGCGAGCCAGCCCAAGCGGAACAGACCACCACTGGGGTAGGACAGGCCCAAGACCAACAGGCCGAGAAAATCGCAGGCGATGGTGACCAGCAGCAGCACATGCAGGGCGGGGTGGTGTGGCCCGAACACCCGGCGGCCCAAGACATAGCCGAGGACCACGTCAGAGCCGAGCGGGACTTGCCAGCCGATGCCAAGGCTGGACTCGGCTGCGGTTTCGATCAGCGCGCTGGTGAGTATCCAGACAAGGGCTGCACCCAATGTCGCCCCGATCACGCCGCCAAGTGGGACCAAGGATTGCGGGCCAGACAGCGCGCCACGCTCCAGGATCAGCGCCTCCCACAATTCCTTACCGACGAAGAACATGAATAATGCCATCAGCCCGTGAGAGGTGAGCGAGGCGGGGGTCAGGGTGGGGCTTTGCACCGACCACTGGGTCAGCCAGTCGGGCAGTTGATCGGTGACAAAAGCAGGGGCGTGCAGATCGGCGATGCGCCATTCGATGAAATCATAATAGCTTGTGGCATCCAAATTCAGCCAAAGCGTGGCGGCAAAGATGCCAAGGCAGAGTGCTAAGGCGAAATGGCGCACGAAGGGCGAGACACGATACATAGCGGGTTTCCGGGGCGGTACGGGGTTTATCCCTCCCTATCTGGGGGGCATCGACGTCACAATCGGGATTTGACGGAAGTCTGGATGTGTTGCTGCACTGTTGCGGTGTGGCGTTTGCGGGGGTAGCGATGGGAAAACGGAGGATGTGATGCAAAGTCTCGATCAGGCCTATGCGGCGATGCAGGCGGGGGATGAAGCGGCAGGGTTGCGGTTTTATCGGCTGCTGGCGGATGCGACGTTGTTCTTGCTGCTGGAGCGTGAGGCGGAAGGCGAGCGGGTCGACCCTCGGGTATTCGATTTGCCGGATGGGCCGGTGTTGCTGGCCTATGATTCCGAGGAAAGGTTGGCAGTTTTCGGGCAGGGGCCCCAAACGGATTCGGGCCTGCCCTATGCCGCGATGCCGGGGCGGTTGATCGCGCAGCAGATGCTGGGGCAGGGCCTGTCCTTGGGGTTGAACTTTGGCACCGGGGCGGCATCCGAGGTGCTGTTGCCGCCCGAAGCCTTGCGTTGGCTGTGTGAGATGCTGGAGGCGGCTCCGATAGTGGTAGAGGCGACACCTGCGCAGTTCTTTGCGCCCAAGGGTCTGCCGGAAGCTTTGAGCGATGCTTTGACCTTCACCTTGGGCGGCGCTGCTGGCTTGGCGCAAGCTGCGTTGTTGGCGGGGGTGCGCTATAGTGACGGGCGGCTGGGGCATATGTTGGCGGTGATAGATGCGCGGCCAGCGGCCGAGGAGGCTTTGGCACGGGGGCTGTCGGAGGCTTTGGTGTTTTCCGGACTTGAGGCGGGGGAGTTAGATGTAGCATTCTTGGCCTCAAGTGATGCGGCTGTGGCCGAGCTTGCCCGGGTGGCTGTGGTCTTTGAGGTGCCGGAACTGGTGGTGCAGGCTGCGGTGGAACGGGCGGCGCCGGGGATGGACGCTGCCAAGCCGCCGCGTTTGCGGTAAACCGGTGGGGGTTTCACACCCCCAGACCCCTGTGGGATATTTGAGCACAGAGGATGACAATTTAAGTCAAATTCTTTGGAGAGAGAATGGGGTATTATAATACCGTATGTCGCAAGATATTGAATTGGCTTATTATTATATTCACTCCGCCGCTTGACGCTGCGCGCTGGTTCAGCGATAAGCCGCCATCCGAAATGCGAGAGGTGACTCTCGCCCTCTCTCTTATGGGTTCAAGATGAAAACCTTCTCCGCTACGCCTGCGG
>JBKJTI010000220.1:0-4594 GCA_046590425.1 Cypionkella sp. | reverse complement strand
GTACCCACCAACTTTAGGTAGTTTGTACCTATAGCCAAGAGGTGCATCATGTCTGTTCTTTCCCGCCCCGAGTTTCACAATGAAGAAACAGCCTATGCTTACGTTGAAGCGCGCGTGTGGGCGAATGGCCGGGTTTGCCCTCATTGCGGCGAATGTGAACGCACCAGCAAGATGGGTGGCAAGTCTACCCGCATCGGCACCTATAAGTGCTACTCTTGCCGCAAGCCCTTCACCGTCAAAATCAACACCATCTTTGAAAGCAGCCACGTCGCTATGAACCTGTGGCTGCAAGCGATCTATCTGATGTGCGCAAGCAAGAAGGGTATCAGCAGCAACCAGCTTCACCGCACCCTAGGCGTGACGCTCAAAACCGCTTGGTTCATGTCTCACCGCATCCGTGAGGCAATGCGCGACGATAGCCTTGCTGGCTTTGGTGCTGGCGGTGGCGTTGTTGAGATTGAAGAAACCTTCATCGGTCGCGAACCCGGCATGGTCAAGAAAGCTGCGTATCATCACAAGATGAAAATGCTCACTCTTGTTGACCGCAGCACGGGCAAAGCAAAAGCAATCGTTGTTGACGATCTGAAAGTGGCAACGCTTATGCCGATCATCCGTGAGAACATCGCAAAAGAAGCCACGATCTATACCGACGAGGCAAAGCAATACACCCGCATCGGTCGCGCCTTTGCTCACCACGATTTCACCACCCACAAGGCTGGTGAGTACGTTCGTGGCGACGTTCATACCAACACCGTTGAAGGCTATTTCAGCATCTTCAAGCGCGGCATGAAGGGTGTTTACCGGCACTGCGGCAAGTGCCACCTGCACCGTTATGCGGCTGAGTTTGAGTTTCGCTACAACAATCGTAAGGCGAACGGTATAGAGGATTCTCAGCGCGCCGATAACGTGCTATCTTCTGTCAGCGGCAAGCGTCTAACCTATAAATTGTCTGATTAAAAAATGTCCCAACACGGCGAAAAAGACCTGAAGATGACAATTTACGGCCTCGACGTTCATCGCGCCGAGGTTGAAGCATCTGTTTTTGCCGACAAACTCAAGAACCTGATTTCGGCCCTTAAGAGGCTAGACGCCCACTACAACACCCAAGGGCAACACAAGTTTATGATAAATGGGCTTGAATTTAGCAGCGCTGTTGTATCGCTTCGTGAAAAAACGATGAAGGCAAAACCGGTTCGTCAATCCCCCACACGGAAGTTCGCCGAAATAGGTGCGCAGGCTAGCACGGGAGCAGATTTTGTTATCTCAAACTCTGCGGATGAATATGCCCTTGATACCTTTGAAAAACTAACAAAAGGTGCCGGGGAAAGTTTTTCCTATGGGGTGATTGAGGCCCCGACTGTTGAGGCTGTAAGGCTCGATAAAGTGCTTGGGCGGCGTGTGCATGAGATAATCACAAGTGCATCGAATGAAGCAAAGCAAGCGCCTACAATGTACTTCAGGGGCGTTGCTATTGAAACATTTGATGGAGTGCTTAAAGTGGTGGACCTCCGAGGTCTTTTCCCTGAAGCAAAGCTAATCCTATCTGCTGGCGGCAAAGAAATTAGTTGTGTTGTTCCGGTTGACGAAGTCGAAATGCTTAGAAATTCACTAGGTAGGCGAGTTCTGCTAACTGGACGTTCACAGCATGACGGAAGATCAATGGTGCCGGAAAGAATAAATGTGACGTCGATAAAAGTGATCGACCAATCAAACAATGTTCTTCATCTCAAAGGTGCAATGAGAGGCCTTAAACCTGACTTCCTTCAGGGGAGAGGGTAAAGAATGGCCAACAAGGCGCTATTGTGGGACACTTGCGTTCTATATCGGTGGTTTCAGCCAGATGAAACAGACTACGTTGACCACATTAAAAAGTATCTTGAAGATAGTAAGGCAGGATTGGTTGATATTTACCTATCCACTATTTCTCTTGCGGAGTTACGACCCTCAACATTAAAAATGTCTGGATTTACACCTATACAAGTTTTGAGTTCCATCAGTGGTTCTTTCGTGCTCGTGGATACTTCGCCGGATATCATGTCAGTGGCTGGCCACCTGAGAGACCAAACCTATAAGCACGTCGAAGGACCAGAAGAACGCGCCGTTACCAGACCTCTAAGCCTGGGGGATTCCATCCATTTGGCCACCGCTGTTGCATTGCGGGAAGAGTTTGGGGTTCAAAATCTAGTTGTTCACAGCTTTGATCTTGGAAAGCGCAAGGATATCGAAGAAGGAAAAAAAACTGTACCTATGGTTGGATTTGAAAAGTGGTGTAGAGGCTGCGACAATGACGATTGGGTACAGAAAGTAGTTTCTGTTGAAAGAAAAATACCGGAGCACCCTTTATGCCCACTACCCCCCAAAAGAGCCAGATAGAACGCTTCAAAGAAGCTGCGCGCGAAGTTGCCGCAGACGAGTCCGACGACGCACTTGATCGCGTCATGGGTAAGCTGGACCTGAAAAAGAAGCCGGAACCGGAGAAGGATGCGCCTAAGAAGTGAGGTATTGAGATACCTCAGAAGTGTGGTATCATGATGCCTATGAAGGACTTGATCTTGTTCGCCCCGCCGTTGACTTGGCTAGCCAACTTTGGCTGCTGGATTAGGCGTTGCCAGACTGACCGCCTGTGGCAGTCCTTTGAAGCCACGTCCCCAGCCGTGAAAACCCAGAACTTGAAAAATCCGCGCCAACCTCAACAATGATGATAGAGTCACCATTGAGGAAATATGAACTTCCCGTCACAGCGCTTCTGATTTCTGCAAGGCTGCGCTCAGTCTCAAGTGCAAATGCAAAAAGTAAGCCATCGTTTGACCGGAAGGCTTGCTCCGAGCGAGGACTGCCACGCTTCACAATGTCTAGAAGTTTCGGGACATCAACCCGTAGTCGATCTATAGTGCTTGCCGCATCTAGCTGTATGATTGCAAAAACCCGCATCTACCCGCCCACAATATGAAGTGGTCAGCCTGTCACGCATCACACGATTCTGCAATGGGTACGTCAAGTATAATATCGCCATTTTTTTGCGCCAAATGAACCGATCGGCGGCTAACTTCCGCCTTCTCTGCATGGTTCGGGCTTGGCCTTGCGGCTGCAAAATGCAACCCTTGTCCCACCTCCAAAAGCAGGACGCCATGCGCCAAATTTTATCTATAGTCATGGCCCTGTTGGCCCTAACGGCCCCTGCCTTGGCCGAGTGCAAGGGTCAAAACCTGATCGCAGCCCTGTCGCCCGAGGCGCAAACCGCCCTGCGCGCCGAGGCCGCCAAACAGCCCTTCTCTGTCGGCAATTTTTGGCTGGCGACCAAAGGCGGCGAGGAAATCACCCTCGTCGGCACCTACCACTTCGACGACCCCCGCCATGCGGCCACCCTAAACGCCCTTGCCCCCGCCTTGGCAAAAGCCAAGGTCTTGCTGGTGGAGGCAGGCCCGAAAGAGCAAGAATCACTCAAAGCCCGTACGGCCGACGATCCTTCCTTGATCGTCAACACCGATGGCCCCACCCTCGCCGAAACCCTCAAACCCGAGGATTGGCAGCACCTGCGCGAGGCGGCTTCGGCGCGCGGCGTGCCCAGTTTCATGATCGCGAAATTTCGGCCGTGGTATGTCTCGGTCCTTCTGGCGATGCCGCCCTGTAGCATGGACCTTGCCGTCATGCCCGAAGGCTTAGACGCGCAACTGATCGCAGCAGCCACCGCCCGAGCCCTGCCCGTCGAGGCGCTGGAGCCCTATGACACGCTGTTTTCGATCTTTGGCGACATGTCACAGGCCGAGCAACTCGACCTGATCACCTCGGCCCTTGCCCTTGAAGAAAAGTCCGCCGACATGGCCGTCACCCTTGCCGACGCCTATTTCGCCGAGGAAGGACGGCTGATCTGGGAGTTTTCCAAGCTGCAATCGCTGCAGATGCCCGGTTTCACCCCCGAGCGGGTCGAGCGAGAATTCGCCGTGATGGAAAAGGCGATGATGAACGACCGCAACCAGTCTTGGATCCCGGTGATCAAAGCGGCAGCCGCGAAAGGCCCGGTGCTGGCGGCTTTCGGCGCCCTGCACATGTCGGGCAACCAAGGCGTGTTGAAGCTGTTGCAGGATGATGGCTATACGATCACCCGCCTGCCCCTTACGCCGTAAAGGTCTGTTATGAAACGATTGCTGACTTTCGTCGTCGTCATCGCACTCGCCGTTCTCGGCACTGGTGGCTATCGCTATTACGCTTGGGTCAACAACACCGCAGGCGCGCCTGACCCGTTTGATGAAGTCGGCATCGAGCTGCATCAGATGATGCCGGGCTTTGTGCAAGACTGGGGCTGCACCCGGTTGAAGGTTCATTTCGGTGACAAAACCCTACCGCCCTATGGCTGCCAGTCGGAAACCGATCCAGCGAAGTGGCAGCAGCGCTGACACGGTGGCGACCTTGCAACCCCGTGACAATCCGCCCCCCTGCCCCTATAAGCCGGGCAAATCCCATTCGTGAAGGTTTGCCCCATGACCACTCTCGTTTTCGGCCACAAATCCCCCGACACCGATTCCACCGGATCGCCGCTGATCTGGGCGTGGTATCTGTCCGAAATCCGCAACACCCCGGCGAAAGCCGTGCTGCT
>JBKJTI010000179.1:0-18845 GCA_046590425.1 Cypionkella sp. | reverse complement strand
TTTCCCGATGCAGAAGCTGGAGAATATCTCATCGAGCAGATTCTCAACATCGATTCTTCCCACCATGACTTCCAATGCCCGCATCGACGCGCGCAAATCCGCCGCAACCAATTCCGGTAAGTTCTGCACCTGCCCCATTCGGTCTCGCGCCGATTCCAGCCCAGACACCGCAACATGCATCGCGATACGCTGCCGCTCGCGGATCAGCAAGCCCGCGGACGCCGCACGCGCCGACAAACTGGCGGCAATCTCGCCAATCAGCCAGTCAATCCCAACCCCGGTCTTACCAGAAACCGCCAGAGCAACACCTTCACGTGTATCTGCTTTTCCCAACACCACAAGATCATCGATCTCGGGCAACAGCATCAACACCTCATCCGGCTCCGCCTGCAAAAAAATCCGCAAATCGGCTTGTCGCGCCCGCTCCAATGCCCGCTCCACGCCAATCCGCTCGATCACGTCCACCGAATCACGCAGGCCAGCCGTATCCAGCAATGTCACCGACAGTCCGGCAATATCCATCCGAACTTCAATCACATCCCGAGTCGTTCCTGCAACCTCCGAGGTAATTGCCGCCTCCCGCCCCGCCAACGCATTTAGCAGCGTTGATTTCCCTGCATTCGGCGCCCCAACAATCGCCACCTCAAAACCGTCGCGAATCCGCTCCGCAGCCCGCGCACCATCCAACTCACCGCGCAACTGCGCAAGCAAGCCGTCAATTAGCGCCTGAACCTCTGGGCTGACATCCAACGGCACATCCTCATCGGCAAAATCAATCGTCGCCTCGATTAAAGCCGCCGCGCGCACCAGATCCAGCCGCCAGGCCTCCACGCGCTGTCCCAGAGCCCCCGACAACACCCGCAGCGCCTGCTTGCGCTGTGCCTCAGTCTCGGCATCAATCAAATCGGCAAGCCCCTCCACCTGCGTCAGATCAAGCCGCCCGTTCTCCAGCGCTCGCCGAGTAAACTCTCCCGCCTCAGCCAACCGCAGCCCATTCATCGCCGCCAAGGCCTGAAACACCCGCGCCACTACAGCAGTGCTGCCGTGCAGATGCAACTCGACACTGGCTTCACCGGTAAAGCTCGCTCCGGCTGCAAACAGCAGCACCAAGGCCTCATCCAGCACCTCACCTTGCCAGACCAGACGCCGCAACGCGGCTTGCCGCGGCGGCGGCAACACACACAACTCAGACACCGCGACATGCGCCGAAGGCCCAGAGACCCTGATCACCGCAACGCCCGCCTTACCCCGCGCCGATGCGAGGGCGAAGATCGTGTCCATAGCCATGCCCTTGATTAAAGCGTGTCAGGTTTGAATAAGACCGTTCTGATCGAAAAGCGCGTTCGAGCGGGGACATCAGGCACAATCTTCGATCCAATCTAAACCTGACGCGCCCAGAGACGCAGATTATGCGTTCATCGATTCGAAAAACTCACCGTTACTCTTGGTTTGCTTCAGTTTCGAGATTAGGAACTCAATCGCATCTGTGGTGCCCATCGGGTTCAGAATCCGCCGCAACACATAGGTCTTCTGCAGATCAATTTTCTCAACCAACAGATCTTCCTTCCGCGTGCCAGATTTCAGAATATCGATCGCCGGGAACACTCGCTTGTCAGCAACCTTGCGGTCCAGCACGATTTCGCTGTTCCCGGTGCCCTTGAACTCTTCAAAGATCACCTCGTCCATCCGACTGCCGGTATCAATCAGCGCCGTGGCGATGATGGTTAGTGAACCACCCTCTTCGATATTCCGCGCCGCGCCAAAGAACCTCTTCGGCCGCTGCAGCGCATTGGCATCCACACCACCGGTCAACACCTTACCCGAGGACGGCACCACCGTGTTGAACGCGCGCCCCAGACGGGTGATGCTGTCCAGCAAAATCACCACGTCGCGCTTATGCTCAACCAGTCGCTTCGCCTTTTCGATCACCATCTCAGCCACCGCGACATGCCGTGTGGCAGGCTCATCGAAGGTCGAGGACACAACCTCGCCCTTCACAGATCGCTGCATGTCGGTAACTTCTTCGGGTCGTTCGTCGATCAACAGCACGATTAGATAACATTCAGGATGGTTCACCGCGATAGAATTTGCAATATTCTGCAACAACACAGTCTTACCGGTACGCGGCGGCGCCACGATCAGCGCGCGCTGGCCCTTACCAATTGGGCAAACCAGATCAATGATCCGCGCCGAGCGGTCTTTGATCGTCGGATCCTCAACTTCCATCTTCAGCCGCTCATCGGGATAAAGCGGCGTCAGATTGTCAAAATGCACCTTGTGACGTGCCTTTTCCGGGTCGTCAAAATTGATCCGCGTGACTTTGGTCATGCAGAAATACTTCTCATTGTCGCGCGGAGCTTGAATCACGCCCTCAATGGTATCGCCGGTGCGCAAGCTGAACTGGCGCAGAATATCCGGCGAGACATAAATATCGTCCGGTCCGGGCAGATAGTTGGCAGAGGGTGAGCGCAGAAAGCCAAAGCCATCCTGCAACACTTCCAGCACGCCATCGCCGCCGATTTCCCAACCTTCCTCTGCATGTTCTTTCAGGATCGAGAACATCATCTCGCCCTTGCGCATGCTTGGTGCGTTCTCAATTTCCCATTCTTCGGCCATCGCCAGCAGCTCAGCCGGGGTCTTGGCTTTCAGATCAGCAAGATTCAAATGCTCAACAGTCATCGGGAATTCACCTCAGGCGCGCGGCCCCACGTTTGGGCCAGCAGCAGCAATGTCAATGGAAAGCGGTATGGCCGAATGGCCGCGCTGTTGACCACCTAAGACCAGCCCGCGACCAAGTCAAGGATTTCAGATCAGGGATTTCAGAACTTCACGATAACCGAGACCACGATAATCATCATAAGCAGCGTCGGCACTTCATTCATCATGCGATACTGCCGCCCCGTCACACTATTGCTGCCCGCGACAAAATCCTTCCGCAGCCGCCCCAACCAGTGATGGAACACCGTCATCGCAATCACGCAGAACGCCTTGGTCCAAGGCCAAACCGCCGTCCAATCCACGATCCCCGGCGTGAACACCAACGCCAGACCAAACACCCAGGTTGCCACAGAGGCCGGATTGATGATCGCCTTCAGCAATCGGCGCTCCATCACCTGAAACATCGCATCGGTAGCAGACCCGCCCTGCACCTGTTCGACATGATAGACAAACAGCCTGGGCAGATAGAACAGCCCCGCCATCCAGGCGATTACCGAGATCACATGCAAAGCCTTGATCCAAGGATAATACGTCGCAAGAAAATCGCCCACAGGTCCACCTCACTTCTTAGCTTCTTCTTAAAGAATAGATTCTAGAAAGATAGATGATGTTGTAGGGGCCGTGGATAACAGTATTTCTCGACTTCTCCCGCAAGATATCCCCAATGTCCGGGCTGTGTATAACTCTAGAGCGATTTTCTGGAATCATATTTATACGTTCATATTCAACTTGATACACGAAAATCATGCGCCACCGGTTGCTCCACAACCTTTGGATAGATCTGCCATGCACAGCCTTGCCTTTGCGCCATCCCCATGTGGGCAAACCCGCCGAGCCTCGCCGCTGCGCTTGACAAAACCCCGCCCATCCCGCTTTTTCAGCGCTGAAAGAGGCTTACCCCCAAATCCACATGCCGGAACAAACCCAGCTTATCCACAAGGCCACCCCCATGCCGCGCCCGCTGCTTTTAGCCTCTGCATCGCCGATCCGCCTGCAGCTGTTGTGCCGCGCGGGGCTTGAAGTGACTGCAAAACCCGCGCGGGTCGACGAAGACGCCGTCCGTCAAGCGCTTCAAGCCGATGCCGCCTCTCCGCACGATATTGCCGATGCTTTGGCTGAAACGAAGGCCCGTAAACTGGCCGAAAAAAACCCCGACGCGCTTGTGCTGGGCTGCGACCAGATCCTTGCCTTCAAGGGACGGGTCTTTGGTAAACCTGAAACGCTGCAAGAAGCCCGCACGCAACTGATTGAATTTCGCGGCCAGACCCACCTGCTGATCTCGGCTTTGGTGCTTTATGACGGCGGCAAACCGATCTGGCGGCATATGTCAGAGGCGAAAATGACGATGCGCAACCTGTCCGATCAGTATCTGGACGACTACATCTCGCGCAACTGGCACTCCCTGCGCCACTGCGTTGGCGGCTACAAACTCGAAGAAGAAGGCATCCGCTTGTTCTCCGGCGTCGAGGGCGATTATTTCGCCATCCTCGGCCTGCCCCTTATCCCCCTGATTGGCTATCTCGGCACCAGAGGCTTTATCGCAACATGACAGATCTGCCCCGCATCCCGCTTGCCGGCGTTATTGGCCACCCGATTGCGCACAGCCGCTCGCCCGCACTGCATGGATTCTGGCTGAAGCGTTATGGCATCAAGGGCCATTATATCCCGATGGATGTGGCACCGCAGTATCTTCAGCAAGTGCTGGAAATACTGCCGAAGATTGGTTTCGTCGGCGTCAATGTCACGATCCCCCACAAAGAAGCGATCCTGAAAATTGCCGATGTTGTGACCGACCGGGCCGCTCTTATCGGTGCCGCCAACACGCTGATTTTCCGTAAAGATGGCCGGATCCATGCCGACAACACGGATGGCGCGGGCTTTATCGCCAACCTGCGACAAAATGCGCCGCACTGGAACCCAGCCGCAGGTCCTGCCGCCGTGTTTGGTGCCGGGGGCGCTGCCCGTGCCATCGTCGCCGCTCTAATTGAGGTCGGCGTGCCGGAGATTCGCATCGCCAACCGGACCCAGCCCCGTGCTCAGGCCCTCCGTGCAGACTTCGGCGCGAAACTCCATCTCTACGATTGGGTGCAGGCCCCCAATATGCTGGAAGGCGCCGCCACCGTCATCAATACCACCTCGCTCGGCATGTCTGGCAAATCGGATTTCCGGGTGCCGCTGGATGGGCTTGAACGCGACGCGCTTGTCACCGATCTGGTCTACAACCCTTTGAAAACCCAATTTCTTCTTGAAGCGGAAGCCAGAGGTTGCACCGTTGTCGATGGCCTCGACATGTTGCTTCACCAAGCCGCTCCCGGCTTTGAACGCTGGTTCGATCATCGCCCAGAGGTGGACGAAGCTACCCGCCAAGCCGTGCTCTCCGCATGACCTTCCGCCTCGGCCTCACCGGCTCCATCGGCATGGGCAAATCCACCACGGCCGCGATGTTCGCCACCGCTGGCCTGCCGATCTGGGATGCTGACACGGCTGTCCATCGCCTCTACGCCCCTGGCGGCCTCGCCGTCACTCCGATCCGCGAAGTTTGCCCCGAAGCTACAGTAAGTGGGGATGTTTCACGTGAAACATTGAGGCGTGCCATCGCTGCCGACTCAAACTTGCTGGCCCAACTCGAAGCCATCACCCACCCGCTCGTCGCCGCCGACCGCGCAGCCTTTCTCACTCAAACCACCGCCGACATTGCCGTCCTCGACATCCCGCTGCTGTTCGAGAAATCCAGCCAACACGAATTCGACGCCACTCTGCTCGTCACCGCCCCGGCTGATCTGCAACGTCAACGTGTTTTGCACCGCCCCGGTATGACCGAAGCCCATTTCCAAACCTTGCTCGCCCGCCAAATGCCCGACGCCCAAAAGCGCAGCCTCGCCACCCATATCGTTGAGACACTGGACCTTTCCGCCACCGAAGCCTATGTCAAATCCCTGATTGCCCATATCCGAGCCCGCCATGCGTGAGATCGTCCTCGACACCGAAACCACCGGTTTTGAACCCTCTGAAGGCGACCGCATCGTCGAAATCGGCGCGGTCGAACTGTTCAACCACCTGCCCACCGGCAAAACCTACCACCAATACATCAACCCGCAGCGCTCGATGCCAAAAGAGGCCTTTGACGTCCATGGCCTCGGCGATGATTTCCTGCGCGACAAACCCGTTTTCCGAACCATCGGCCAAGACTTTCTCGATTTCATCGCCGACTCTCAACTGATCATCCACAACGCCAGTTTTGATATGAAATTCCTGAACGCCGAGTTAACGGCGATCAACCTGCCCATGCTTCCTGCCAGTCGCGCCACCGACACGCTGATGATCGCCCGCCGGAAGTTCCCCGGCTCGCCCGCTACACTCGACGCGCTGTGCCGCCGCTTTGGCGTTGACAACTCGGGCCGCGAAAAGCACGGCGCCTTGCTCGATTCCGAACTGCTGGCAGAGGTGTACCTTGAGCTCGTCGGCGGTCGCCAACCGGATTTCGGCCTCAACCCCGCCCAGCAATCCAGCCCAAACCCAGCGCAAATTGCCTCGGATTGGCGCCCCCGCCCCCGACCCGTACCCCTGCCAGCACGGCTGACCGAGGCCGAATCGGCGGCCCATATTGCCTTTGTCAGCAAAATGGGCGATGCGGCGATCTGGAAAAAAAGGCTGTAGGCCGGGCCGTTTCCCACAGACCGCTTTAAAATCGCCTTAGCAGATCCGAACCCATCTATTTACGCGCACACCGTCCATGATGGACCTGAATCAGAAAGCCTCCATGAAAACCATCTTCGTGACCGGTTCCGCAGGTTTCATCGGCTATCACCTCTGCAAACTCCTCTTGGCCGAAGGCTTCCGTGTTGCAGGCTACGATGGCATGACCGATTACTACGATGTGACGCTCAAACAGCGCCGCCTTGCCATGCTGCTGCAAAACCCCAGTTTCACCAACACCGAGGCTCTGCTGGAAGACCAAACCGCCCTCGAATCAGCGATGCGCGCCGCCAATCCGCACGTGATCATCCACCTCGCCGCCCAGGCCGGAGTCCGCTACTCGCTTGAAAACCCTCGCGCTTACCTGAATGCCAACCTCGTCGGCGGCTTCAATGTGCTCGACCTCGCCCGCGAGCTTCAAGTCGACCACCTTCTGATGGCCTCGACCTCCTCGGTCTATGGCGCCAACACCGAAATGCCGTTTCTGGAAACCCACAAAACCGAATCCCCGCTGACCTTCTACGCCGCCACCAAAAAGGCGAATGAGGCGATGTCGCATTCTTACGCCCATATCTACGGCCTGCCCGTCACCATGTTCCGCTTTTTCACCGTCTACGGCCCCTGGGGCCGCCCCGACATGGCGCCTTACAAATTCACCAAAGGCATCCTCGAAGGCACCCCGATCGACATCTACAACAACGGCGACATGTGGCGCGACTTCACCTATGTCGAAGACCTGGTGCGCGGCATCCGCCTGCTGATCGACGCCGTTCCCTTGCGCCCGGCCACCCCGGAAGACATTGCCCCCGGCGACAGCCTTTCTCCCGCAGCCCCCTACCGCGTCGTCAACATCGGCAATTCCGACAAAGTCAAACTCTTGGATTTCATCGAAGCCATCGAAGACGCTACCGGCCGCAAAGCCATCCGCAACTACATGCCGATGCAAACGGGCGATGTCGTAGCCACTTGGGCCGATGCCAACCTGTTGAAATCCCTCACCAACTACCAACCACAAACCAATGTTCGCGACGGCATGGCAGCTTTCGTCAACTGGTATCGCGATTATTATCAGGTCTGAAAATGCAAAAGGCCGACCCCGCAAGGTCGGCCCTTTAATCTCGTTCCGAAAACCTTAATTCGCAACCGCGGCCGGCTGCGCCCGCCGGGCAATCTCTTGCCGATACAACGCCAGAAAATCGACCGTGTCGATGTTCAGCGGCGGGAAGCCGCCATCCCGCGTCACATCCGAGATAATCCGCCGCACGAACGGGAACAACAACCGCGGGCATTCGATCATCAGGAACGGATGCAACTGCTCTTCCGGCACGCCCTCGACATGGAAAATCCCGCCGTAATCGACCTCCAGCAAGAACAAAGTATCGCCGTTCACCTTATTCTTCGACGTGACCTTGAACTTGGTCACAATATCAAACTGATGGTCCTGCGAGCGTTTGCGCGCATCCAAGCTCACCTGCACCTGAATATCCGGCTGCACTTCCGAGGCCGTCAGCCCCTTCTGCGCCACCATATTTTCAAACGACATATCCCGCACAAATTGCGCCAGAACCGACATCTTGATCTGCGGCGCGCCGCCATTTTCCTCGGCCATAAGCCCCACTCCCTGAAAAATCCTGCATACCCCTAGCAGGTCAATCAGCGGTCCTCAATCCTCACGCCACTTTGAAGGTCGCGTCGTCCCACCAATCTTGTCGCGTTCCGGCACCACTTCCTCATACTCCGCATCCACCCAGTCAGCCTCACCGCGCCGCCGCGCAAAGCCATGCACCTGCACACGCGACGCCAGCATCGCAATCAACCCGATCCGCAGGGGCGGCACCAGCAGCAGCAACCCAAGAAAATCTGTGAAAAACCCCGGCAGGATCAGCAGCATCCCGCTCAGCATGATCAGCGCGCTATGCGCCATCGGCTGCAAAGCCGCGATTCCGCCGCCGCCCCGCACTTCACGCAACGCCCCCATGCCCTGCCAGCGGATCAACCCGACCCCCAGCATCGCACTCAACACCACCCAAGCCAGCGTCGCCCACAGCCCCAACCAGCCGCCAACAACCACAAACAGCCCTATTTCCAGCAAAGGCCATGCCAATATCAGCGCAAAAACCCACATCTCAGCCGCCTCCATGTATTCTAGCGCCCAAACCATAGACTTGGCCGCCCCCAGCCCCTACATAAGGGTCCAACGCCCGGATCACCAACCCCTCGGGCCCCGTTTTGAGGCGCTTATGAATTCCTCCTTGATTCAATTGCTCGTTCTGGCCGGAATCGCCGTGTTCCTGATCTTGAAGCTGCGCTCGGTGTTAGGCAGCCGCGAAGGCTTTGAAAAGCCCCCCCTGCCCGCTGACGCCAACCGCCCGCAGCCAAAACTGGTGCAGCCCGCCGCCGAAGACGGGGTCGATCTCGACATCACCGATCACGCCCCCGCAGGCAGCCCCGCCGCCCTCGCCCTCGCTGCGATGAAACAGGCCGAACCCGGCTTTTCCGTCGGTGAATTCCTCCACGGTGCGCGCGGCGCCTACGAGATGATCCTGATGGCGTTTGAGCGCGGCGATATCGACCCGGTTCGCCCCTTCCTCGCCGACGAAGTGGAAGCGTCCTTCACCCAAGCCATCAACGCCCGCGAACGCGAAGGTCAGACGGTTGAGGCCAATTTCCTCGGCCTGCGCGAAATGACCCTGTCTGATGCCGAATACGACCCCACCACGCGCACCGCCGAAATCACCCTGCGCTATACGGGCGAACTCACCTCGTTGGTCCGCAACAAAGCAGGTGAGATTATCGAGGGCTCGCCCACCGAGGTCAAACGCCAACGCGACGGCTGGACCTTCGCCCGCCGCATGGGCGTACAAGACCCCAACTGGCAACTCGTCGGCACCAGTGACTGAAGCGTGCGGCTCCCCGTCCTCGCCTGGCTTCTGGCCCTCACCGTGACAGCCGCGCCCGCCCCGGCGCAAATGCTGGATTTTGAGGCGCTGGAGGGCTGGGGTGACGACAACCACCTCGCCGCCCTCACCGCCTTCCAAGAGACCTGCGATACACTCGACGCCCCCGATTGGCAGCCGATCTGCAAACTCACCGCCGATGCCGGCACCTCTGACGCCTCGGCCAAAGCCTTCTTCGAGTTGATGTTCAAACCCGTGCTGATCGGGCAGTCCCCTGCGCTGTTCACCGGCTATTACGAGCCCGAACTCAACGGCTCCTACACAAGAACCCCCCGATTCGCCTACCCTATCTACAGCCGGCCGCCCGAACTCCGCGACGGCCAAGTCTACCACGACCGCGCCACCATCGAAGGCGGCGCTCTCCGGGGCCGAGGGCTTGAAATCGCATGGCTCGAAGACCCGGTAGAGGTTTTCTTCCTGCAAATCCAAGGCTCTGGCCGGATCAAAATGACCAACGGCCACGTCATCCGCGTCGGCTATGCGGGCCGCAACGGCCACGCCTATCGCTCGGTTGGCAAGGAAATGATCGCGCGCGGTATGCGGACACCTGATCAGGTGTCCGCGCAAGATATAAAGCTCTACGTCCGCTCCAACCCCACCGCAGGCAATGCGTTGCTTGCAGTCAACCCCTCCTACATCTTCTTCCGCAAGATCGCCGACCTGCCGTCTGACAAAGGCCCGATCGGCGCGATGGGCCGCAGCATCACGCCGCTGCGATCCGTCGCCATTGACCCCGCCTTCACACCGCTCGGCGTCCCGGTTTGGATCGAGAAATCCGGCGATAACCCCATCCGCAGCCTGATGGTCGCACAGGATACCGGGGGTGCAATCAAGGGCCCGCAACGGGCCGATATCTTCTACGGCACTGGCGACGGCGCAGGCGAAGCCGCAGGCACGATCAAAGACGGTGGCCGCATGATCCTGCTGCTGCCCATCGACCGCGCCTATGCCATGCTGCCGGAAGGCTAGGAACATGTCGCGTTTCAAATTCAAATATGTATTCGATCCAAGCGCCGAGGCGGCGTTTGACCTTCAAACGCGTTCGGCGCTTGGATCGAATGCCATTCAACGCGACATGTTTTAATGCGCCGCCGCACTTTGCACCCGGAAGAACAGGAAATCTGGCAAGCCGTCGCCCGCACCGCCAAGCCGATGCATCCGATGGGCCATGTCTTTCTGAAACCCGCCGAGCCAAAGCCCCAGCCGACCCAAACCGCAGCCCCCGCGACCCCGCGCCTGCCGCTGTTCCGCTTGGGCGAAAAATCCCGCAGCAAACCCGGCCACGACATTCTGCCCACACTCGCGGAATCCCTCGCCACAGCCCCGCTGCAAATGGATGCCAAAACCCACGGCAAAATGACCCGTGGCAAACTCTCCCCCGAAGCCCGCATCGACCTGCACGGCATGACCCTGTCCGAAGCCCACCCCGAACTGATCCGCTTCATCCTGAACGCCCAATCCGCCGGAATGCGCTTGGTTCTGGTGATCACCGGCAAAGGCAAGCGCGGCCATGACACAGGCCCAATCCCCACCCGCATGGGCGCGCTGCGCCACCAAGTCCCGCAATGGCTCCGCCTGCCACCGCTTGGTCCCGCCGTGCTGCAAATCTCCGAAGCGCATCTAAAACACGGCGGATCCGGCGCATATTACATCTATCTGCGCAGGCGCTGAAGGTTAAGATCCCCTAAAGATTTTGCCAAGAGATTGATTTTGAACACTATTCAGCCGGTCCCAACTCGGGACCGCCGCTATCGTGTCAAACCCGAAGCCACCGTCGCCACAGGCCGCAGCACGATCTGGGTCGCATTCTGCACTGTCAGAACCACCCCCGGCAGCAACCCGATCCTCGCCTGCCTGTCCGCTTCGAATGCGTTGGAAACGTCGCCCAGCCGATCCAGAATCGCGATCAAAGCCGCCGAATCCCCGACCACGAAATGCCCCGATCCTTTCGAGAACGCCCCGACATCCATAAAAGTCACCTTCAAATCCGCCACCCGCGACACATCGGTCAGCGACCCCAATCTTTCATCCTGCCCGGTCAGCATCGCCGACAATCGCAGATATTTATCCCGGTCCGATCCAAAAATCACGAACGGCTGCGGCAACGCCCCCATCGCGCGCGCGCTGATTTTGAATACATCCACGTCGATATCCGGTGAGATAAAGATCACCCCGCCGATCAGGTTCAACGTCTTCCTATCCCCTCGGATCGCCGTCTGCCGCAGCGCCTCCATCGTCAGCCCCGCTCCCATCGAATGGGCCACGATCAAAATCCGCTTCGCCCCGGCGCCTGCCACCTCATGCATCAAGCTTTCCAACCCGTCCCGCGCAAACAACGCAGAATCGCGATCATAGGCATAGCCAAGCGGCTCTGCCGCTGAAGGCCAAGCATAATGCACCACCGCCCCCGGCAGTTTCAGGTCATGCGCAAACTGCGCCACCCGGTAGACCCCTTCCGAGAAATTGTTGTTGTAGCCGTGCACGAAAATCACCGCTTCGCCGCCATTAGCACGCAACTGTGCCTTCAGATCTTTGCGGAACAGCACGTCGTTCTGATAGACGATCTGATCAGTGGTCAGGAAATGCCTCAACGGGTTGGCCTTGCCATGCCGGGGCGGCCAGTTGATCTCGCCCAGCTGGCGATCTGGCGGCACCGAGACATCGTAGCGAGCGAATTTGACTTCTTCCGAGCGAAAGGTGCCGAACGATCCATTCTGATCCTGCTTGCGGGTGGTGCCGATGAAGATCTTCTCGACCTGCCCCACCGAGGCCGCCTGTGGGTCAAGCGTGACATGGCCACGTGGAGAGCAGGCCAGCGTGAAGGTCAGCGAAAGGATCAACAGAAATCGGGTCATGGGCGGCCTTTTTTCGTCAAACTCTGGAGTTTCAGGGGTTGGGTCAAGTGACGTTATGTTGCAGCTGCGCAAAAGCAGCCGTCCACGCGTGGCGCTGGCATAGAGCGCATGTTTGTCAAGGGGTTAGGCTTTTGCGTTCAGGGTTTGTTAACACTTCGCATTTTGAGTATTTAGACCAAGATGAAACTGGGACAAGTATGAAAAAAGGGTTAAGGACATATCCCTAACCCTTTGAAATCATATAAACCGAGAGCCTGTCCACGCGTGGCGCTTACAAAACATAGCGCGAAATATCCGCCGACCGCGCCAGCGCGCCCAGATTTTTCTCGACAAAAGCGGCGTCCACCACGACCTCTTCCCCCGAGCGGTCCGGGGCTGTGAAAGACAGCTCTTCAAACACCCGCTCCATCACCGTATAAAGCCTGCGCGCCCCGATATTCTCGATGGATTTGTTGACCTCAGCCGCGATCCGCGCCAGCGCCGCGATCCCATCCGTCGTGAAGGAAACCGCCACATCCTCGGTGCCCATCAGCGCCGCATATTGCCGTGTCAGCGCATTATCCGTCTCGGTCAGGATGCGGACAAAGTCGCCCTCGGTCAGCGGCGCGAGTTCCACCCGGATGGGCAACCGCCCCTGCAGTTCCGGCAGCAAATCCGAAGGTTTCGCGACATGAAACGCCCCCGATGCGATGAACAGGATATGATCGGTTCTCACCGGGCCATATTTGGTGGAAACTGTCGTGCCTTCAATCAGCGGCAGTAAATCCCGCTGTACGCCTTCCCGAGAAACATCCGCCCCCCGCGCATCCGCCCGGGCGCAGATCTTGTCGATCTCATCCAGAAACACGATGCCATTGTCCTGAACCGCCGCCAAAGCCGCCGTCTTGACCGCCTCATCATCCAACAGCTTATCCGCCTCTTGCCCGATGAGCAGGTCATAGCTGTCAGCCACGGTGACCTTTTTGCGCGTGGTCCGCCCACCGAAAGCTTTGAACAAATCCTGCAAGCCCTGCATCTGCATTTCCATGCCCTGCCCGCCCATCATCGGCATCGCAGGGGCTGCATCGGCGAGTTCCAGCTCGATCACCGTCGCATCCAATTCGCCCCGCCGCAGCTTGCCGCGAAACATCTCTCGGGTCTGCTCGCGGGCTTCTTTTCCTGCGAGAGCCTCAATCACCCGCTCCTCAGCGGCCTGCTTTGCCTTCGCAGCCACGTCCTCGCGCATCCGGGCGCGGGTGTCGATCATCGCGGCATCGACCAGATCGCGGATGATGCTGTCGACATCGCGGCCCACATAGCCCACCTCGGTGAACTTGGTGGCCTCTACTTTCAGGAACGGCGCTTTCGCCAGCTTGGCGAGCCTGCGTGCAATCTCGGTTTTCCCCACCCCGGTCGGTCCGATCATCAAGATATTCTTCGGATAGACCTCGTCCCGAATATCATCCGGCAGATTGCGGCAGCGCCAGCGGTTTCGCAAAGCGACCGCTACAGCCCGCTTGGCGTCACGCTGGCCGATGATATGGCGGTCGAGTTCAGAAACGATCTCGCGGGGTGTAAGGTTGGTCATGCAGATCTCCTCTGCGGTGATGTCGATACGATCTGGGCCGGAACCATCTGGCAGGCCACACGTTGGTTTGGCAGAAACACTTCGGAGGCTATACGATGTCGAACCCCCACGAGCTTGAGACGGAATTCTGGGCAGCTTTGCAGTCGGACCGCACGATGATGCTGGGTCTGACCGGCGTGGATGAAGGCCATACCCGGCCAATGACGGCGCAGATTGAGGGCGAGAAAGGCCCGATCTGGTTCTTCACCAGCACCGACAGCGAGATCGTCCAGAACTTGGGCGCGTCGAGTCGGGCGATTGCGTCCTTTGCGTCGAAAGGACACGATCTGTTCGCCTGCGTTCACGGCAAGCTGTCGATCAGTAAGGATCGCGCCGTGGTGGATCGGCTTTGGAACGCTTTTGTCGCCGCTTGGTACGAAGGCAAGGATGACCCCAAGCTGGTGCTTCTGAGGTTGGATGCCGAGCAGGCCGAAATCTGGAAAGACGGTTCCAGCCTGATCGCAGGCATCAAGATGCTGTTCGGGATTGATCCCAAGTCTGACTACAAAGACAACGTGGCGAAAGTCTCGCTGTCTTGACGCTACAGGGCCAGCCTTCGGGCTGGCCTTTGTTTTGGGATCAACGCGCAATGCGTTCCACCGTCAGATTGCCATTGGTGAAGACGCAGATTTCTGCGGCGATGGCCATGGCGCGGCGCGCGATATCTTCCGCGGGCAAATCGGTGGTCATCAGGCCACGGGCAGCTGCCAGGGCGAAGTTGCCGCCGGAACCGATGGCGGCCACGTCATGCTCGGGTTCCAGCACATCGCCCGCGCCGGTGATCACATAAAGGTCACGGCCATCAGTGACGATCAGCATGGCTTCCAAATTGCGCAGATACTTGTCCATGCGCCAGTCTTTCGCGAGATCGACGCAGGCGCGGGCAAGCTGGCCGGGGGCGGCCTCCAGCTTTTTCTCCAGCCGTTCCAGCAGGGTGAAGGCGTCGGCGGTCGAGCCCGCAAAGCCTGCAACTACTTCATGGCCGCCCGGCGAGAGCCGGCGGACCTTGCGGGCGGTGCCTTTGATCACGGTATTGCCGAGGGAGACTTGGCCATCGCCCGCCACCACAACCTCGCCACCGCGACGCACGGCGAGAATGGTGGTGCCATGCCAACCGGGGAATTTGTCTTCGGCCATGTCGATCTCCCATATGCTGTCTTTATATGGAAGGCCGCGCGGATGGGTGCAAGCGGGTGGCTGGCGGGCATGGCGGAAAACGCCTAGTTTGCCGGGATGGAACGGGTGCTGAATTTTTATCTGGATGTGGGGCGGCGCGCCAAGGCCGAGGCGGGGACCGGGATTTTTGGCGCCGTGGTGGATGTGGTCATGGCAGCGGGCTGGGAGGTTCGTTACGCAGCGCAAGAGGCTGAGATTGCGGGTGAGGGCTACCACCTTGTTTATAACCGCCCGACGGAGGGGCCGTTCTGCTTTAGCTTAAGACGTTGTTATCTGCAGAAATATTACCGAATTGAGGCGACGAATGATCGCTGGGATTGGGATGTTGCCGGGCGGGTGTTTCCGGGCAAGTCGGGACAGGCCTGGTTTCAAAGCTATTGGGCCGAGCGGCTGTTTCGCGGGCTGACGATTGCCCAGGGCGGATATATTTTCATGCCGTTGCAGGGGAAATTGCTGCAGCGGCGGCATTTTCAGACCGCATCTCCGGTAGAGATGATCCATGCGACGTTGGAAGCCGATCCGATGCGGCGGATCGTGGCGACCCTGCATCCGCGTGAGGTCTATTCTGAGGCGGAACTGGAGGCGCTGCGCGGGATTGAGCGGTTTGAACTGGTGGAGGGTTCTCTGCCGTGGTTGGCGGGCTGCGATTATGTGGTGACCGAGAATTCCTCGCTGGCGCTGACCGGGTTCTTTGCGGGCAAGCCTGCGGTGCTATTCGCGCGGATTGATTTTCACCACATCGCGGCGTCGGTGCATCGGTTGGGGGTGGCGGGGGCGTTTAAGGTGGTGCAGCGCCCGCAGCCCTACGCGGATTATCTGCACTGGTTTTTCAAGAAGCAGGCTTTGTGCGAGGCGGGCGACGACAGTGCCGCGCAGATCGCGGATCGTTTGCGGGCGCATGGCTGGCCACTATGAAGAAAGGCTCCCCGAGGGGAGCCTTTTGTTCGGGTTTACGCGAAGATCAGACCGCCGTGGCGATCCAGTTGGCAAGAGCCGCCTTCGGGGCGGCGCCAACTTTGTTCGAGACGACTTCGCCGTTTTTGAACAGGAACAGCGACGGGATGCCGCGCACGCCGAGGGCGGCGGGACTGTCGGGATTCTCATCGACGTTGATCTTCACGATCTTGACGCGGCCCGCGTATTCAGCCGCGAGCTCTTCCAAAGCGGGGCCGATTTGGCGGCAGGGACCGCACCATTCGGCCCAGAAATCCACGACGACCGGGATATCCGATTTACGGACTTCGGCATCGAAAGTGGCGTCGGTTACAGCGACGGTATTGGCACCCATGATGGGATCTCCTAAGGGAAATGTCAGGCATTAAACCTAGGCACGCAGGCCTGCCGCGTCAAGGGATAGTGCTGCACTGCATAGCTGCCCTCACAATGTCGGGGGGCAGCGGCATCAGCGTGGCGGTGCGCGTCCACAGTATCGCGGTGTCAATGCGGTGGGCGGGGTAGATCTGGCGCAGGGCTTCGGCGTAGGCGGCCATCTGGCGCAGAATGCCTGCGGGGGTTTCTGCGGGGGTGGCTGGGGTGCGGAAGTTGGATTTGAAATCGACGGCGAGGATCTGGTCCGGTTGAATCAGTAGGCGGTCAATGGTGCCGAGCATGGGTTGGCCGTTGAGGGTGGCGGTGAAGGTCACTTCGGCAAGGGCTTCGGGCCCGAAAATATGCGGGTGCGCGGAGAAGACGGCTTCGGCCTCGGGCATGAGCGCTGCGCGTAGATTGACGTCGGGGATCAGGGCGGCGGCAAGGCCAGGCCAGTCGGCGCGGAGGGAGTTGGGCAGGTGTTCGAGCAGTAGATGCAGGGCTGTGCCACGGGCTTTGGCGGCGTCTTCACCAGAGCCATCGGTTTCGCCGGGCATGACCTTTGCTCCGCCGAGGTCAGAGGGCGAGAGCAGTTGCGCGGGGCGGTCCGGAGTTGCGGCGGGTTCGGTGGCCCAGAGCGGGAGTTCTGACGATACCGGCTTAGTTAGAGACTGTTTTATTAGTGGGGCGGGCCAGTTCCCAAAGCTGTGACGCAGCGTGCCATCGGCGATTGCCTCGGACCCTGCGGCCTGCATGCCTTGCTGGACCAGCCTATACCACGCGCCGTCTTTCTTCGCTTCGCCTGCGCCGCAGACGATCAGCCAGGTGCGGGCGCGGGTGAGGGCGACATAGAGCAGGCGCAGGCTTTCTTCCTCACCCTTGTCTTTGCGAAGGCTGCGCGCGTTGGCAATCGGTGGTGGACTTTCGTCAGACGGGGTTTTCCAGACCGGGATGCCGTTTTCCAGCGCATAAATCTCATCGCGGTCTTGCGGGTTGCGGTCGCAGGTGTCGGGCAGGATCACCAAGGGCGCTTCCAGACCCTTCGCGCCGTGGACCGTCATCACGCGGATGCGATGGCCCTCGCTATCCATCTGGCGCTTGACCTCGATATCGTCGGTTTCCAGCCAGATCAGGAAGCCGGTCAGGCTGGGGATTTCGTTACGCTCGAAGGCGAGGGCTTGGGAGAGGAATTCGTCGATGCCATCTTCAGCCTCGGGGCCAAGCCGGGTGAGCAGGCGGCGGCGACCGTCGTGGCGGGTCAGGGCGCGCTCGATCAGATCATAGGGGCGCAGAAAGTCGGCGTTGTTGCGCAGATCGTGCAGCAAGGCGAGGGTTTCGGGGTGGGTGGTGGTGTCGCGCAGTGTTTCCCACAGGAACCCCTTGCGGGGCTGGGCGAGGGCGTAAAGCTCGGCCTCGGTCCACCCACAAAGCGGGGAGCGGAGGAGGGCGGCGAGGGAGAGGTCATCCTCGGGGGTGGCGAGGAAGGACAACAGGGCGGCGAGGTCTTTGACGGCGAGTTCCGCGCCGAGCTTCAGGCGGTCTGCCCCGGCGATGGGCAGATTGGCCTTTTTACAGGCGCGGATGATTTCGGAGAACAAAGCCGATCGACGCTGCACGAGGATCAGCACATCGCCTGCGTGCAGGGGGCGGGGCCCGTCATCGGTAGGGATTTGTGTGCCTGCGTCAATCAGGGCTTTGATATGGCTGGCGATTTTCTCGGCAAGACGGGCCGTGTGGTGGGTTTCGGAAATCAGATCGACCGGGTCTTCCCAGTTTTCATCTTTGGGGTCTTCGGATTTTTCAAGGAGTGGCCACAGGTCTACCCGGCCCGGCAGATCGGATTTAAAGGCGAGGTGGTGGACCGATGAGCCCATCGCTTTCGGGAAGCGGTCGGCGAAAGTTTCATCGACGACGCGCAGGATCGCGGTGGAGGAACGGAAGGAATATTCGAGATCGAGGCGGACGAAGTTCTTTTGCGCGGCTAGGAATCTGGTTTGGAAATCGGTCTGTTTTTCGTCGAAAGCGGCAACGTCCGCGCCTTGGAAGGAATAGATCGACTGTTTCTTATCGCCGACGACGAACAGCGTCCGGGTTTCATCGCGGGTGCCTTGGCCAGCGGTGAATTCTGCCGAAAGCAGTTCGATCACGCGCCATTGGTCAGGGCTGGTGTCTTGTGCCTCATCGACAAGGATGTGGTCAATGCCGCCATCAAGGCGGAACAGCACCCAAGCGGCGACCGAAGGGTCGGTCAGCAGTGCCTTGGCGCGGGTGATCAGATCGTCGAAATCGAGGAAACCTCGGGCGGCTTTGGCGGCTTCGTAGACGGGAAGGAAGGTGGCAGCGAAGCGGTGCAGAATGGCGGTTTTCTGGGCGGCCTGCAGGGCGATGCGGCGGGGGCGGGCGGCTTCAACCCGCAGCATCAGGGCGTCGAGTTGCGGCAGGTGGTTGCCGATCAGCTTTTGCGTGGGTTTGGTGGGCAGCGCGCCGATTTTCGCGCCGTATGGGGCTTTGGCGGTGCCGCCGTAGAGC
>JBKJTI010000269.1:0-19712 GCA_046590425.1 Cypionkella sp. | reverse complement strand
GGAATTCGGCCACTGGCGCCGCAACATGATGGAGGATCTGGCGATCCTGACCGGCGGCAAGGTCCTCGCTCGCGATCTGGGCGACACGCTGGAAGCCATCACACGGCTGGATATGGGCTCTGCGGAACGGGTAGAGGCGACCAATTCCGACACCATGATCATTCGCGGCAACGGCGATCCCCAAGCCATCGCCGCCCGCCGCGCCCAGGTGCAGCGTTTGTACGAAGTCGCCCCGCCAAACATCGACAAGGACAAGCTGCAAGAACGCCTTGCCAAGCTGTGCGGCGGCACCGCGACGATCTTCGCGGGTGGTGTCACGCCCGTTGAACAAAAGCGCACCATCCAACTGATCGAGGATTCGCTGAACGCCGTCCGCGCGGCTTCGGACGAAGGCGTCTTGGTCGGCGGTGGCGTAGCACTTGCGCGGATTGCGCCCACGCTGGCCGAACTGGCGCAGGCCGAGCAGGGCGATGTGCGCCGGGGCATTGAGTTGGTGCAATCGGTGCTGACCCTGCCACTGGCCCGCATCGCGTTTAACGCAGGCGCAGAACCCAATGATGTGGTGCGCAAGGTCTGCGCATTGCATGGCGACCACGGCTATAACGCCGCTACCGGAACTTATGAAGATCTGATGAAATCCGGCGTGATTGACCCGGTCCGCGTCACCTATTCGGCGCTGATGAACGCAGCTTCCGTCGCCGCGCTGATCCTGACCACCGAAACCCTGATCGCCGATCTGGCCGAGGATGAAGACCCGACCGCAGGCGCTGCCTTGGGTGGCGGGGCCGAAAAGCTGGGCCGTAAGTGATTGGTTGAACCGATTAATCAGGAAAGGGCTGCGCGATGAAAGCCGCAAGACTTTACGAATACGACCCCGCGATGAACGTCCAGTTGAAGATCGAAACCGTCAAAGCCCCCACCATCATGGGGCCGACAGATGTGATCGTCAAAGTCGGGGCGGCGGGTCTGTGCCGCACCGATCTGCACATCATCGAAGGCGTGTGGAAAGACATCATGGATCAGGGCGGCAACCTTTTGCCCTACATCATGGGCCATGAAAACGCGGGCTGGGTCGAGGATGTCGGCTCGGGCGTCACCTCGGTCAAACCCGGCGATACGGTGATCTGCCACCCGCACCGCACCTGTGGCATTTGTCTCTCGTGTCGCTATGGCGATGACATGCACTGCGAACACAGCCTGTTTCCGGGGCTGGGTCTGGACGGCGGCTTTGCCGAATACTTCCTGACCTCCGAGCGCAGCCTGATCAAGCTGAACCCCAACATCACGCCGTTGGATGTGGCGCCAATGGCCGATGCTGGCATCACCGCGTATCGCGCCGCCAAAAAAGCCGCCAAAGCCCTGCGCCCCGGTGCTTATTGTGTGATCGTCGGGGTAGGGGGCCTCGGTCATATCGCCCTGCAATGCCTGCATGAAATCTCCGGCTGCCGCATCATCGCGGTCGACCGTGAACCCGCAGCGCGGCAGCTTTGCAAAGACCTCGGTGCAGATTTCGTGCTGGATGGCGGGCCGAATATCATCGAGGAAATCAAGCAAATCACTGGCGGCGGCGCGCAGGTGGTGATGGATTTCGTCGGCGAACTCGGCGTCGAAAACCTGTGCTGGAAGATGGTGCGCCCCGGTGGCGAGCTGATCATGATCGGCTACGGCGGCAAGATCGAAGTGCCCACAGCGCATCTGGTGATCAATGAAATCAACATCGGCGGCTCACTGGTCGGCAATTACACCGAACTGGTCGAACTGATGGAACTGAACGCCGACGGCAAGGTGAAGATGCACTACGCCGAATACAGCCTGGACAACATCAACCAAGCGCTCGACGATTTCAAGCATCGACGCTTCGCCGGGCGCGGGGTGATCGTGCCGTAAGGCGCTGCGCGAGGGAGGGGTCATCGAGGCGATGACTGCCCCTTCGCAAGATCCAAACGGGCCGGGCGCAAGTGCATCCGGCCCGCCCAGTCATTGATATCGCATCAGATCTGGCGTCCGATCAGACGATCCACCGAATACCGCCCCGCACCATTCAGCGCAAAGAACAGCGTCACGCTAGCCCAGATGATCGAAAGCTCTGCCCCTTTATAGCCTTGATCCATTTGCACCCAGTGGAACCACACCGTCACCAGCAGTACAAATGTGGTCGCCAAAGCCGCCGGACGCGTCAGCAAGCCTGCGATCAGCAGCAAGCCGCCAAAGAACTCGGTCGCAGCCAAAGCGGTGGCCCATAACCAGCCCGGATAAAACCCGATGCCCTGCACCATCTCCACCGCGCCCAGCGGGTTTTGGATTTTCGGCCAGCCGTGGATCACGAAAGCTACACCGACGACAACGCGCAGCAGCGTCTCGGCCAAAGGCGCAAGCCGCGCGTAAATGGGCGCTAGTGCGGGGATCAGATAGCGGGCATCGCCGCTGTTTTGGGTCGCATTGGTCATGTCATATCTCCTAAGGCCGCGCAGCCGGTCATTCCGGGGCGGCACTGAAACGGTTTGGCCCCTAAGGACCAGCACAGGTTTCAGACAGAGACTCGCGGCGGTTTCCAAGGCGCGACAGGTGAGGATTTCGCTTTGGTCAACGCCAACTCGGCCGAGACTGCAACAGCGGCACCATCCCGATCAACCGTCACATCGGTCAGCAAAATCGCATCGAAGCACTTTTTGCCGGTCTGATCGCCAGAGGTCCCGGTCGCGACGCGCAATGCGGGATCAATGCACATCTCAACGCTTGAGAGCTTCAGACAACCGCTGCCCGAAGGTGATCCGCCAGCCGTGCCAAGCATCGCCACAAGTGCGATGGTGACAAGCACATGAATCAATCGGGGCAGCAAAGACATGCAGGACGTTTCCGTTGGGACGAGGCCTGCATAACAGCAAAGCGCGCGGGCAGCCAGTGCCAGACAGCCAGTGCCGGGCGGCTCCACACCAGGCGCGGGTCTTGCCGCCCTCAGTCCGCTTTCGGACTCGCCGCTTTCCGCTGTGCAAATCCGGCCAGTGCCAACAACGCCGCCAACACGCCAGCCGCCAGCCGCCACAGCCAGTCAGATGCAGCCCATTCAGATGCAGCGTCAGGCCCAGCCAGCCCCATGCCGCCAAGGCGAGAACGGCCATCAGATAGCCGAGCGGCAGTTTCCGCGGCAGGACGCGATGGAACAGTGTCGAACCTGCCAGAAAGATCGCGGGCCCCGCGCAGGCTCATAAGAAAATCGGCCCGTGCTGCGGGCCGATCTGGTTGTGTCATGTTGTTCAGCTTTGGCGCGGCGGCAGTGCCGCGCCTAGGCGTTACTTCACCTCGGCCTTGACGGCATCGACATCCGCCGTCGTCATCTCGCCAATCGTGGTGACTTTGCCATCGACGATCTGCCACAGCCGGAACGGCCCCGAAATATCGCCGTAGGCGTCGAAATTCACCGGGCCAATCACGCCTTCATAGCGGATCGCCTTGCCCTCTTTGATCAGCGCCAGCGCCTTGGTGAATTCTTCCTTGCCCGCATAGATCACCTCGCCCGCCGGATCGACCGCCTTGCGCAAAGCCTCGGGCAGCTTTGCCGCATCCGGCCCGCCTGCAATGGCAATCGCCAGACCAACCAACGCGCCCGCATCATAGGAACGGTCAGCGGCCGGCGCAGCCGGGTCCAGCCCCGAGAACGCGTTGTAGTTGGCGTTGAAATACTCGGTCGAGGCCGAAGCCACGCTGCCCGACGAGGTGCCATAGGCCCCGCCCAGATATTCCGCACCAACAGCGACGATGAAATCATCCGAGTTCATGCCATCATTCAGCAGGAACTTCTGCACGCCACCTTGGGAAATCCATGTCCGCGCGATGGTCGCTCCATCGACCGGGTCGGAAATCAGATACAATGCATCCGGCTCACCCGCCAAAGCCGCCGTGACTTCCGAGGCATAGCTGGATTGCTTGGCATTGTAAGGCGTCACTGAAACCACCGTGCCACCCAAAGCGGTGTAGGGCGCGGTGAATTCCTTCACCAGATTCACGCCGAAGTCATTGTTCTGATGGATGATCACGATCTTCTTCATGCCCTGATCCATCGCGAACTTCGCCGCAGCCACGCCTTGCAGCGCGTCCGAGGTGATGGTGCGGAAGAACACGCCATTGGTTTTGCCATCCTTACCCAACGCCGTCAGCGTCGGCGAGGACGAGGCGGGCGAGACCTGCAGCACCTTGGCGGGCCCCGTCACCGAGGTCAGGATCGGGATCGACATCGGGCTGATGATGCCGCCAATGATCGCCGGCACCTTGGCAACCTGCACCAGTTGCGTTGCCGCATCCACCGCCAGATTGGCCTGCGTCTGGCTATCCCGCGTGTCGGTTTTCAGCATGCAGCCCGCCACACCGCCCGCATCGTTCAGATCGCGAAACGCCATCTCCACCGATTTCGCCCCGGCCTGACCATAAGCCCCGGCCTCACCCGTCAACTCAAGCACCAGACCTACGGTGATATCGCAGGCCTGCGCGCCAAGGGGCATCAAGGCTGCAACGCTCGCCAAAAGTAACTTTCTCATATCGTCCTCATCTGTTGGAATAGCCCTATATTATTCGCGCAGGTTCAGGCTGATCCGCGCGCTGGCGTTCAGGACGCCTTATTCAGATTGTATTTGATGATCTGGCCGTGCCGCCCATGACGGTCACGCTCCAACGTATAGGTGTCGCCCTCAGGCACATGCCCCTGCGCCAGCACCGCCGCGATTTCCGCCCGGTCCTGTGCCGTCAAAGCCAACCCCGCCACCTTCAAATTCTGCGCCAGATGGCTGCGGTTGCGCGCCCCCACGATCACCGCCGCAACCGCTGGGCGGTCCAGCATCGCCGCGCTGGCAACCGTGGCGATATCAGTGTCATGCCGATCCGCGATCCCCCGCAGACAGCACAGCAGGGCCTGGAACAGATCCCAGCCGCCGAAATCGTCGATGATCAGCTTGTATTTCGTCAAAGATCGGTTCTCCAACGGATGCTCCGGCTCGGCCACGCCCAGCCAGCGATCGCCCAGAAACCCGCCCGCCACCGTGCCATAGCAGAAAATCCACATGCCATTGGCCTGCGCCGCCTTCGCCAACAACCGCTCCGCCCGCGTGTCGATCAGCGAATACTGCACCTGCATCGACAACAAAGGCACGCCCGCCTCAATGATCTCCAACGTCCGCGCGGTGTCGAAATTGGTGCCGCCGATCTGGTCGACCTTACCTTCCAGCCGCATCTCATTCAGCCAACTCACGGCCTCCAGATAGCGCGGCACCGCGTAATCCCACCAATGAAACTGCACCAGATCCAGCCTCTCCATTCGCAACCGCGACAACGAGGTTTCCACGCTGCGCCGGATCGTGGCGCGGTCCACCACCGCCAAAGCCGCCAAATCCGGCACCAGCTTGGTATGCACCTTGATACGCGCCAAAGCCTCGGCCCCGCGCTGATTGCCGTAAGCGGTGCGGAAGCTACCGATCAACTCCTCAACGCCCGTATAAATATCCGCACAGTCAAAGCTGGTGATCCCGGCATCGGCGAAGGCGATCATATCCTCAACCTGCTGGGTTGCATCCACCGGGCCATGCCCGCCCGCCAACTGCCACCCGCCCCGGATCACCCGCGAGGTGGTATAACCGGGCCGCAATTCCAATGTTGGAACACTCATTCGGAAGCCTCCTCAGGCAGGGGAACAGCGGTGGTGTCGGCATGGGAAAAGCTGCGCTTGCCCAGCCGGGTAATGCGCAGCCGCGACGGGCAATGCGGATCGGGGCAGGCCACTTCGGCATCCGAGGTCATCCAGTCATTGGGATGCGTTACCCGTTGTTTGGCCGGCAAAAGCGGCAGGATCGACGACAAGGAATAGATCGAGAAACTTTGCCCCGGCGGCATGTGCAACTGCTCACCATGCAATTCAAACCAATCGCCAACGGTGCCGCAGTAAATCTTCGCCCCCTCAGGGGCCACGAGTTCCACCCGCAGATCGTAAAGCTCAAACTCATCCATCACAGCGCCCTTTCAAACGTGATCTCACACGCGCCCGCACGCCGTATCTTCCCGCAAGCCTCGGCCAAAGCCGCACGATCCTCTGGCCGCACCTGTGCGACCACCGACCCCGCCAGCCAGCCAATCGGAAACAGCATCCGCGCGCCGGGGCCATAAAACAGCCCGATGTCAAAGATCGGATCAGGATTGCCGCCCCACATCCGCGCGGGCACATAGGCCAGCACAATATCCCCCGGTTGCGGGTGCAACGTGGCGTTTTCCGCAGGCAGAGCAGGCTCGTCGCCCAGATGCGCAGATGGGATCGGGCAGGAAATCTCTGGCCCCGTCCACATCGCATGAATCCCCGGCACCACGCGCGGGGTTTCCAGATAGTGCCACAGGAACGCGGCATTGGCCGGAGCCTTTTCGGGACTCATCACCGCCAAAATATCCATGCCAGAGGCTGCGTGACTGATGCGAATGTTCTTCATGCGGCACTCTCTTTCGACAAAAGTTTCTTGCGCAAGAACGCGAACGGGCGGCTGATATCGGCGACCAAAGCCTCGCGCGCGGCCTGCGCATTGCCCGCAGCCAAAGCGTCAATCATGTTCAGATGGAAATGCGCGCTATCGCTTTCCCCCGCTTCCGAAAACGCGAAAATCGCGGCCCGCGTGCAGGGGCCAGATTGCAGCCACAGGCTTTCGATCATCGGGATCAGCACGGGCGAGCCGCAGGCATTGTATATCTCAAAGTGAAATGCCTGATTAAGCGCGGCTTCCTGATCCACCGTCGCAGGATCGCCATCCAACCGCAGCACCTGCCAGCGCGCCATAAACCCGCGCAACGTGGCGACAATCGCCGGGGTCATCCGGGGCGCTGCCAAAGCAATCGCCTCACCCTCAATCAAAATCCGTGTGCGCAGCAGATCGTCAATCCGCTCCAGCGTCATCGGCGGCACCCGGATCGAACGGTTCGGCAAGGCTTCCAACGCGCGTTCGCTGATCAGCCGCCCCAAAGCATCGCGGACGGGCATGGTCGAGGTCATCAGCGCATCCGACAATTGCCGGATCGTCACCACTTGCCCCGGCGCGAACAGCCCACTGATCAGCGCGCGGCGCAACTCGGTATATACCCGATCCTGCACGCTTTCGCGCCCTACTGGAGCCAGCGTCAAACCCGTCTCATCAACCGCCATCTGAACCTCACGAATCATCTTGCTAGATCAGATTAGACGCCCATACTGTGATCAAATCAAGTGTGATCACAGATCAAACATCAAGGTCAGCATGACAGTTCTGCAAGCGATCAATGTGTCCAAACGGTTCGGCGGCGTGACTGCCGTTGATCAGATGTCCTTCTCGGTGGCGTCCGGTGAAATCCTTGGCCTGATCGGACCAAACGGCGCGGGCAAAACCACGATGTTTGATCTGCTGGCAGGTTCGGTCGCGGCCTCGTCGGGGCAGATCAAGCTGATGGGCCAGGATGTAACGAAATCCCCTGCTCACAGTCGCTTGGCAGGCGGCATGGGCCGCACCTTCCAAATTCCGCGCCCGTTTCCCGAACTGTCCTTGCTCGACAACATGCTGCTCGCCCGCCAAGACCAAAGCGGCGAACGCCTGTGGGCGAATTTCACCGTCCCCCGCCGCATCGCCGCCGAAGAGCGCGCCGCCCGCGACAAAGCATTGGGCCTGCTCGATCTCGTCGCCCTGCGCCGCCTGGCCGACGATCCCGCCCGCATCCTATCCGGCGGTCAGCGCAAACTGCTGGAACTGGCGCGCGTGATGATGGCCGACCCTAAGGTCGTGCTGCTGGATGAACCCGCCGCAGGGGTGAACCCGTCGTTGCTGGAAGTGCTGATCGACCGCATCCGCGAGATCAATGCCACCGGCGTTACCTTTGTGCTGATCGAGCACAACATCGACATGGTCTCGCGCCTGTGCCACCGCGTGCTGGTGATGGCCTCGGGCGCGATGCTGTGCCAAGGCACCCCGGCGGAAGTTGCCCGCGATCCGCGCGTGATTGAAGCCTATCTCGGAGGAACCCCGGCGTGAGTATCCCCAATGTGCCCATCCTTGACGTAAAGGGCCTGATCGCAGGTTACGAGCCGGGTCTTTCCATCGTCAAAGGCGCCTCGATCCACGCCGATGAAAAAGAAATCGTGGTGATCCTCGGCCCCAACGGTGCCGGAAAATCCAGCTTTATCAAAGCCATCTCTGGTCTTGTCCCCATCACAGGCGGCCAAGTTCTCCTAGACGGCAAAGATATAACCTACGGTGCCGCCCATCTGCGCGTCCGCCAAGGCCTCGCCTTTGTTCCCCAAACCGAAAACATCTTCCCGCTGATGACCGTCGAGGAAAACCTCCGTGTCGCAGGCGGTGTTCTTCAGCGCAACGAGGTCCAAGCCCGCATCGACGAGACCTACACCATGTTCCCAGACCTTGCCCGCCAGCGCAAACTCGCCGCAGGCAGCCTGTCGGGCGGGCAGCGGCAAATGCTGGCGGTAGGCCGCGCCCTGATCGTGCATCCGCGTGTGTTGATGCTGGATGAACCCTCGGCAGGCCTGTCGCCCAAGTTCGTCGAGATGGTCTTCGCCCGCCTGAACGAAATCCGCTGCGCGGGCCTCACCATCGTGCTCGTCGAACAAAACGCCCGCGCCGCCCTTGCCATCGGCGACCGCGCCTATGTGCTGGTGGAAGGCCGCGAGGCCCACGAAGGCCGCGCCGCCACCCTTTGGGACGATCCCGTCGTGGCAGAACTTTACCTTGGAAAGCGGAGGCAGGCATGAACCTGCAATTCATCGTCGACGGCTTGATATCGGGCAGCCTGATCGGCCTTGGCGCCATCGGCATCACGCTGACCTATTCCATCCTGCGGTTTTCCAACTTCGCGCATGGCGATTTCATGGCCTGGGGCGCTTACGGCACCCTTTCCGTCGTGGCCGCGATTGGCGCTTTGGTCGGCACCACCGCCCCGATCGGCGCGCTGTCCTTCGGCTGGCCCCTGATCGCAGCCACCGTAATCGGCATGATCCTCACCGCCTGCCTCGCCCTCCTGCTCGACTGGCTGCTGTTCGCACGCCTGCGCGACAAGGGTCAGGCGATCATCGTCGTCATGGCCTCGTTCGGCGCATCCATGGCACTGCGCAGCCTGCTCGAATTCATCTTCACCTCCAGCCCGACCTACTTTTCGCGCGGCATCCAGATGGCGATCCCCGTAGGCCTCGGCATCCGCATCACCCCCGATCAAATGGTGATGCTGGCGACCACCATAATCCTCGTCACCGCCATGCATTTGTTCATGTCGCGCAGCCAGACCGGGCGTGAGATGCGCGCCTACAGTCAGAACCCCGCACTCGCCCGCGTCGTCGGCATCGACACCGCCCGCGTCGTGCGCGCCACATGGATCATCGGCGCGGCACTTGCCTGTGCGGCTGGCGTGATGGTCGGCATCCTCGTGCAAATCCGCCCGCTGATGGGCCTTGACCTACTGCTGCCAATGTTCGCCGCCGCCATCCTCGGCGGCATCGGATCAGTTCCCGGAGCCGTCTTGGGCGGCCTGATCATCGGCGTCTCGGAAGCCGCCGCCGTGCAACTGATCGGCGCGGAATGGCGCGCTGCCATTGCCTTCGCCATCCTGATGGCGGTGCTCCTCGTCCGCCCGATGGGCTTGTTTGGAAGGGCTGAAAGATGATTGATCTGTTGGGCTACGGCGCGTTCTTCACCTCAAGCGCCTTGATTTTCGGCCTCATCGCGCTGGGCCTGAACCTGCAATGGGGCCAAACCGGCCTGTTCAACGTCGGCATCGCGGGCTTTGTCGCGATCGGAGCCTACACCTCGGCGATCCTCACCACGCCCGAGGCTGCCGACCGCATCGGTGGGTTCGACTGGCCGATCCTTGCAGGCTGGTTGGCGGCCGCCCTTGTCACCGCCGCCGCCGCCGCCTTCACCGGATTTGCCACGCTGCGGCTGAAATCCGATTACCTCGCCATCACCACCTTCGGCGTCGCCGTCGTCGTGCAACTGGTGGCGCTGAACGCGCAATCCCTCACCGGGGGGCCGTTCGGCGTCGCCTTCATCCCGCGCCCGTTCGCGCATCTGCAAGACCAACCGGCGCTGTTCAACTTCATCAACCTCGGCGTCATCGCCGCCGTCACCGTGGCCGTCTACCTAGCCCTCGAACACCTCTCGCGCAGCCCATGGGGCAGGGTGCTGAAGGCGCTGCGCGAAGACGAACGCGCCGCGATTTCCCTCGGCAAATCCGCCCGATCCTACCGCATCCAGGCCTTTGCCGCAGGCGGTGCGGTGATGGGCCTTGCGGGCGCAGTCCAAGCCCATTTCATCGGCTTCATCGCCCCCAACGGCTACCTGCCCACCCTGACCTTCCAAGTCTGGGCGATGCTGATGGTCGGCGGATCGGGATCGAACCGAGGCGCCATCCTTGGCTCGGTCGTGGTCTGGGCAATCTGGGTCGGGGCAGGGGCGTTCAGCGCCGCCGTGGTGCCCAATGATTGGCAAGCCCGCGCGGCATCTTTGCAGATCGTCGCCATCGGCGTCATGCTGTGCCTGATCCTGCTTTGGCGTCCGCAAGGTTTCTTCGGCCCACAAGGCTTGCTCGGAAAACGCCGCTCGTGATGAACCCCGAACCCGCAACCCTTTGGCACGCCACCGCAGCGCCCGCACGCTTGCGCGCTCCAGCGCAGGGCGACATCACCACCGATCTGCTGATCATCGGTGGCGGATTCGCGGGGCTCTCCACCGCCCTGCACGCCGCCGAAGCGGGCCTGAAAGTGGTCGTTTTGGAAGCGAACCGGATCGCCTCGGGGGCCACAGGCCGCAACGCGGGCTTCGTGGTGCCGAACTTTGCCAAGGTCGATCCCGATGGTATCCGCGCCGCTTTGGGCGCGGCCAAGGGCGGCCAACTGGTGCAGATGGCCGCTGGCAGCGCCGATCTGGTGTTCGATCTGATAAAGCGCCACGCCATCGACTGCGACGCCATGCAGTCGGGCTGGATACAGCCCTCACATTCCGCAACAGCGCTTGCCCGCGCCAAAGACCGCGTGCGGCAATGGTCCGCCGAGGGTCGCCCGGTCGAATTTCTGACCGCCGCCGCCGTGCAAGCCCTGACCGGCGCGCAAGGCTGGCTGGGCGGCTGGATCGACCATTCCGGCGGGGTGCTGAACCCCGTCGCCTATGCCCGTGGCCTTGCCCATGCCGCCGAGAAAGCAGGCGCGCAGATCTTTGAAAACGCGCGTGTCACCGTCCTCACCGCCACCCAAAACGGCTGGCAAGCCCGCACCGCAGCCGCCACCATTCACGCCGCCCGCGTGGTGAATGTCACCAACGCCTATGAAGGCGGTCTGATCCCCGGTCTGGCGCACAGCTTCTTCCCGCTGAAAGTGTTCCAGATTGCCACCGCACCCTTGCCGCAATCGGTGCGCGCCCGCCTGCTGCCGGGTGGGCAATGCGTGTCCGACAGCAGGCGCAACCTGTTCACTTTCCGCTTCGATGCCGCCAACCGCCTGATCAGCGGCGGCATGCACATCGTCGGGATAGGCGCGGACGCGCGCGTGCCCGACACCATCCACCGCCGCATGGCGCTGATGCTGAATCTGCCCGATCTGCCGCCGCTGCAATACGCATGGTCCGGCATGGCGGCGGTGATGCCCAGCTTTCTGCCCCGCCTGATCACCGCTGCGCCAAACCTGATCGCAGGCATCGCCTGTAACGGGCGCGGTATCGCCATGACCACCGCGATGGGCCGCGAACTGGCGCAATGGGCCACAGGCACCCCGCCCGAGGCCTTGGCGATTCCCGCCAGCCCCGCCGCGCCAATCCCGCTGCACGCGCTGATGCGCCACGCGCCCAATGCGCTGCTGCCGATCAGCCAATGGCGCGACCGCCGCGAAAGCGCGGCAGACCTGCCCCGCTGACCGCCATCGCCCCGCCGCCGCGGACTTGATCGGGGGCGGCGGGGAGAGCGCGGAAAGGTTAACAAAATCTGACCGACTCCACCCAAGCCATTGATCTGTATAGCGTGGAAGGCCGGTCCCAACGCGGGACCACCCTCAGCCGTCCCGTTTCCTGAACGCCTCTGGCCTGATGCCCAGCCGGTTCACCTTGTCATAAAACGTCTTGCGCGGCAGCCGCAGCCGCGCCATCGCGGCGGTCACATTTCCCGCCGAAATCCGCAGCGCTTCCCGAATGATCCCGGCCTCATAGCCCGCCATCATCTCGGCCAACCCCACCACATCCTCGCCCGCAGCCTCGCCCAGCACCGGCAAGCCCAAGGCCACAGACTCGGCAAACTGCTGCAACTCCCGCGCGTTGCCGGGCCAGTCATGCGTCGCCAGCCGCGCCTGCACCAAGGCGGTGATCTGCGGAACGGGCAGGTTCAGCCGCCCGCAGGCCGCCAGCAGGAAATGCCGGAACAGCCCGGCAATATCGCCGCGCCGATCCTTCAAGGCAGGCACATGCAGCGTCACCCCCGACAGCCGGTAATACAGATCGGGCAGAAACGCCCCCCGCGCCACCATCGCGCCCAGATCACCCTGCGACGCCGCCAGCACATGCAGATCCAGCCCCCGCGCCGCGGCGGCGCCCGCCGCCCAGACCTCGCACGCCTCGATCACATGCAGGATGCGGGCTTGCTGCGGCAGGGTCAGCGCCTCGATCCGGTCCAGAAACAACGTGCCGCGATGCGCTTTCTCCAGCCGCCCCACCGTGCGGGCATGGCGCGGCGCACCCGGCTGACCCGCCTCGGCCCCGAAGAAATCGAGATCGAACCGCGCCGCGTCCAAGGCATCGCAGGCGACATGCACGAAAGCCCGGGCGTGGCGCGGACCTTCGCGGTGGATCGCGCGGGCCAGCAAGGTCTTGCCCGCCCCCGACGGCCCGGTGATCAGCGCATCCACCCCGGCCTCGGCCAGCCTTGCCACGGTTTCACGCAGATGCACCATCGCCACGCTGTCGCCCAGCAACGCCCCCGCCGCCACGGGTGCGGCCCGCATCGCGCGCAACTGGCGGTTTTCCAGCACCAAAGCACGGGCTTGAGCCGCGCGGCGCAGGGCTGCGGTCAGGGCATCGAGGCCCACCGGCTTAGTCAGGAAATCCCAAGCCCCATCGCGGATCGCCGCGACCGCCATGGCCACATCGCCATGCCCGGTCAGCAATATCACCGGCAGTTCGGGGTCCATCGCGTGGATACGGCGGAACAGCTCGAACCCATCCATGCCGGGCATCCTTACATCCGACAGGATCACGCCGGGATAATCCGCATCCACGCCCTGCAAGGCGGCGGCGGCAGAGGAAAACGCCTCGGGCTGAAACCCAGCAATACGCAGCGACTGGGTCTGCGCTTCCAGCAGATCGGTGTCGTCGTCGACAAGGCGGACGAGGGGCAGGGCGGTCATGCGCGGGTCAATCGGATGCGGAAGGTGGCACCTTGGCCGGGCAGGGGGGGATCAACGGTCAATTCATTGCCCAGATCGCGGATGATATCCTGCGCGATCACAAGACCAAGGCCCAAGCCATCGGGTTTACTGGTGGCGAAGGGGGTGAACAGCTGCGCGGCAATGTCGGGGCGCACGCCGGGGCCGTTGTCGGCCACGCTGATCGTGACATGGGTTGCGTCGGCTGTGACGGTGATGCGGATTTCGGGATCGGGTCGCTCCGCCAACGCCTCTTGCGCGTTCTGGATCAGGTTGACCAAGACCTGCTCCAGCCTAACCGCTTCGGCTTGCACGAAGTGCCCCGGATCAGCGCCCTCAATCACCAGCCGCGCAGCTTCGCCACGGCTGCGCGAGGCGGTCAGCATCACCGAGGCGTCAATCGCACCCTTTACGCTGACCGCGCCAACCTGTCCGGTGGCCTTGCGGGCAAAGCCGCGCAGATGGGTGGTGATTTGGCCGATCCGTTCCGACATTTGCACGATCTTGCCGAGATTGCCGGTCACTTCGGCAGGGGCGGTACTTTGCAAGGCCAGCGCGTTTTCGGCCAGTAACCGGATTGTGGCGAGCGGCTGATTGACCTCATGCGCGAGGCCAGCGGTGACTTGCCCCAAGGTCGCTAGCTTGTTGGCCTGCACAAGATCGGCCTGCATCCGGGCCAAGCGCGCTTGGGCTGCGCGGCGCTCGGCCATCTCGGCGGTCAGATCACGGGTGCGATCTTCGACCGCGCGTTGCAGATCGGCGGTGTAACGGCGCTCGGCGGCAACGGCGTTCTCGGCCCGGCGCTTCGCCCGACCCGCGCGCCAGATCAACGCGCCAAGGATGATTTCCAGCCCCAGCGCCGCCCCCGCTGCCAAAACCCCAGCCTGCCGCGCCGGAACAAGCGAGGTGCTGAGCGTCAGCGTCCAATCCGGCACCCCCGGCACCGGGCGGGTCATGTTCAGCCGATCTTGCAGGCGCGGCATCGGCTTGAACCGCTCGACGCTGGCGGAGGAAAGCAGCACCTTGCCCGTGCTGTCGCTGACGCGGGTTTGATCGGGGGTGCGGGCCCAACTGGCCTCTAGTGCATCAAACTCCATCTTGACGACCACGACGCCGATCACCGCCGTGCCGTCTGATACCATATGCGACAGATACAGGCCGGGGCGTTTGCTGACGGTGCCAAGCGCGAATTCCAACGCGGTGCCGTTCGCCATCGCCTCGGTGAAATAGCGCCGGAAGCTGTAGCTGCTGCCGACAAAAGACACCGGCTCGTCCCAGTTCGAGGCCGCAATCGCCGTGCCTTTGGTGTTGAGCAGATAGATTACATTGCTGCCGGTCTCGGCGCGCAACTGATCGAGTTTGCGCGAAACCTGCTCTCGCGCGCTGACCGATCCATACAGCAGGGCGTCTTTCACCAAGCTATCGTCCGACAGGATCGCCGCCACCGCACGCTGCGTGGCGAGCACGTTTTCAACGCCTGCACGCGAGATTCTGCCGCCGCCATGGCCTGTTCGCCAAGCCGGGATACCGCATTTGCCTGCCCGTAATAGAACACCAGCGCCAGCATGCCGAGCGCCGCACTGGCAAGGGCAAAGCGCATAAACGCGCGATTCAGGTCCAGCATCATCCGCAGCCTGTTGTTTCTATTTTCATACTATCATGAAATCTATGTGTGGAAAAGCACACATATTTTCACACTGATTAATACGAAAAACCTATGACATCAATGGATTGCCGCCAGTCGCCTCATTTCTGCGCAGTAAGGATTCCGACTGTCATCATAGCATCACAGATTCGTCATGCATGTTGGGAGGAGACCACAATGCAGATCAACACCACTTCCGTGGCACAAGTGCCGTGCCCATTCTATCGCACGCTTTATTTCCAAGTCATCTTCGCGATCATTCTGGGCGCGTTGATCGGGCATTTCTGGCTTAGCGTCGGCGAGTCCCTGAAACCTCTTGGCGATGGCTTCATCAAGCTGGTGAAGATGATCATCGCCCCGGTGATCTTTCTGACCATCGTCACCGGGCTTGCGGGCATGACCAGTCTGCGCGGCGTCGGGTCGGTTGCGGCAAAGGCGTTCGGCTACTTCTTCGTGTTCTCGACTCTGGCGCTGGTGGTTGGCTTGATCGTCGCCAACGTGGTGCAGCCGGGTGCTGGCATGAACATTGATCCGTCCACGCTGGATGCCTCGGCGGTGCAAGGCTACAGCGAGAAGGCGCATGAAACCACGGTGACGGGCTTTATGTTGAGCATCATCCCGGACACCATGGCTTCGGCTTTTGTCGATGGCAACATCCTGCAAGTGCTGTTTGTCGCCATCCTGTTCGGTGTTGGTGTGATCCTGATCGGTGAGAAAGCCCGCCCGGTGGTTGATCTGTTCGAGACCGTCAGCCGCGTGGTATTCCGCATCGTCGATATCTTGATGAAAGCGGCCCCGATCGGGGCGTTCGGGGCGTTTGCCTTCACCATCGGCAAGTATGGTATCGGATCCTTGGTGAACTTGGCGGCTTTGGTTGGCACATTCTACCTGACTTCGGCTTTGTTCATCATCGTGGTCTTGGGCACGGTTTGCGCGCTGAACGGATTCTCGATCTTCCGGCTGATCTCATATCTCAAAACCGAGATTCTGCTGGTGTTGGGCACCTCGTCGTCGGAATCGGCGCTGCCTGCGCTGATGGAGAAGATGGAGCGCGCTGGCTGTGCCCGCCCCGTGGTGGGGCTGGTGGTGCCTACTGGGTATTCATTCAACCTTGATGGCACCAACATCTACATGACTTTGGCCGCGCTGTTCATCGCACAGGCCACCAATATTGATCTGTCGTTGGGCGATCAGATCACGCTGCTGGCCGTCGCAATGCTTTCGTCGAAGGGGGCGGCAGGGGTGACTGGCGCGGGCTTTATCACGCTGGCGGCAACGCTGTCGGTGGTGCCGACGGTTCCGGTGCCAGGCATGGCGATCATCCTTGGGGTTGATCGGTTCATGTCGGAATGCCGCTCGATCACCAACTTCATCGGCAATGCGGTGGCGACTGTGGTGGTCAGCCGCTGGGAGAACGCGCTGGATCGGAGCAAGCTTGATGCGGCGCTTCGGGGCGAAGACTTGTCCTCGGCGGTGCCCGTACACGATCTGCACGCCCCGACGGGCCTGCAACTGGGTGAGACGAGTGCAGACTAACGCGCCGACCTGACACTGATATGCAAAACGCGGGCACCAGCTTGGCTGCCCGCATATTGCGTTTCTAGGGTTTGCCCGCTGTTGGTTAACGCGCAACGACTCTGCGGCTGCACAGGCAGCGGTGTTCCGGCTTGAACCTTTGGGTTGGCGGATGCAAAGCTGCGCCTCTGGCCGATCGGGGCGATTTTCCAGTAATCTGAAGCAAAAGGTGGCGGAGGGGCGACTTTCCGCGAGGTCTAAATGGCAGAGCAAGCGACAGCGGGTCAGCAGGCGAAATTTGTCGAGGGCAATCTCTTTCGCCATATCACGGTGATGTCGCTGACCAATTCGGTCGGGCTGATGGCGATCTTCTCGGTTGATCTGATCAACATGGTGTTCATCTCGATGTTGAACCAAGAGGATATCACCGCGGCGGTGGGCTATGCTGGGGCGATCCTGTTCTTCACCACCTCATTCGGTATCGGCCTTTCGATTGCGGTTTCGGCGCTGGTGGCGCGAGCGGTGGGGCAGCGCAATCTGGTGATGGCGCGCGAGAAAGCCACCAATGGCATGATCCTCGGCATCGCCTTTGGCATTATCTTCGCCGCTGTGGTCTGGGCGTTTCTGCCCGGAATTGTCAGCCTGCTGGGCGCGGTGGGGCGCACGCATGAGCTGTCGGTGCATTTCTTGCGCATCGTCATTCCGGCGCAACCCTTCCTGATGGTGGGGATGATTGGCGGGGCGATCCTGCGCAGCCATGGTGATGCACGGCGCGCGATGGCGGCAACTTTGTGGGGGGCAGCGGCCAATGCGGTGCTGGACCCGATCCTGATCTTTTGGCTGCATCTGGATCTGACTGGGGCTGCGATTGCGTCAGTGGTGTCGCGGATTGTGATTGCAGGGGTGTCGCTGATCCCGGTAATCCGGCATCACGGCGGCTTTGATCGGCCGTCGATCGAGGGGCTGAAGGCCGACCTCGCCCCGGTCTATGCGATTGCAGGGCCTGCGATTTTAACCCAAGTCGCCACCCCTTTGGGACAGGCGATGGTGACCCGCATGGTGTCGGGCTATGGCGAGGCTGCGGTGGCGGGCATGGCGATCGCCGGGCGGTTGACCCCTGTGGCGCTGGGGGTGATCTTTGCACTGTCGGGCGCGATTGGGCCGATCATCGGGCAGAATTATGGGGCCGGTCGGATGGACCGGGTGAGCCAAACCTTCCTCGATGGGCTGAAGTTTACGGCCATCGTCGTTGCCATCGTCACGGTGATCCTGTTCGCCCTCCGCGCGCCGATTGCCGATCTGTTCCACGCGCAGGGGCTGACTCGCGATCTGGTCTGCGGCCCGCTGTGTCTGCTGTTTTTCTTCAACGGCGCAATCTTCATGGCCAATGCCGCCTGTAACAACTTAGGCAAACCCTTGATGTCGACCCTGATCAACTGGGGCCGCCACACCATCGGCACCGTGCCGTTCGCATGGTGGTTCTCACACTATTGGGGCGCGCAAGGCGTGCTGATCGGGCAGGCCTTGGGCGGGGTGATCTTTGGCATCCTCGGTGTCTGGCTGGCCTATCGGATGATTTTGGCCACGCCAGCGCGGATTTAGGCGTGTCGTAAAGCAGGTGCATACCGTCGCATTCTTTTCACTTGCAAGCCCCACAGCCTCTGCGCTAGCTAAAGGCATCAGGATCGGGAGAATCCAGTAGGAAACTTCTGGTGCCGAAGGAGCAACCGCCCCGGTAAACTCTCAGGCTCAAGGACCGTTCTGATAACAGACTCTGGAGAGTGGTGCCACAGCTCCCGCCGAAGGGATAACGATCTCAGGCGCCCAAGTTGGGTATAGACAGAGGGGGCATCGAGGGGTGGGGATTGGCCCGCCTGATCGGTGCCGGATTCCGTTTCCGGCAGTTATGGGGGCGGCTTTGGCCGAAGAATTGCTAAGATTGGATCTGCATGATCTGCATGTCAGCTTGGGCGGCAAAATGGTGCCGTTCGCGGGCTATGAGATGGCGGTGCAGTATCCCGCAGGCGTGATGAAAGAACACCTGCACACCCGCGGCGCTGCGGGGTTGTTCGATGTCAGTCATATGGGGCAAGTGATCTTGCGCCCGAAAACCAGCTATGAAGCCTTGGCCTTGGCCTTCGAAGCGCTGATGCCCGTCGATGTGCTGGGCGTGGCGCAGGGTCGCCAGCGCTATGGGCTTTTCACCAATGAAACTGGCGGCATTCTCGACGATCTGATGTTCGCCAATCGGGGCGATCATATCTTCGTCGTGGTCAATGCCGCCTGTAAGGCTGCCGATATCGCGCATATGCAGGCGTATTTGTCGGAGGACGCCGAGGTGATCCCGGTCATGGATCGCGGCCTTCTGGCGCTGCAAGGCCCGCAGGCCGAGGTGGCTTTGGCGCGGCTGGTGCCCGGAGTGGCTGCGATGCGCTTCATGGATGCAGCCATGTTGCCGTGGCAGGGCGGGGATCTGTGGATTTCCCGCTCGGGCTATACCGGCGAGGATGGCTTTGAAATCTCGGTCCCTGACGCGCACCTGCGCAGCTTTGCTGAGGCGCTGCTGGACCAGCCCGAAGTCATGCCCATCGGCCTTGGCGCGCGCGACAGCTTGCGGCTGGAAGCGGGCCTCTGCCTCTACGGCCATGACATCGATACCACGACCAGCCCGGTGGAGGCGGGCCTGACCTGGGCGATCCAGAAGGCCCGCCGTGCAGGTGGCGCACGCGCCGGCGGCTTCCCAGGCGAGGCCCGCATCCTGCAAGAACTGGCAGAAGGCCCCGAGCGCAAGCGCGTCGGCTTGCGCCCTGAAGGCCGTGCGCCGATGCGCGAGCATACTGATCTGTTCACGCCTGATGCCACGCCTTTGGGCCAAGTCACCTCGGGCGGCTTTGGCCCAAGTGTCAACGCGCCGATTGCGATGGGCTATGTCGCAGCCGCGTTTGCCAGCCCGGGCACCGCACTCGAAGGCGAAGTGCGCGGCAAGCGCCTGCCCGCGACCGTCGCCGAAATGCCTTTCCATCCAACCACCTACAAACGCTGAGGACGTCAGATGAAATACACAAAAGATCACGAATGGCTGCGCGTCGAGGGCGATGTGGTGGTTGTTGGCATCACCGAACATGCGGCAACCGCGCTGGGCGATGTGGTGTTTAT
>JBKJTI010000178.1:0-15427 GCA_046590425.1 Cypionkella sp. | reverse complement strand
GGCCGGAATTGACGTGCCGCAATGTGGCTGGTGTCAGTCAGGCCAGGTGATGTCCGCGACGGCGTTGCTGCAAATGGTCCCCAGCCCCACGGATGAGGATATCGACAACGCGATGGCGGGCAACGTGTGCCGCTGCGCCACCTATGTCCGCATCCGCGAAGCGATCCATACCGCTGCCAAAACGTTGGAGGGCTAGGCCATGACCACGCAAACGAATGGCATCAAAGCGACCCGCCGCGGTTTTCTGGCAGGCGGTGCGGGGCTGACCTTGGCCCTGATGCTGCCGCTGGCACGCGGCCGGGCGATGGCCGAAACGGCTGCCCCCTTTGCGCCGAACGCCTTTATCCGCATTGGCACGGATGACACTGTCACGGTGTTGATCAAGCATATCGAAATGGGCCAAGGGCCCTATACCGGGCTTTCCACGCTGGTGGCCGAAGAACTCGACGCCGATTGGGCGCAGATGCGGGCCGAAGCCGCGCCGGGCAATGACAAGCTTTACGCAAACCTTGCCTTTGGCGCGCAGGGCACCGGCGGGTCCACCGCCATGGCCAACAGCTACATGCAGATGCGCAAGGCGGGCGCCACCGCGCGGGCGATGCTGGTGGCCGCCGCTGCCGCCGAATGGGGCGTGCCTGCAAGCGAAATTACCGTGTCAAAGGGTGTGATCGCACATGCGGCCAGCGGCAAATCCTCGGGCTTTGGCGCGCTGTCGCAAGCCGCCGCCACGATGGAGATGCCCGCTGATCCGCCAGTGAAAGACCCCTCGGCCTTCACGCTGATCGGCACCGATCGCCCGCGTCTGGACACCGTCGCCAAATCAAACGGCACGGCGCAATTCACCATGGATGTCTACCGCGACGGCATGTTGACCGTGCTGGTGGCGCATCCGCCCAAATTCGGCGCGGTGGTGGCCAGCCTTGACGACAAGGCCGCGCTGGCCATTCCGGGCGTTGAAATGGTCCGCCAGATTTCCAGCGGTGTCGCTGTCTACGCCACCAGCACATTCGCTGCGATGAAGGGCCGCGATGCCCTAAGCATCACCTGGGATGACAGCAAGGCCGAAACCCGCAGCTCGTCCGAGCTGTACGACATGCTGTCAACCGAGGCCAAAACCGGTGGCCGCGTCGTGGAAGAAAGCGGCGATCTAGCGGCCCTGTCATCCGCCGCCACGCTGCACGAGGCCGAGTTCCGCTTCCCCTATCTCGCCCACGCCCCGATGGAGCCGCTGGACGCTGTGATCGAGGTCAAGGCGGGCAAGGCCGAGATGTGGTTTGGCAGCCAGTTTCCAACCTTCGACAAACCCACCGCCGCTGCCGCCTTGGGGATAAAGCCGGAAGATGTCTCGATCAACGTGCTGCTGGCAGGCGGATCATTCGGCCGCCGCGCGCAAGGCTCTGCCCATCTGGCGGCAGAGGTCGCCGAAATCGCCAAGGCGGCGGGCCGCGACGGCTGTTTCAAACTGGTCTGGACGCGCGAAGACGATCTGCGCGGCGGCTACTACCGCCCGATCACCGTCCACCGGCTGAAGGCAGGTCTCGATGCCGATGGCGCGTTGGTGGGCTGGGAAAACACCATCGCCAACCAGTCGATCATGGCAGGCACCCCGATGGCCGCGATGATGAAAGACGGCATGGACAGCACGTCTTATGAGGGCGCCTATGCGCTTCCCTACAAGGTGGGCGCACACCGGATCGGCTGGGCGCAGGCGCAAAGCGCCGTGCCGGTGCTATGGTGGCGGTCCGTGGGTCACACCCATACCGCCTACGCGGTCGAGGTATTTCTGGACGAACTGCTTGAAAAAGCTGGCAAAGATCCGGTGCAAGGCCGGCTTGATTTGCTGACGCCCGAGGCGACCCGCGAGCGCGGCGTCATCGAAGCGGTCGCAAAACTGGCCGGTTGGACCGGCCGCACAGCCAACGGCAAGGGCTACGGCATCGCGATGGCGAAAAGCTTTGGCACCTATGTGGCGGAAATCGTCGAGGTCGAGGACCAGAACGGCTTTCCCAAAGTCACCCGCGTGTGGTGCGCGGTCGATTGCGGGGTGGCGGTGAACCCCAACATCATCCGGGCGCAGATGGAGGGTGGCATCGGTTACGCCCTCGGCACCGCATTGTTCAACGAGATCACGCTGGAACCCGGCGGCACCGTTGCACAGGGCAACTTCGACAGCTACCGGATGCTGCGCATTCACGAGATGCCCGCCGTGCAGGTCGAGGTCATCACCAGCACCGCCGACCCGACCGGTGTCGGCGAACCCGGTGTTCCCCCTCTTGCTCCGGCTTTGGCGAACGCTTGGCGCGCGCTGACCGGCAAGGCCAGCTATCAATTGCCGTTTGCAGCCGCAGTCGCGTGAAAGGACACAGCATGAAAACCTCTTTTCGCGCCTTTGCGGTCTTGTTGATGGTGGCAGCACCTGCCACCGCGCAGGAAACGCTGCAACCGCCCGCGGCTTTCGACGGCATCACCGATCAAACCGCGCGCTCTGCGGCGCTGTTTGAAGAAATGGGCAAGGTTCTGCAAAGCCCGCGCTGCCTGAATTGCCACCCCGTCACCGGCGGCCCGACGCAGGGCAACGATATGCACCCCCACATGCCGCCCGTCGTCCGTGGCGAGGCTGATTTCGGCGCACCCGGCATGAATTGCAGCACCTGCCACGGCAGCGAGAACGTCAGCTTTGCCACCGGGCCGGGCAGTATTCCCGGCCATGAGCCATGGGCGCTCGCCCCGCTGTCGATGGGTTGGCAGGGGCTAAGCCTGTCAGAGATTTGCGTTCAGCTCAAAGACCCCGCGTGCAACGGCAATCGCGATCTTGAGGCTTTGTATAAGCACAACGCCACCGATGGGCTGGTCGGCTGGGGCTGGGAACCCGGCGAAGGCCGCACACCCGCGCCCGGCAGTCAGGCCGAGTTCGCCGCATTGACCCGCGCTTGGATTGATACCGGATCAGCTTGTCCAGAATAAAGTGCGACCATGGCTGCGCGCCACGCAGAGCCGCTTCACTGGGTTGCTAGACATGTAAGAACTGCCGTTGGCGTGAGCAAAATTACCTAGTTCTTGGTGGCAGATATGTTGAAAGCCAAGGGCCGCAATTACGAGAAGGCGGCTCAGTGGGCCAGCCTCGTTTTGCGTGAGTGCAATCCTATGACGGCAGAGAACTGTCCCTTCTGTGCTGAATTCGGAGAAACCTATCGTGGCTTTGCTTTTATCATCAGGCCATCGGGTGATCCTGCATTTTCATTGTTGCGGCACCATCAAGCTGATCTCTCCCTCTGACCTGCCAGTCGATCCAAGTCCGAGAATGCTGCAGGATGAACGAATGTCCAGTTTGACCAACTGCTGCGGTCGCTATGCCGCAGCGCGGTCAGCTTGCTCTCCACCCGTTTTCTGTCATCAAGCTCCAGCTTAGCCGCGCCTTGCATGAATGCCCGCTTTTCAGGTGTCGCTGCAAGAGCCACGCTGCTCCGCCGTCAGGCGGCTCTCCGCCCTTTTCGTATGAAAGGGCATTTCATCGTTATAGGCCGTTTGCGCCAAGTCCCCGGATTCATCCGCAGTTCTAACTTGCCGCAGCCTCAGCGATCACCGCTTCGTCGGAACATGAACTCCGGCAGAATGGTCTCCCATTCGCTGCGCTTCATGGAAGTCTGGTAGGCTTCCGTGCTGTCTGCCTTGCGCCAGCGGACGATGGCGCCGACTTTGCCCGAGACAAGATGGGTGCTCTCGGGCGGCGACCAGTTTCCCGCCATGCGGCCGAGCACGCGTCCTTGCGTGTCGAGAACCATCCATTTTGCCTCGCGGCGCTCCCGTGTCACCGTGTCTTCGATCTGTTCTTCGGCAATGGCGACAAGCGTTTGGCTTGTCTCAGGGAGGCGGCCGGCATAGGACAGATCGACCGAGCCCATGTCTGGCAGCTGATACTGGTCGGGCTCGGGCAGGTCGGAAGGTCGACCTGCCTCGACCGGGCGCAAAAGTTCGCTCTCGCTGTCAGCACGGACGAAGGCACGAGCCCCGCGGGTCACCACGGCAAGACTCTGGCGCGCGCGGGTCATCGCGACATAGAAGAGCCGACGTGGAGCCTCTCCATCTTCGCCCTTCGAGAGCGCTTGCCAGCCGCCGTTCAGGATCACCACGTGGTCGAATTCGAGGCCCTTTGACCGGTGGGCTGTGAGGAGCAAAAGCCCGCGCTGCGTGCCTCTGACGTCTTGCGCCCATTCCGCCAGCCATTCCAGCGCGTCGGGAACAGGGATCGTCCTAGTCCCAAGTTCTCGGGCAAGGTCCGCGACGCCTTCGGCAATCAGATCGACCCAGCGCGTGTGACGCTGCTGGTTCAAGACGTCGAGGATGTCCTGAATCGTGAGCATCGCAGTTGGTCGCTGCCAAAGACCAGCAATCAGATTTTGCATCTCGCGGAGCCGCCAGACGCTGGGGAGCTTTTCGTTGGCCATCTCGACTTTAAGCCCAAGCTTTTCAGCATAGGACCGCACCGGCGCAAGCCGCCGCCAGTCGCGCGAGATGATCGCCGTGCGCGACCAGGAGAAATCCGGATCGAGGTGGGAAAGTCGAACCAACTCGTTCACCGCTGCCACCCCTTGGGCTACATCATCCCCCGGCACCTCGAGAAATTGCACACGTCCCCGTGCCACGGGATCGTAGGTTGCCATGGTACCGCCGCCGGGGTGCAGGCTGCGCAGCTTGTCCACCGTGATCGGGTGACGGGAGTCGAGTTGCATGCGGTGAGCTTTATGACCGTTCAGCTACAAGTCCGGATGGATCTGATGTCTGCGCCGGTGGCCTATTCGATCGGTCCGCAGCGAGTCCTGACGGGAGTCGAGTTGCGTGCGGTGGGCTTTTTCAAAACACTGCCCAAAGCCCGGATGGACAACACATGTGTTGGGGCGGTTGGGGATCTCGTCAATGAAAGGCGCATGACTTACATCCAGCCGGGAATGGAGATCGCCTTTGTAGTCAGGAATCAACGCACCGTCTGTTCGGTGTGTGCAATTTAGACGGCGTTCACTGGGACGGGAGCGACTGCTTTCCTTGCATTGCTGCGGTTGCCACGCCGCAGCGCCGCAAGACAGTTCCCCGCCCTTTGTGATGTTGGTGACCGGTTTTGAAGGTCGTATGCTCGCTCCGAATTCGTTGTTATAATTCCATCATGAACTAATTTTCCCTATGCCACGAGAGGCGTCTGCAACGTTTCTCGGTGATTGGGATTGGCATATGCCAGCGCAGTTCAGCGTGAGTTGTTTTGCTGACTGCGAGTGAAAATTCCGGGCGCGCGCCCTCCGACGTAAAATCAGACCGCCCATTCCAAATCATTCGGAGACGGTCAATCAAGACCCTGTCAAAAAATCACCCACGAATTCAGATACAGGCGTGATGCCAGTTACCAGAAGATGATCACGGGCGCGTGTGCGTGCCACATAGAGCAAGTGCCGTTCGGTGTTGTAAACCTCTTCAAGGTCAGAATCGTCCGCGACCGCTTCAATGCGATCTGATTGCGGTATCACATCGTCGTCGCAGGCCATGACGACCACCGACCGGAATTCCAGCCCCTTTGCGAAATGCGTTCTGCTCATGGCAACGGCCCCGACTTCGACTTCGACCTTGTCGTTCAGTTCAACGGAGCGTGCACCGGCCGCCCTCACCGCGGCACGGGCCCGCTTCAGTTCGGCGTCCGACCGAACGAAAACGCCCACTTCGTTCGGTGCGCAGCCTTCCTTGAGCCTGGCGCTGATCCAGTTGCCGACGACACGGCACTCATGGATCGGCATCGCTGCAAGCCTCGACCATGGGGGATGGGCCGTCGAACATCGACACTGTGCCACGCCGCACCTCTGCGTTTCCATCAACGTCGGAAACGGTCCCTGGAAGCAGCCGGTCGGCGTGAAGCCGGATTTGATGGGACGTGCGGTAGTTGATGCGCAGGGTGTAGGACCTACCGCGAACGTCGAGGCCCAGCGATTTCCATGAAAACGGCTGCTGGAAAATTCGCTGGCCGAGGTCGCCCGCAAAGAAAAGTCCGTTGCCGCGACCCGCCGCCATCGCGGCAAAGAACCGCGCCTCTGCCACACCCAGATCCTGAGCGTCATCGATGACTGCGAAATCGTATGGTCGAGCCGACTTTCCCGTCATGCTTTCCGTCAAGCGCCCGAAGACGTCCGACCAAGTGACAACTCGCCGTTCCAGCAGGCCCGCCCGCACGCGGTCGAAGATTGCCCACAGGGCTTCACGCTGTTTCCCGCCGATCCTGGTCTTGCGGCCAAGGCGGGACACGTCCCGATATTCGTCCCACGACCGCAGTTGCCAGGCGTCGACAACATCCTCCCATTCTCCGGAAAGGAAGTGGGTTGAGAAGCAGTGACCGTCGACCTCTGATGCCGCCTTGGTGATCAGGGAGCGGATGATCGCGGGAGCGGCGATCTGGGGTTGGCCGAACCGCTCGGAATAGAGGTCATAGCCAACCGCCGACATCGCTTTGACGACGATCCGGGCGGCAATCGATGGCTCGCCTGCCACTAGGCTAGCCAATTTGACCCGCAGGGAATTGGCCAGCGCTCTTGAGAAGGTGGTCATCCACCGTCGCGGCCCGTGGCGCAGCTTCGAAGCCGTCGAATACGCAACCCACGAATGGCCTTACGGCGATGCAAGCATCGCCTACCGGCTGACAGTTCGACTGGTTCAACAACCGCCGCCTGCTTGAGCCCATCGGGAACATCCCACCCGCCGAAGCCGAGGCGAACTTCTACGCAGCTCTGCTCTGTTGCGCAAATCATCTGACGGGTGGTCTGCCCTTATCCCCGGACAGACTTCTCCCACGGCCTTTGTGACGGGGATGCCGAGCGCGGTGAAGCCGTTCAGCACGGCGACACGAACCTGGGCCAGCGCCACCTGACGGTCGAAGTCGCGCGCCATGAGGCGCTGGCCCAGCAGTTTCACACAATGAATCTATTGCCCGGCAATGGTTTGCCTGCAAACCATGAAAGGGTTGGTTTCGACGCGGCTCTGCGGTGATAGCCGCTCCACCGTCGCCAGAGCGCAAGGCCGAGGTATTTCGATGCCCGCAGTGCTTCGTGGCGGGCGACCGCGCCTGCCGTGATCGCCTTCCATGGCGTGGCGTTCTTGCGGGGCGGTATGATCGCATTGGTCCCACGTTCGGCAATGGCGTCATGGCACTTTCGGGTGTCGTAGGCGCCATCCGCTGTGACACTTGCAATGTTGTGATCTGCGGGGATCTGGGCCAATAGTTCGGGCAGCATGGGCGCGTCCCCTATGGCGCTGCTGGCGACCTCGACTGCCCGACCCTCCAATGTTTCCTCATCGATCCCGATGTGGATCTTGCGCCCGACGCGACGCTTTTGGACCCCCATGCTTGCGGGCGTTCCACTCGCCTTCTCCCTCGACCTTGATCCCGGTGCTGGCGATCAAGAGGTGCAACAGACCCTGCGACCCCCGATGCGGGATGTTCACGGCAAGGGTCTTCTGGCGACGGCTGAGCGTGCTGAAGTCCGGCACATCCCAGTCCAGGCCAATCAACCGCAGCAGGCTCTCGACGAACCCGGTCGTCTGCCGCAGCGCCATCCCGAACAGGACTTTCATCGTCAGGCAGGTCTGGACGGCGGCGTTGCTGTAAATGGGCTGTCGCCCCCACTTGCCTTTCGGCTGCGCCGCCCACGACATGTCAGGATCGAACCAGCCTTACGGCGATTGCAGGCAATCGCCTACCGACCAATGGATCGTCAGCGATCCCTGGCGCTTGAGCGCCTTGTTATACGCGGGCCAGTTCAGGGTTCGGTAGGTCGGTGTGTTCGGTTACACACCGACTATCACGCTGGATTCACAACATGAATCCCTGACAGGATTTGTGCAACAAAGCCATATAGCGACATGCTTGCCTTGAGGCAGGTCATTCAATTCTGATAATATAGCAGGACTAGGTCAATCTGACGATGCGTACGGGTCTTGGTAAATATTTGCTTCAGATAGCTGCGGATTGTAGACAGCGACAGGCCGGTGCTGACAGAAATCTCGTTCAGCTGCTTGCCCAACAGCACCTCACGCGCGACCAGCCGTTCCGATGGTGTCATCTGATAAGAGTCAAAGAAACGCTCGTGCTGCAAGCTATGGTTGATTTGCTTTTCACCAAACACCACCATCGCCATCCTCAAACTTGACTGCGGCATCGGGGCCACCATAGCCAGCCGCGAGTCATGGCCTAGAGATGTCAACGACAACAGCGAAGACCGTCCACCTTCCTTTGTCGCCGCGCGGATGGCTTCGCGCAGCAACACGCACTCGCGCTTGTTTACCAGTGTCAGCTTTTCGCCGGTTATGATGCGGTCGATCACTTTCACTTCGCCGTGTCGCGGCGATTGGTGATAGACGACCAGTCCGTTGCTGTTGACAACAAAAACCCGCAGAGCAAGCAGCGAGATCACCGATTGCAACGAGGCGAGGGGCCAGTTGTTCAGGCAATCAAGCGCTTCGGCCAATTGCTGCGAGACATAGGCCATGCCGATGCGCAGCAGTGGTTGCTTTTCCATCAGATCGACACGGCCCAGACGCGGAAAGGCCATGACAGGAAAGCAGTTGCCAATCGGTGCGCCGATACCCACGACATTGCGGCCATTGCTGATCCAGAACGGATAGACCCTGTCTTGCGCATCATCCAGCCGCTCGTGGCCTGTCGTCTCGGTCAGCTGGTCGCGGCCTTCGGCATGGGCCAGCAGGCGGCTTTCGGCCATCTTAACCAGAGTGCGCACAGTTTCTTGCGAGCAATCCTCCATTTTGGCGATCCAGGCATCAGAAAACATCTTTTGGCTGGCGTTGAAGAACCCCATGAAAACGCCATGAAACCCGGCATTCTTGCAAAAATCCGCCGCAAAAATCTCGCGGTTATTATGACTGTAATCGCTAGTTCGCATGTTCATATCTAGACCATCAAAAACAACGAAAGGGTCAACGTCTGAAAGTTAGGGTCAGATCAAAGTTAGGGTCAGAACCTGGGACTTGGGGTCTTGGTATGGCGCATCAGAACACAAAGAGTTGCACTTTGACTGACGCGGCCGGACGGGATCAAAAATTCTAGACTTCGACAGTCAAACCCGCACAGCGCACGGATAAGAGCTGGTCACGGACGCATCACAGTAACTTAAAGGTAGTGCCTTGCAGTTGCTTGCCATAAATCTGTGTCAGAAATTCACGAAGATGCTGTCTGGTTTTTATGACGAGAGCATATCGGGATTGTAAGGATGTGTCAATTTTACGGCATCATGCATGTGAAGCGGCAGGGGCAGGGAATGACCGCATTCACAAAGGGTTTCAACGCAAAGGTTGCGAAGGTAGCTCAGGCAAAAGCCGATAAATCGGGCCGGGTAAAAAGCATTGGTGCAGGCAAGCAGGGTTGCAAGGCTGGATGCCCCCGGTCAGGGGGGCACCCGATTTTCAATGCGTCTTGCGCGTCACATCACGCTTGCTGTCACTCGGCCAGCAGGTTGATCGTCAAAGTGCTGCCATTGACCGAAACATTCACATCCTCTTCGACGAACAGGTCGGCGATCTGCTGTTCGTTGGTGAAGATTGTGGTGTTGCCGACGTGATCGTCGGACAGATCAATCACACAGGGCATAGGCTCGTAATATGGCACTTCACACGTGACCGATGCATCATCCGGCTCGCAATCCGGCAGGGTAATGCATTTGTCATCAAAGCTGATGATGCCCTTGCCGTCGCCGTCGATGCCGGGTTTCAGCAGGAAGTCCATCAACGCCGCCGGGCTGAAGAACGGATCAAGCGGGTTGATGCCTTCCAACTCGCCCACCAGGTTCTCGATCAGCACCGAGCCACCTAGGCTGGAGGTGACCAGGACGTCGTTGCCCACGATCGAGGCCGACAACGTGCCTTCAAAGTCAGAATGGAAGATCACGCGATCTTCCTGATCGTCATCGAAGTCCTTAATCACATCATTGCCGATGTTCAGCACAGTCGTGTCGCAGACCCCGTCACCATCTCTGTCCAGGTCATAGCCGAAGTAGAAGTTGTCGCCATCTCCTTCGCCATAGAGCACATCATTGCCTTCGTCACCGACCAGGCAATCGGTCTCTTTGCCGCCGTGCAGGGTGTCGTCGCCCAGGCCGCCCAGCAACAGATCGCTGCCACCACCCGTGACGCCCGTGTCGCCATACAGCATGTCATTGCCGCTGCCGCCATGCAGGAAGTCATCGCCCAGACCACCATCCATTTGGTCGTTCTGCGCGCCGCCATCCAGCGTGTCACTGCCAACACCACCATAGAGGGAGTCATCATCGGCCCCACCGCTGATGCAGTCATCGCCGCTGTCGCCATAGAGCTTGTCCATGCCAGCATCGCCTGCGATGTCGTCGTTACCGGTGCCGCCGTAGATTGTGTCATTGCCAGCGTCACCGTTCAGATGGTCGTCGCCAGCATCGCCATACAGCTTGTCATGGCCGTTGTTGCCATTCATCGTGTCGTTGCCGACACCGCCATAGAGCCGGTCATTGGCATCGTCGCCGGTGACTTCGTCGTCGTCTTGGCCGCCGTAGATCGTATCACTGCCTGCTCCGCCGGTGATCTCATCGCTGGCTTCGCCCACAGCCACCTGGCCATCGGCATTGTCGCCATAAATCAGATCAGCGCCGGTGCCGCCCGAGATGCAGTCGGCATTGTCATTGCCTTCGATAACATCATGCCCCGCATCGCCGGCAATGTGGTCATCGTCGGCACCGCCTTGGATGTTATCATTGCCCTCCCCACCAGAGATGGCATCCATGCCGCGCTGACCCATCAGAGCATCGTCTCCAGTGCCGCCATAGATCTTGTCGTGGCCGTCAAAGCCGCGGATGGTGTCTTCACCGCTGCCGCCAAAGGCGACATCGTTGCCTCTGCCGCTATTGATGTAATCGGCGCCTGCATTGCCCGCGACCACATCGTCACCGTCATCGCCATAAAGCGTATCATCGCCGGATCCGCCCGTCATCATGTCGTTGCCAAGGCCACCAAAAAGCGTGTCGTCGCCGGCCTGGCCCGCAATGCAATCATTGCCGGCACCACCATACAACAGATCATCACCCGTGCCGCCGAGCACTGCATCATCGCCGGTACTGCCCCATGCAACGTCATTGCCAGAGCCGCTGATCACGACATCGGCGCCCGCGCCTCCATTCAGCAGATCGTCGCCACCGCCGCCTGCAAGCATGTCGTCGCCATTGCCGCCGCTCAGTTCGTCATTGCCCTGATCGCCGCTGGTTTCGTCACCCATCAGGATGTCGTTGCCCTCGCCGCCGAACAGATAGTCACCGCCGCCGCCGCCGCGGATGAAATCATTTCCACCGTCGCCGGTGATGACATTTGTATTGCCGTTGCCAAGGATGTGGTCGTCGCCTCCAAGACCACTGCCCTTATTGACACCAGGCAAGTTATTGAAATTTCCATTGTCTGAATTGGGTGTGCCGCCGAGCCAAGGGGCTCCGCTGACAAGTGCCCAAGCCTGATCTCTTGTTTTCATCGCAACCATGATTAGTCCTCCCAAAAGGTTTAAAATTCTGCCAACGTTACCGCATACGGACAAAAAACTGCCCGAGCTTTTCAGAGTTTCCGCAGATCGTGATAGCAAGCGTCGAGATAGTGCCTAAGAAAAGCCATCATTGGGTTTTTGCGGATACCCTCATTCGGGGGGGGCGTTCAATTTAGCCATAAATTTTCCTGACTTGACATGTTGCCGCGCAAGTTGGCTTCTCGCAATCACAGCGGGAAAGTTATTTGATTACAATATATTGAGGTGATTTTGCATGATGGTTGAAGATTCTGGTAGATGCAATTCAGGGTTGAATCTTAAAATGTGACACACCCATATATAATGATTCGGGGCGAATCGCCTAAAACCCCGTGGTTGGTGTCGCGGCAGATTTTCGGCGCAACCCCCAAACCTACAGCCCACATCAAAAATTACGGATTTTTGCCGGAAATCCAAAACGAAGTGACAAATTTATAATGTTGCGCTATGGTTTACGGGTGATCCCTTCGTAAAGGTTTGATCTGTTCGATCGCCGCCTGAAAATCAAGTTTTTCAATTATATCATTATGTAAGCGAGGCAAAGATGTCAGAGGACATTCTTATTGGTCGCTCCGAGTTGCGTGAAACATGGCGCGAATCCCGAGGGTTAGTATGGGCGACGGGTTTTTTCAGTGTTTTTGTCAATATATTGATGCTGACCAGCCCTTTGTTCATGCTGCAAACCTATGACAGGGTATTGGGCGCGCGTTCGGAATCGACGCTGGTGGCGCTGTTTATCATGGTGGCTTTTCTGTTCCTGATCATGGGCGTGCTGGACTGGGCGCGCACCAGACTGGCCACCCGGATGGGCGCGCGGTTTCAGGCGCGGCTGGACCGCCGCGTGTTCAACGCGATGCTTAAGCGCGCCGTCACCGATCACCGGGTCGATCAGACCACGGGCAGCGGGCAACAGCTGAAGGATCTCGAGGCGATAAACCGCTTTTATGCCTCGCCGGTGTTTCTGGCGCTGTTCGACGCACCTTTTGCGCCGTTTTTCCTGGTTGGGCTAGGGCTGTTTCACCCATGGCTGGGCGCTCTTGCCGTTTCAGGCGGCGGCTTACTGCTGCTGATCGCAGTCCTGAACCAGTACACCACCAAGCTGCCGAATGTGAAATCGTCTGTCGCAAGTTTTGTGTCAGACCGTTATTCGCAACAACTTCAGAACGAGGCCGAGACGATCCGAAGCCTTGGCATGCAAAGCCATGCGTTCGACAAATGGCTACGCTCGCGGCAGCGTGCCTTGCAGCAAAACCTGCGCGGCACCGACCTTGGCGCCAGCTTTTCGGCTCTGTCGCGCACCTTCCGGCAGTTCCTGCAGTCATGCATGTTGGCGCTGGGGGCTTATCTGGTGCTGAACGGCGAAATCACACCGGGGGTCATGGTGGCCTCGTCTATCCTGCTGGGGCGCGCGCTGTCGCCGGTGGAAACCATCGTCAACCAATGGGGAACCGTGCAGCGGTCGCGCCGCGCGTGGGAGAATATCGCGCGGCTGTTCACAGAAGTGCCAGAGGACCGCCCGATGCTGGATCTACCGCGCCCAGCGGCCAAGCTGACGGTGCAGCAGATCACCATCATCCCCCCCGGTAGCACGACGGCGACCTTGAAGCAGATCAGCTTTGCCATCATGCCGGGCGAGGCGGTGGGCGTGATCGGTGCCAGCGGCGCAGGCAAATCGACGCTTGCGCGCGCGCTGACCGGAATGTGGCCCGCGACCAGCGGCAAGATCAAGCTGGATGGCGCACCACTTGATCAATATGCCCCCGAAAAGCTGGCGGAATACATCGGCTATCTGCCGCAAAGGGTGACGTTGTTCGATGGCACGGTGGCCGAAAACATCGCCCGGCTGGCGCAGGATTTCGATGCCGCCCGCGTCGTCGAAGCCGCGCGCCGCGCTGCAGCCCACGAGATGATCCTGCGACTGCCAATGGGTTACAACACCCCGGTGCAGACCATCGGCACCCAGCTGTCTGGCGGGCAGATCCAGCGTATCGGGCTGGCCCGCGCGCTTTATGGTGATCCGGTCATACTGGTGTTGGACGAGCCTAACTCCAGTCTCGACAACGAAGGCTCGATCGCGCTCAATCAGGCGGTGATCACGATGAAAGCCGAAGGCAAGGCCGTGCTGATCATGGCGCACCGCCCCGCTGCGATAAAGGAATGCGATCAGCTTCTGGTTCTGGAAGATGGTGGGCGCAAGGCTTGGGGCCCGCGCGAGCAGATCATGTCCAGCATGATGAGCAATGTCGAGCACATCCGCAGGGCGTCAGCCAACGGTGGGGGGGTGTCATGACGAAAACATCTTCTGATAGCAGCCGCGATATGGGCCGCGATACTGGTGCCAGCTTGGGCTCGCCCCGGCTTTCGCTGGTGATTGGCTTCAGCGCGGTGTTGTTGCTGGTGGGTGGCTTTGGCACTTGGGCCGTTGCCACCCGCATTGACGGCGCGGTGATCGCACAGGGCAGGATCGTGCTGGATCGCAACCGGCAGGCCGTGCAGCATCCCGACGGCGGCGTTCTGGCCGAGGTGTTGGTGGCCGAGGGCGATACCGTTGCCGCAGACGAAGTCTTGATGCGGCTTGACCCGACGCTGGCACAGTCGCAGTTGACGATCACCGAAAGCAGGTTGTTTGAAGTCATTGCGCGCCGTGGTCGCCTTGAGGCCGAGCGCGACGATGCAGCAACAATCAGTTTTGATCGGCTTCTGATCGAGGCCGCCGCCGCTGATGCTGCGGTCGGCCGATTGATGATCGGTCAGCGCAAATTGTTCGAGGCGCGGCTGGACTCGCTGCGCCAGAACGAAGTGCAGTTGGAAAATCAGGAACGGCAGCTGCACGAGCAGATCGCCGGGATTAACGCACAAAGCGTTGCGGCAGCGCGTCAGGCTGAACTGACAGCGCAAGAAAGCAAGGCGCAATCCTCGCTGCTGGCACGCGGGCTGGCAGTCAGCGCGCGCCTTCTGGGCCTGCAGCGCGAAGAGGCCCGTTTGGCCGGATTGTCGGGCGAGCTGACCGCAAAGCGCGCGCAGGGTGCGGAACGTATCTCTGAAATCCGTATGCAGATCATCATGTTGCGCACGATGCGCCGCGAACAGGCCATCACCACGCTGCGCGACCTTGAAATCACCGAGATGGAGTTGACCGAGAACCGCGCCAGCCTGCGCACCAAGCTCGACCGGATGGAAATTCGCGCGCCTGTCGCCGGGGTGGTTTATGATCTTAAGGTCTATGGCGCGCAATCGGTGATCCGCCCGGCGGAACCGCTGCTGTTTCTTGTGCCGCAGGATCGACCGCTGGTGATCGAGGCGCAAATACCACCGATCAATGTCAATGAAGTTCACGCGCCGCTAAAGGTGGTGCTGCGGTTTCCTGCCTTCGACATGCGGCAGACTCCGGATCTGATTGGCACCGTGACGCGGGTTTCGCCTGATGCCTTCACCGATGCGCAGACGGGCCGTTCGTATTACCGCGCCGAGATCGAGCTGCCGAAATCAGAGCTTGCAAAACTGCCCAAGGGTGAGGTCCTGATGCCGGGCATGCCCGTGGACAGCTTCATCCGCACCGGCGAGCACACGCCGTTGCGGTATCTGATCGAGCCACTGACCCGCTACTTCCGTACCGCCTTTCGCGACGACACCTAACATCGCGTCGCCAGAAGGATGTATGCTGCAGCCGAGCAAAACGTTCATCTACTCTCAAGCATTTTCATGGTTTGGCTATCTGCATTCACCGGTGAGGGGGGGTAATCCCCCCCGAAAGTAAGGGGCTGCATAAGTAGAATTTTCTCGGCAAGATGCACGAGGAGATTCTGAATGAAGACAAGCAGATACACAGTGCCGCAGATCCTTGCGATCCTG
>JBKJTI010000166.1:0-5598 GCA_046590425.1 Cypionkella sp. | reverse complement strand
ATGCGGGTCAGATTTCCGGTTCAGACCGTCGCAGGCACGGTCTTCGACATCACCTGCGAGATGGTATGCCGCATCACGCGCACTTTGACGCCATCCGCGATCTCAACCTCGACGATGCCGTCGTCACCCACCTTGACAACCTTGCCAATGATGCCGCCCTGGGTCAGCACCTGATCGCCGCGGCGCAGCGCTTCGACCATCGCCTTGTGCTCTTTCAGTTTCTTTTGCTGCGGGCGGATCAGCAGAAAATACATGATCGCAAAGATCAGAACCAGCGGCAGGAACGAAGCGAAAGCTGAGCCTGCACCAGCAGCACCAGTGGTTTGCGCAAAAGCGGGGGTCACGAACATGGGAGTCCTCTCATTTCGGGGAGATTTCCCCTGATTTGTCGGCGGGCACCCTACCCGCGCTCTGGCAGATAGGCAAGCCAACGCCGATTTAGGCGCTTTAGCGCGGCAAACCAGCCCACAGGGTTATTTTCTGGGCAAATTGTGTTTGATAAGCTTGAAAAGATCACGCCCATCTCGGGCTATAAGGAGACGACCATGCCCTATGTCAAAGTAGAAATCGCCAAAGGCATCGCCTCGGTCGAACAAAAGCGCGCGGTAATCCGGGGCATGACAGAGGTTCTGGTCAAGGAACTTGGCCGTAACCCCGAGTATATTTTCGTTGTGATCGACGAGATCGACACCGACAACTGGGGGCGCAAAGGCCAGTCGCTCAGTGAACTTTGGCAATCGGCCAATCCTGATGCAGCCAAATCATCTACAGAAACCGATTGACCCCCGGCACCCGTTGCAACGCCGCCGTCAGCGCCCAAGCCAGAGCAAAGGCGAACAATGCCGCAAAACTGCGATCCACTGTGTCAGAGAACAACTTGAACGCCACCAGCATCGTCGCAGGGTGCAAAAGATAGATGCCAAAGGCAAATCCGGCCAGCCATGTCGGCCAGGTGCCCTTGATGTTCACCCGCCAAACCGCCTCAAAAATCAGTGCCACCAGGATCATCTGCACCGAGGCAAATTCCGGGCTGCGCTGATACAACACCGCACTGATCACCGCCGTCGCCACGATCACCGGCCAGACCAACCCCATGCGTTTGCCTACCGCCAGGATCGCGCCAAACCAGAACAGCGGCAGCGAGAAAAACCACTGCGGCAAAGGCTGCGGGAAAGAGCCGGGGTTGATGAACCATGCCGCTGGGGCCAGCTTGGCATGCATCAGACCCAGCGGAATCGACACAACCACCAGAAGCCCTGCCGCCAGATACATCTGCGACGGTCGCTGAATAGACCGCGACACCCAAGGAATCGTGACCAGAAAGATCATCACAAACGGCAAGAACCACAGATGAATCGATGGCCCGATCAGCAGCGTCCACGGATCGGACAGCAACTGAAACGGCTCGTCCGAGACCACCTCAAAAACCAGCCGGAAAAATACGCACCAGAACAGCCACGGCAAAGCAATCCGCTGCGCCCGCGCCAACCAGAACCGCGTGCCATCAGATCTTTCAAACGACCCCACGGCCAGAAATGAGGTCAGCACCAGAAACAGTGCCAACGCAGTATAGCCAATATCGGCATAGGGCGCGCGGGCATGGTCCCAGACAATGCCAAAGGCCGCAGCGAACCGCGCAAGGTCCACCGACCGCCTATACCCCGCCTTCACACCCGATCCTGCCACACTATACCCCACACTTATGCTTCGGCCTTAGCCTAATCCGCCCGTTGCGCCTAGTGCAACTTCGGCAACTCTGCGTTTACAAACTGACGCAAAACAGATCTGCCCAAATCGCGGGCAGCGCCAGCCGGCTTGCTCAAATCTTAACAAATGATGAAAGCCTATGCGATAAGCCCTTGATATTGCATAAACGTCAAGCCTGTCCACGCGTGGACAACCCACCCTTCCCCTGCGCGCCCAAATCGGGCATAACCTGCCCATCCTGATTTCAAGAGGCCAGCCATGCACGATATCCGCGCCATCCGCGAGAACCCCGCCGCTTTTGAAGCCGCTCTCGACCGCCGTGGCCTGTCGGGCATCTCCGCCTCGATCCTCAAACTCGATGAAGCCCGGCGGGGCAAAATCCTCGCATCAGAAACCGCGCAAGCGCTGCAAAACGCCGCCTCGAAAGAGGCTGGGGCCGCCAAGGGGCGCGGGGATGAGGCCGAATTCAACCGCCTGCGGACCCTCGTGGCCGAGAAAAAATCCGAAGTGGCAGCCCTCGCCGCCGAAGCCGATCAGTTTGACCGCGAGCTGCGCGATCTTTTGATGTCGATCCCCAACCTGCCCCTCGCCGAAGTCCCCGACGGTGCCGATGAAGACGGCAACGTCGAGATCCGCCGCTGGGGCCACCCGCGCAATTTTGAGTTCACCCCGAAGGAACATTTCGACATCCCCGGCGTCAAACCCGGCATGGATTTTGAAACCGCCGCCAAACTCTCCGGCGCACGGTTTGTGGTGCTGAAAGGGGCCGTCATCCGCGTCCATCGCGCCCTGTCGCAGTTCATGCTCGACACCCATATCGAGGAACACGGGTTGCTCGAAACCTGGACCCCGGTTCTGGTCAAGGAAGACGCGATGTACGGCACCAACCAGCTGCCGAAATTCGCCGAAGACAGCTATCAGACCACCAACGGCTGGTGGCTGATCCCGACCTCGGAAGTCACTTTGACCAACACCGTCGCGGGCGACACCCTTGATGAAGCCACTCTGCCGATCCGCATGACCGCGCATACCCAGTGCTTCCGCTCGGAGGCCGGCTCTGCGGGCAAGGATACCTCGGGCATGCTGCGCCAGCACCAGTTTGAGAAGGTCGAGATGGTCACCATCTGCACCCCCGACACCGCCTTGGCCGAACATGAACGCATGACAAACTGCGCCCAAGCCATCCTTGAGAAACTGGGAATCCCCTACCGCACCATTGTTCTGTGCACCGGAGACATGGGATTTGGCGCGCAGAAAACCCATGATCTTGAGGCATGGCTGCCGGGGCAGAACAAATACCGCGAGATCAGCTCGGTTTCCACCTGCGGCCAGTTCCAAGCCCGCCGCATGAACGCCCGCTTCAAAGTGCCCGGCGGCAAGCCAGAATTTGTCGCCACCCTGAACGGCTCCGGTCTTGCCGTTGGCCGCTGTCTGATCGCGGTGCTGGAAAACGGTCAGCAGGCGGATGGTTCGGTCAACCTCCCCGCTGCTTTGCATCCCTATCTGCGCGGCAAGACAAAAATCTCGACGGCAGGCGTCTTGGAGTGAACCAAACCCCGGATCATGCGTATGCCTTCTATGAAACGCATGATCCAACCCACATTGCTTGTCGTCACGCTGGCTTTTGCCGCAGCCCCCTTCATAACCCCGCCCTTTATGGGATACGATCCGGGCATCTTTCCGGTTCGGATTGAACGCCCCTCGGTTCAGCCCGCAGGCTATGCTTTCGCGATCTGGGGGCTGATCTATCTGTGGCTGATCATCCATGCAGCCTTCGGGCTGATCAAGCGTCAGAATGATCCGATTTTCACCAAACCCGCTCTGCCACTGGCACTAGCTGTGGCTTTGGGCACGGTCTGGCTCGCCATCGCCCTTGCCGCGCCGATCCCCGCCACGCTGGTGATCATTGCCATGGCCGTGCTGGCGATCTCTGCTTACATAATCGCCGACCCCGATCATAACCGTTGGCTGCTTTCTGCTCCGCTTGCGATCTTCTCAGGTTGGCTGACTGCCGCTGCGGCAGTTTCGACCGGCGTGATTTTTGCGGGCTATGGAGTGCTGTCTGACACAGCCTCGGCTTTGGTCATGCTGGTCATCGTGATGGCTATTGCGATCACGGTGCAAATCAAACGCCCCAGAATGCCTATTTACGGCGCGACCGTCACTTGGGCGATTGTCGGAATTGTCATGTCGAACTGGGGTCTGAACCCCACCGTTGCCTATGCCGCCATTGCCGGGGCTGTGGTGATGGCTGCGACCACTTTGATCAAACTGCGTCGCTAAGCAAGTCAGCCGCAAAACAAAAACGGGCGCTGGAACCTCGTGCGCCCGCTCAAATCTAAAGCCCCCAGCCTACTGACCGGTGTTCTTTTCCTTGTGTTTTCGCAAGCGGCTTGGTGTGTGGAACTTCGGGTTGCGGAACGGGTTTTTATCGGCCTGAGAGCGGAAGGTGATCCGGATCGGCGTGCCGGGCATGGCGAAATGCTCGCGCAAACCGTTCACCAGATACCGGCGATAGCTGTCGGCCAGATCATCGGGGTGGCTGCACATCACAATGAATCCCGGTGGGCGCTGCTTCACTTGCGTCATATAACGCAGTTTGATGCGGCGGCCCTGCGGCGCGGGTGGCGGATGCGATTCGACCATAGCGCCAAGCCAGGTGTTCAGACGGTTTGTCGGAATCCGGCGGTTCCACACCGCATGGGCCGCCAGAATAGCGTCGTGCAGACGGTCCAGCCCCCGCCCGGTTTTGCCCGAGACGGTTATCATCGGAGCACCACGCAGCTGCGGCAGCAGACGCTCGAACATCTCTTTCAGTTCGGCAAGCTTTTCTTGCTTTTCGTCCTCAAGATCCCACTTGTTCACCGCAATCACCACCGCACGGCCTTCGGTTTCGGCGAAATCCGCGATGCGCAGATCCTGCACTTCAAACGGAATATCGACGTCGAGCAGCACCACCACGACCTCGGCAAAGCGCACAGCGCGAATACCATCCGACACCGACAGCTTTTCCAGTTTCTCGTTGATCCGCGCGCGTTTGCGCATCCCTGCCGTGTCGAAAATCTTGATCGGCGTGCCCATCCATTCCGCCTTGACCGAGATCGCATCGCGGGTGATGCCCGGTTCTGGCCCGGTCAGTAGGCGGTCATAGCCCAAAATCTTGTTGATCAGCGTCGACTTTCCGGCATTGGGGCGACCGATCACTGCGATTTGCAGAGGTTTCTTGGCGGTCGGGCGGAAAGCCTCGACATCTTCTTCCAGCTCGGCTTCTTCTTCCGACACATCGACTTCGGTGTCAGGGGTATTCTCGGCCTCACGCTCGGCGAATTCGCCCTGAAGTGGCAGCAACAGACGGTAAAGATCGTCCATGCCCTCGCCATGTTCAGCCGAAATCCGCAAAGGCTCGCCAAGACCCAAGGACCAGCCCTCAATCGCGCCTGCATCGCCAGCACGGCCTTCGGCCTTGTTCACCGCCAAGATCACCCGCGCGCCTTTTTTACGCAGGATATCGGCGAAGGTTTCATCCGAGGGTGTTACCCCTATGCGACCGTCGATCACAAACAAGCTCACGTCTGCCATATCGACCGCGCGCTCGGTCAAGCGCCGCATCCGGCCTTGCAATGAATCGTCGGTGATTTCTTCCAAACCCGCTGTGTCGATCACAGTGAAACGCAGATCGAACAGCTTGGCGTCGCCTTCGCGCAGATCGCGTGTGACACCGGGTTGGTCATCGACCAACGCCAGTTTGCGGCCAACCAAACGGTTGAACAGGGTCGATTTGCCCACATTGGGGCGGCCAACGATGGCAAGGGTAAAGCTCATTTCAGGCGTCCGGGTATAACTAAGCTGCCCCCATACACGCCCCGCGCCTTAACGGAAAGCGTGAAGTTG
>JBKJTI010000016.1:0-3578 GCA_046590425.1 Cypionkella sp. | reverse complement strand
GATGGACTCCGGAGTCCAAGGTATCCACCCCGGAGTCCATCAACTAAGTGCCAGTTTTATTGCTCTATTTCAGAAGGTCTGGGGTGGCTTCCCGGTAGGATGGCTTCCCAAAAAAATCGCTCTGTCGCTAGCGATGTGCCGCGCTGCGCCCCCCCGCATACAAACGGGGCCGGGGAGGAACCATGGTCAACCCGCGAATGCGATTTGAGGCACGTTCAGATGCGTTGAAAGACGACGAAATCCGTTCCGCAAACTCGAAACCATACGCTATTTCAAAGGCTTGATGTCTAAGGCGTTGAAAAGAATGGTATTCGGAAGGTTCACAGATTGCGGCTCATAACCTGAAGGTCACAGGTTCAAATCCTGTCCCCGCAACCAAATCTTCTTGTAAGAACAAAGACTTGCAGAACGCCCCGCGGGGCGCTTTTTGCATTCCGCATTCTACATCAACGCCACATCAACACCGCCACAGAAAAACTGCACCCGCACGCATACGCGGGCATTGGCATGCAGCGACGGGCTTCATGCTGCAGACTGACATGCTGGTTCTAGCCATGACCATATTTCCGCAGTGACTTCTGCCAGCGGCTTTCCTTCAAGCGTGGTTCCGCTGGAGTACGCACGCCATTGCGTTTCCTTGCCTTGTTCGGTCGAAAACTCGGGTGACAAGCCCACCGGACAGGTCGTCGGTATGGCGGTTTCCCTCCGGCTGAATGTTCCCCGGATCGTGTCGGCCAGTTCCTGGCTATCGATCTTGACTGCCTTTGGCAGTGTCCACAGATCATAGAAATCCTTCATCCTGCTGTTGGCGATGCCCAGCGCGACCACCGCCTGAAACTTCTCGGCGATGACGGTCGCAGGGGAGTAGGCACGGATGTATGCTGCCGGAAAATCCAAAAGGGAGCCATAGTCGATCTGGTATTTTGGGTCACCGAGGGCATCGCCAAACCCGAGATCTACGGTGATCGGAATCTGGGTGGTTCCCAAATAGGCGGTCGTGCGAAGGCGCATGCCCCCGTAAACTTGATCCTCGCGGATCGTGGCAGCCGTCAGGTTTGCCGCGTCATAGATCAGGCCGTCGTCGCCATCGATCGCAAGGATCGCTGAAAAGGCTTCTTTCAATTCGGCCTCTTCGTCCGACCCGAATGCCAGGAAATCTATGTCCCGAGTGAACCTGCCAGTGTCGGCAGTCCACAGCGTGACCAGCATCCCGCCTTTCAGGACGAAGCGATCACGATAATCAGAGACGGACAGGCGGTAGACCAGCCGCTCGAGGCCAAAGGCAACGAGGACGACATCGAAGACCTGCCCCTCTTGCCGTGCCAGGTTCAGCAGGCGCTGCCGGACGGAGGCTGCGATATCCTTGGGTTGCTTACCCATTGGATGTCAGCGCCTCCAGATAGGGGCGCATCTGGTTCCATGCCCCGTTTTGCTGGGCGGCCTCTGCCAGTTGTCCCGGCGTTGCCTTGCGCTCGTTGAGGGCAGACTTCATGGCCTCGATGGCCACAGACCGGTCAACCAGCTTCGGGTTTCTGAAGGCGTCAGCAATCGATTTGGTGATGGAATACACCCGCACATCGACGCCGTGGATGTTGTGAACCTCAAGCCCGTTCGTCAGATAGGGTTCGCGAAACCGAACAACGCGGATTTGGGGATAGTCGATCTTCGGGGCCCAATCCTTCGCGCCAACTGCGATCCAGATTTTGCGTGGCAGCTGGTCGGTCAGTTGGTGAAAGGACAGTGACGAAGTCAGGCAGATCACTGCTTTCGGAGCCCGCTTTGCGATCTCGATCAGCGCCGAATGCAGATCCGGTTCGCTGTCTGGCAGTTGGTAAAGACCGCGTCCGATACGAACAACAGCGCCCTCGGCAACTGCGCGCGATATTGCCGTCGCGGCCACGCCAATCGCCGCCAGATCCCTGGACCGGGCTGGTGCATGAGCCTCCATGAAGTCGATCATTCGGGCACGTTGGCTGTGATCCGCGATCATCGGCGTTATAAATCCTCGGACAGACTTGGTTTTTGTCCTAGGTTTTGTAACACAAGGAGGCGCTCAGGGCAACCGGCACATCTGTGCCGGCTGTCCGCCAGCCGTTCGGCCATGGCAAGAAGTGTCAAAAGCACCGTGTCGGAGTGTTGTGCGAGCACGATCAGGTGCTCTCCGCTCGGTCCCCGTTCGCCGGAAAGCCAATACTTGACAGTGCGTTCGCTCGCCCCCGTCCAGCGCATCGCTGTCTTGACGGCCTGGTGGGTCTGGCCCAATTCCGCGCGCAGTGCGGCAGCGATGGCCTTGCGATATGCGACCTGATCCGCATTGAGGTGCACAGTTGTGCCCTTTTTCGGCACATCTGTGCCCATCTTGACCCGCATCGTCACGTCCCTCTCGGTTAAACCAGTGGAGACGACATGAAAGCGGCAGATTCGATTCTCCGCCCAATGCCAAAGGACTGGTCCAATCGGTTGGAGATGCCAGCATGAATTAATCAGGAGTAGGGTATGGCTGGTGCAGATCCACCATCAAAAAGAGGACCTGCCAATATCAGCCCAACCCGGCGCGCGGCTGAATATGTCCGCATGTCAACGGAGCATCAGAAATACTCGACCGAAAATCAATCAGATGCCATCCGGGCCTATGCAAACGACCGTGGGTTGGAGATGGTCCGGACCTATGCGGATGCGGGCAAAAGCGGATTGCGGATCGAGGGGCGAGAGGCGCTGCAGCAACTGATCCGGGATGTGCAGGAGGGCAATGCAGATTTCGATGTGATCCTCGTCTACGACGTCAGCCGATGGGGTCGGTTTCAAGATGCTGACGAATCCGCCTATTATGAATACATCTGCCGCCGCGCGAACAAGCATGTCGAGTATTGCGCTGAGCAGTTCGAAAATGATGGCAGCCCGGTCGCTACAATCGTCAAAAGCGTCAAGCGCGCGATGGCGGGTGAATACAGCCGGGAATTGTCCACCAAGGTGTTCGCCGGGCAATGCCGCCTGATCGAGTTGGGGTATCGGCAGGGTGGCCCGGCTGGCTATGGCCTGCGACGCGTCCTTCTGGACGAGCGCGGTCTGGTCAAAACAGAACTGAAGCGCGGCGAGCACAAAAGCCTGCAGACCGATCGGGTCACACTCGTGCCTGGCCCCAACGACGAGATTCAGACCGTCCGCTGGATTTACAGCCGGTTTCTGAAACATGGAAAGTCCGAAAGTGAAATCGCTGCTGACCTGAATGACCGTGGGATCCTGACCGACCTTGCCCGCGACTGGACCCGTGCGACCGTCCACCAAATTCTGACCAATGAGAAATACATCGGCAACAACATCTACAACCGCCGCTCCTACAAGCTGAAGCGCAAGCGGGTCGTGAATGGCCCCGATATGTGGATCCGGTCAGATGGCGCGTTTGAGGCGATCATCGAGCCCAAGTTGTTTCACAAGGTTCAGGGCATCATCGAGGCGCGCAATCGCCGGTTCTCCGACACGGAGATGCTGGAGCGCCTAGCCAAACTGTTCCAGCGCCACGGCTATATCTCGGGACTGGTGATCGACGAGGCCGATGGGTTGCCGTCCAGCGGGGCCTA
>JBKJTI010000167.1:0-7847 GCA_046590425.1 Cypionkella sp. | reverse complement strand
CCCCTTCAAAGTCCTTGCACCGCATACTTGCCGAGCGGTCACCTCCGGCGCGGCTCAATCGACAGTGTTGCGAGCCGATCAAAGCGAAGTCCTGTGCTACCGCTCGCCGCACGCCGATGCTGTGGGTGGTGTGTCCCGCTGGCGCAGGATCAGGCGCCCTACCTGCCCTTGGGCATCATCGAACGAAATTCAGTGCCGCGCGGCGGTCCGTCCCGCGTTGATCGAACAAAGTTTTTGTGACGGCAGTGGCTGCCCGATCGGTTTGGACACAGGTTACAACCGTGCCCTCAGGCACTATGATTAGCCATAGAGCGACTAACCAACCACTATTTATAGGTGGCCCCGGATTTCACAGCAAAACTGATACTATAGCAGATGAGGGCAATAAATGCTGAAAAGCGAGACTCGTCGGGCAAATTGGCGCCGTGCCAATCCAATCAAGTACAATGCTCACCTCGTCGTGCAACAAGCGATCAGCTCGGGGAAGCTTGAGAAGCAGCCATGCGAGGTCTGTGGCGCCGAGCCCGCTGATGCTCATCATGACATGTACGATGAACCGTTAAATGTTAGATGGCTGTGCCGCAGCCACCACGTTAAACTTCACCACTACGGCGAGGACATGTTTCCCATTCAGCACATAACTAAAGGACTCTGATCGTAGATGAAGCGCGACCGACGTCAGGGGAAATAAACCACCGAACCGCAGCTGCCAAACGGCCGATTTCGCCCGGGCCTGTTTTGTCTATGGGGGCGTGGCTTCGAGCCGATACCGGACGTTCGGCGCGGTCGCAGCGTCTCTGACACTAAAATGCACCGTATAACGCGATCGGCCCTAATCGGACATTGATTATTCTCCAGCCACGCCGCAGTGCGGCGCGCCAGACCAGATCTTCGCCGCGAGCGCGCACTAGCTGGTGAATATGTGCCATAGAACAGCCTGAGCTATGTCCAAGGTGGGAACTGCCAGCATGGCATATCCCAGAACTCCAAGCACCAGGGCGCATATTCGTGCGGGCTTATAGGTGTGCATCATACCAACCCACCATTCTCTGGCGAGAAAGCCTATGTAGTCGCCATGCTTAGAGAACATTTCGGCTCTGACGTCTGGCCTAAAACCTGAAACCACGGGCTTCTTGGAGCGCTGCCTCCCCAACACTATCCAAAATGCCTCTGTTCGTTCGACCCACAATTCAGAATGAACGCGCTCTTCTATCTGGGCCAGATCGTAGACGCTGTATCGCTGCCTTACTACTTCAGAAAATTCCAGGTCGCTTTTGGCGGCTTCCAACACTTCTGGGCGGAACAATCTGTAGGTCAGAAATGAACAGAACACGCATAGGCTGCCGAAGAACACCAATCGAAGCTTGGTCAGGCCGTCCAAGAGGAAGGGAGATCTCTCAGCTCCAGCAACGCCTGCTAGTGCATCGAAAGAAAGCATCCCAGCGATTTCGTCGTTAAACAGGATCAGGTGACCGGCTATAGGTATCAGCCCTACGACCCGCGTGAAGTCGTTGCTTGCAACACCCTTCACGGTTTCCCAACGCACAACTTTCCAATCTGTACGCGATTTCAACAGTAGAGCACCTCCGGAAATTTTGATCCACCCTACAATCTGATGCACTAAGCGCCACCCCAAACGGGCACGACCCGTTGCCGCCGGTCGCATAATTGATTGCCGTGCTCAGAAACAGCCGCTCGAGCGCGGCGCAGCGGCGGGGCAAGCAGCCCAACACGACCACCGTATCGAGGTGCTTGGTTGCGCGAAGCGGACCTTCTCGCTGATGGCGTCGGACAACTGAGGTGCAGACATTACTGCGGTTTGTCCGCCCCGAGGCAATGGCGGCTTTGGGGCCGATTGCGGAATGGCGGCATTTGTTGCGCGAGATAATGCAGCGGACTTTCGTTTCAGCCGCTGGAGTTTCAGAAACGCCCTTTCAGTTCTTCTTACGCGAGTGCCCTGACCCTAATGATCGGGACAATGCCCCATCGAAAACCGTCGGCCCGGTAGCTTCAACGATTTGCGTACGCAACCATATCAGGCGTCCTTGCGAATAAAGGGGTCGCCGTAGAGCGACATGGCAAGAGCGCGCTTAGGGTCCCAGCTGGTTGTGTCGGAGACGCAGCGGTTGGCCGCGTGGCAAGCGTCCAGCACCATCATCCCTTCCTGCCAAGCATTTAGGAAACCCTTCAGCCAAGGACGTGCGACAAAGAACGGGATCGGCCAAGCCGGTCCAATCACGGCGGCGCTGCCGCGCGCAAGGATTTGCTTCGCGAGCCCGATCGCCATTCCGGTTTCCGGGTGCGGATCGATGCGTCCGCCCGAGCACACGAACAGGATGGTCAGACGTGCCTTGCGGGTGACCTCGGCGATCTGTGCGATCTCGGTAGCGCGGTGGCCGTCGTCGCTCAGCGACCGAAAATAGCGGTTCACCTCGGTTAGGCCGCCGTGCGCGCCGATAATCGCGACATCGGCGTCGGCAAATTCTGGGGATGGCTGTTTGCCTCGCTCGAGCTCCACACCATGTTCGGCCAGGATTGGCGCCACCTCATCTGCCATCATGGCAAGAGGACCGGGTCCCTCGCCTGCAGGGGGAACCGATATCCACATGCGCGCCGCACCGTTCCCCTTCCGGTCGAGCTGTCGTGAAGCGGTCAACCATTCGAGCGAGGGCGTCACGCCGATCGCACGACTGAATCCAGCGCTCGCGCCGTCAATGGTCAGAAGATTGGCGGGAAATCTCTGCAGTCTCGCATCTGCAACAATGATCAACCGCTTGGGCAACTCGGTCACGCCCAATTCCGCGACGCTGTCACGCATCTCGGCCTCGCTTACCGAATCCAGGGAATAGTCCTTGGGGAACCGCTCGCTCCAGCGATCGAGCGCTTCGACCGAAAAGGTGCCCTCTGGCTCGATCGTGATGTCGGAAATATCGCCGTTCTCGAATTCGACGGTGGCGAGTTGGTTGTCGAACAGGGCCATGCCGACGATCGCAGCATCCGATCGGCTCAGCTCGATCGCCGCCTCATAGGGAGCATCTGCTCGCATCAGCAGGCGCTCAACCTCGACGAGCGTGCCGTCTGCGGCCCGAAGCTCGATGGCACGGTCCGCCGACGCTTCCACCGTGTAGATCAGCGCTTTGGGGTCGACATCGGCCAGCGCGTTTCCGACCAGCGTGCGCGTCATGACACGCAAGTGCCTCAGGTCGTAGCCCGCATCGACAGCGTAGCGGGCGTTATCCAGGCCGCGCGCCACGTCGGCAATGTCAGCGAGAGTCGGCGCCCGACCCGCCGCCCGAATCATGGGCCGCCGCTCAGGCGGTAGCGCGATGACAATCTTCTGTAGGAGCGCTTCAGCAGACGCGACCTGCTTGGGAACCCGCGTGTTGCCGAGATGCACCAACGTGTTCAGGACCATCGCAATCGGCAGCATATCGTCGCTTCGATCGATTACTTCTGCCGCGTTGGCGGCCGCAGCGTCGAACAATTCGATCAGGTCCGCATCAGACCCGCCATCGCGAGAAAAGACAGCGGTTTTGGCTTGTAGCGCCATGGTTTCGAGGCGAAATCCATCACGGTCCTTGATGCCCAGCTGGTCAAGGGCTTCCTGCGACCGATACAGCAGCGGTATGGCAAGGTCTGCCATTCCAGCGTCGCGCATGAGACGGAACAGCAGGTTTGTCTCGAACCAGATTTCATCCCAAGTTGCCATTCCACGCGTTTCCAGCGCAGCCGCCATCGCAACAATCGCTTCGCTTCTCATTCCGACGCGCGCATAGATGTCCGCAAAGCTGAACAAGGCTATTCGGTGCCGCTCCGGACGGTCGCCGCTGTTCGTGACGATGAACTCGGCGATGTCGCGGGCTGCCTGTCCCTTACCCGCGACAGCGAACTTGCTTCCCACGGTTCGAGCGATATTCAGATCCTCGTCGGGTTGCTCGGCGAGCGGGGCGATTGCATTGGCGGCCGCCACATACATGTGTAGCAGAGCAAGATCACCTGCCTCTGCGATGCGGTTCCCGGCATAATCCGCTTGCATTAGTATCGAGGCAAGGAGCGCGTCCGCAGATACGTCGAGCAACTCGGCCGGCAGGCTATGCTGTCCCACCAACCACATGCCCTGCCCCTTTTCGGCAAGCCATTTCCAGATACGTTCCAGTGGCGCCCGGGTCTGGTCGGCCGGAATGACAGGCGGACGATCGGCAATCTTGGGTCGGGGATCGATCGGCGGCATTGCGATTGAACGCTTCATGAGGGCCGCGACCAAGATTGCGGTGCCGCGCGTGCCGGTTTCTGTAGGTCCGAGCAGCTTGGCCAGTCGCGTTCGAACGTGTCCGTCACTTGGATTGGCCGCGAGAAACGCGATCGATCGGTCCACGATCTGCTCGATAATCGGATCGGCACTCGACAGTGTTGCCGCCTGAAGCGCAGTGCTGGCAAGCCGGATCAGAAGGAGCAGTTCCCGGCTGGAAACGTCGGCGCTGCGTCCAAGCAGGAACATGAAGCTTTCATCGACCCGACCAGCGCGCTCAAGCTGCAGCGCAATCTTGACGCCGGCATCGCTGACCAGGTCGGGAAGTTCATCGGCGATCGTTGCATGCACGGTGTAAGGGTTCCAGCCATCAACCCGCGTGCCGTCGGCGAGTAGGCAGTAGAAGCGAGCTTCTTTATCGTGATCGCCGTCGGACATCGATGCCAAGATCGTAACGGCGCGATCGAAATCACCTTCGCGCGCTGCCGCGACAACGTCGTGTCGCTGCAACATCGGCGCGTTGGGATGAAGCCTACGGAACGCGTCCAGCACGGCTGACCGCAGGCGTTGGCCGCGCAGTCGCAGCGCGGTGTCTAGCGCTTGGGCAAAGTCCTCGCGGTCGCGTATATCTGGGAGCGCCTGCGTAACAAGCGCTTCCGCGAAATCGTCAATGTCAGCGGTCTCCGAAAGCCGCGCTATCGCCAGGGCCTGCTGGACGGATAGCTCGACCAGCATGCCCGGATGGGCCTTAAGGAGATCGCGAAACGGGTCCGAAAGGCCAGCCTGGGAGAGAAACTCAAGCTTCAGGAAGAAGCGCTGCCGGTCGGAGAGGCGGTCATCGCCATCGATGTCCTTAATGACTCCGCCAATGCCGCCCGCATCGACGGCATCGCTCCATCGCGAAACCTTGGCAGTAGCGTCGTCGGCATCGAGAGGCTCGGCACCGACCATGGCGCCAGACACGAACCCGGCGTCACCCACAGACAGGAGTAAGTCCAATGACTCCTGCCGCTGGGGCGGAAGAAAGCCTGAATCGAGCGTGACGTAGATGGCATTGGCGCGGCAAAGGGCGTCGATCTCCGTCAGGAGCTGATGGAGATGCGCTGCACGCACGGTTTCCTCGAGCCGGCTGCCGTTTGGCATGTGCGTGGTGACCATACGGTAGCGGCCGGCCTCGACGACAATAATGGCCGTCTTCGCGGGCGCCGCCGAGAGCGCCCGGACTAGCGCATCACCGTTATAGCTCTCCATGAATTGGGCGACAGGAAGCCAAACGCATCGTCGCGTTGCTCGGCGGTGGCGGTGCCCTTAGATATCTTGGCCAGAGTGGCATGAACGTCGGCCCGCAACTGCTGTAGAGTGTTCGCCTGTTCTTTCGCAGTCGCGGGCGGAAGGATGATCCAGACTTGGACCGCCAGGCGGGCACCATTCCTATCGCCGCGGATTGCAAAGTAGGTGGCGAGCTCGCCCAGACGAGCGAGTTCCTTGTCGGATCCGACAGCGAGAATATCCGAATGGCCCCATTGCATCGCTCCTTGCCCCATAAAGGCCATCCAAGAGAACTCTTCGCTGGAGGGGGAGACTGATTGTTCCGTCACTTCAAACTTCCATCTGATTGGCACCAGTGATCGATCATGTAATATTTTGATCGATTGCGTGGTGCGAATCTACCCTTTGGTCTCAAAATCTGCAGCACGAAAAAGCTGCGACTTTCGGGACTGGACCATAGCCCAGTGAAAGACCTCGATAGGGCGCGGAGCCGACATTCGAACTTGCCTCAGCTTTGGTCAATTTTTGTCTCGGAGGCGCTGATCGCTGCACTGCGCCTGAAAGGCAGCTTTCGGGGTGTAAACGGAGTTCGGCAACGTCCGCGTCATGCGCAGTGCGGTGCTCTCCGCGCGACACGTGAATGGCCGCTATCGCCGATTGCCGCGGATGCGATGCCGCAAACTCACAGGCCGCTCCCCGCCCATCGCGCCGCTCGAGGGCCGCAGAAATGTTGTGATGAACGCGCCGCCATAGCCGTGTTCTGCGGGTACCGCCATTAGGCAGCTTGCGCCCGAGGCGGTCACGCACAGCTACCCTCGGGCCCCAGACAAAACCTTCTACCCTGACATCGCAGTCAAAAACGGGGCGTTTTGCCCCCTGTCCCCGCGTCACCAAAAATCAGGCACCTAGCAGGGACAAAACCTTCGCGGTTTTGAGAGGCATGCACACATGTGTGGTATGATCTCAGCCCTATGCTTACCGCCGAGAGAACCGCCCACTCATGGCAAAAGTCATATTTTGTCATGTGTCATGTGTGGGTGGCTTAAATCAGGTGCAGACGCAAATACTCGCTTGTTGTCTGACTACGAATCACGCACGGGCCAATCGTCTGGGATCAACTTGCCCCCGTTTGCTCTAGTCCAGCGTTCAACGGTAGCGTCAACATAGCGAAAATCATTTTCCATATATGCATGTTCAATCAAGAGTACTTGAAGATCGGTAGCCTTGGCTATTTCCGTAAAAATAAAATCGACAATCTCAGCCATAGAACGTCGGTCGTCATCATCAGTCATTTCTTCAATGGTTCTTTCATCAAGAGCTTTTTCTTCTTTAGGGTAATACGGTCGGCTAATCTGATCGATTACAAGAAGCCCCGGAACCGGGGCAGAAGTTTGTTCAAAATGCTTGTGCAATCCAAAGAGAAGTGCCAGGTGAATCGCTAGGTAGTTTTGATCCGAACCCACGTCGACAAGATTCAACTGGCGATGACGCTCACTCTCAATGACGCGAATTCGCCCATCCGCAAAAAACTGAAGACGTGCGCCAGTCAAAGGGGCGGTGGTAGGTAGCATCTGTAACATGCTAGTAGCATAATTTGATACCATATTTTCTGCATGAGCTATCCTGTCGCGAAGGGCTTGGGGATCAACTAGTTCACGAAGAGACTCAATTTGAGTTTGAAGATTCCCAAAATTTACTGGTGGCTGCTGGAAATCCTCTACTGTAGTCTCTAAAAACTGCTCGACTCGACCTAGTGTAAGTGCCCGTGCTTGCGCCAGATTATCGGCTCGTTTGAGAGAGTCATTTTTTTGGATCACGCTTCGAATTTGCCGCTCTATTTCACGGATTCGATCATTGGCGGATTTCAGCTCCAGTTCTGCATTGTCAAGTTGATCTAGCAATTCGGGAGTTACTCGCTGGATCGACACAACCTCTTTTTCTATAAGTGAAAGAGAGCTTGCTATGTCTCGCGCGATATTCGCACCAAAATGACTTTTTTCCTGACACACTGGACAAGCGTCACTGTCTAGATTGAGATGTTTTACTAGGTCTAATTTCTGGAATTGCCCTGATACGGTTGTCTCAAAGCCGGAGGAATCTTTTACAAGGTCTCGCAATGCGTCTCGTAGTTGACGGTTTTCAGAGACCAATCGAACGGCTTCCCGCCGTTCATTTTCTAGGCCGGAAAGTTGATCGCCAGTTTCCCTATCAGTTCTAGGCTCAGAACTCATTAAACGGCTTGTCGCTGATCAGTTTCACTGATTCATTCCTGACATCATGGGGGTGTCGAATGAGTGATCTTTACTGGCTGACGGATGAGCAGATGGCG
>JBKJTI010000299.1:0-13405 GCA_046590425.1 Cypionkella sp. | reverse complement strand
CCGATCTTCACGCCAGGCAGGAAGTTCAGGTGGATATTCTCAAAGCACTTCTTGCCACCGGGATAGGTCTTGGAGACGCCTTCCATGTGGTAGACATATTGATACGAGGCCATTGGGGTGCTCCTGGACAAAGTCGCTCTGCGCTGTTGCTGCGCTATGTAGCGATTGTTGGGGGCAAGGGCAACGTGGGGGTTAGGAGGAGGGCAATGCTGGCACAGAAAAGGTTTCAAGGTGTTCGCGGATCGTGCTGCGCAGCCAGTTGCGTCGATCACGAATATTGAGGGGACCGAACCAACCTTCTCCAAATTTATCGGCACTTATTGATGGAGTTGCAGCCAATAGGTATTCCCAAGTCTGTCGTATATTGCCCTGTTCTCGCCCTTGATTGCCCTCAAGCGGCATTGCAAGGGGAATATTCCGGCAAAACTGGTCGAAGGTTGCCGAGCCATCGCGTAGATAGGGATAGAAGTTCGGCGTGAGAACTTTGCAGATCAGGCTTGTGTAAATCACGACCTGAACGGGGACGTAAATGCCTCCGAAACTCGTCGCGAGCAAAGCAAGATGTGTCACTATTTGCTGAACATCGCGAAGGCTGACATTTCTCGAAAGACAGATCGGCGATAACACTGACCTGAAGGTCTGTTGGAAATCTTGCGCCAAACCCATGTCATGCGCGTAGAAGTCAAAGCAAATCAGTTCATTTCGGGCGGCAATGTTGGCTCCTATCGCCCGTGGCAGGGATAGGCGAACACGGATGAATTTTTGCAAATACACGGCGGCATTGATACCCACGCCGTAACGGGCCTTCACCGAGTTTTCCAAAGCTTCAAGGTTGACCCCAAGTACAAAATGCACGTTTGCCACCGCGAAGAAGTGTTTGATGATCTCCAGCAGTGACAGGGCATAGTCGGGACGGCAGCGGTCTAACTCATCAACGATGAAGACGATCTTTCGTGGGTTGTCGCCTTCCTTTGCGCGTTCGGTAAGAGCAGTAAGCGCATCTCTAAAGCCCTGCATCGCATCTATGCGCCCAGCTTCTGCCTTCCAGAACCGGTCAATCGCGCCATCGCCAGCATCACCAACCTTTGAAATCATAGCGTCGCCAACCGCACTCGCCGCTTCTGTAGCGCCATAAGTGACGGCGGCCAGTGCCACACGGGAGGCTAGTTTTGCCAATGGGAACGCTGCTTTCTTGACCGCACCAACAGCCTTTGCCCCCCAAGTTTTCTCGGCTTTGTCGGAAGTTAAACGACTGACGAGACTGACCAAAGGGTCGTCTAAAAAGTCATGCTCAAAGGCGTCGAAGTAAATCACATCGGCTTTGCCTCCTAATTCCTTGGAATGCGCGGCTGTCCACAGTTTTAGAAAATGTGATTTGCCGCTGCCCCAGCCGCCATCCAAGGCGATCACTAAAGGTTGGTTGATCCGGTCCACAAGATTCATGAGTTTTTGCCCCAGTGGCTTTCTGTCAAGAAAATCAAACTTTCTGCCCTGCGCGTCGGTATCATCAAAGCCGACCACGCCGATCTCAAACACTGGGTCTTCTGGGAACAGTTTCATCATCACTCCAACGGCTGACAGGACGGCAAGCGTTGCGAGATGAAACAGGGCAAGGCTTGGGCGCACAAGGTGTTGTGATGACATCTGCGACTTATTCGGCGATGCTTGCCCTGCGAAAAGGGCGTGATTTTAGCAAAACCTCGAGCGTTTGCGCCCTACGCCTGCTTCAACGCGCCAGATCGGCCTCGCGTTCGGCTTGGATTGCGCGATCTCGGCATGGGCACCGCGCTGCGGCCGATAGCGACGCGGGCCGGCAGGGCGGCACCAGCTTGGCAGTCGTCTGCCCCTGCGCTGTGGTGATTGACCCGATTGCTGTGCGGCGGTGCATATCTTCTCTGCTGCGGGCCGCTGCGGGATTGGCGTTCTCTTAAGGCCCCTTAGTTTAGAATTCCGGTTTGGGCGGCAAAGGTGCAGAATAAACGCGATAGTATAAGTCGTGTAAATGCGACTTGCCTGAGAGAGATGAGCCCAATGACCTATCCGGTTTTCAGCTTCCCGCTGCCCCGCGTGTCCTCGGCGCCAGAGGCGGATTTGGCCGTGTTGGTGCGGCAAGCCGCAGCGGCCTTGGCCGGGCTGGCGCTGATCACGCTGCAAAGCCAGTATGACATGGCGGCGTTCCGTCTGCGCGGGGTGCTGCAAGAGACCGAGCATCTGCCCGTAGATTTACCACGGGGGGATCGCGATTCTGCGGTGTTGCTGTGGCGGTTGCAGGTTTTTGATGCCCAGTGTGACACGCATTTCCTGACCGGGCTGCCAAAGGTGCAGGCTTGGGCCAAGCGACTGTTGGCGCAAGACAGCGCTGCCGATCTGCGCGCGCCGCTGCTGGTCACGCGGTTTCTGGCGCAGCAGCGCGCCTTGGGGGGGCTTTTGACCAACCCAGAGCGCGATGCTGTGTGGCAGGCGATGATCGAGATTCCCCCAAGACCCCATCCACAAGCCCATCCGCTGTATGGCACAAGAGTTAATGACGATGCTGCTTTCCAGACGGTCCTTTGGCGCAAACCCTGCTGCTGACCACGGCTTTCGCCTTCGCGGCCCATGCCGAAAAGATCACCACGCTGAAGATCGGCTATCAGAAAACCAATCTTCCGGTGGTGGCCAAGCAGTTGGGCCTGATCGAAAAGGCGCTGGAGCCGCAGGGGGTGGCAGTGGAATGGGTTGAATTTGCCTCCGGACCGCCCTTGGTCGAGGCGCTGAATGTCGGGGCGATCCAACTGGGCTGGACTGGCGACGCGCCGCCAATTTTTGGGCAATCGGCGGGTTCGGCGATTGTTTATGTGCCGCCCTGCCCTCGAATGGCGAAGGCGAGGCGGTGTTCACCAAATCTGACAGCGGCAACCAAAGCATCGCCGATCTGAAGGGCAAGAAGGTTGGCGTCGGCAAGGGCACCAGCGCGCATAACCTTTTGGTGGCGGCGCTGGAGCCCAATGGTCTGAAGCTGTAAGATATCGAGGTGGTTTATCTGAGCCCCGCCGATGCGGCGGCGGCGTTTGCGTCGGATGCCATCGTGGCTTGGGCGGTGTGGGACCCGTTCTTTACCATTGCCGAGACGAAATATCAGCCGACGATTCTGGCGCGGTCGTCGGAGGTTTTGAAGGTTAACACCTATTTCCTCGCCAACCGTGATTTCGCCGCCGATGCGGGTCATCCTGCGGTGATCACCGCGACGGTTGCGGCTTTGGGCGAGGCTGCGGCTTGGGCGATACCAAGCGCAACAAGGTAGCCGACACGGTGGCAGAGGCGACGGGTGTGCTGCCAGTGGTGATCCTGCTTTTGTGGGAGGCTTTGTCGCGCGCCGGTGTGATCACCGAAAACGTGCTTCTGCGCCCAGCGAGGTGTTTGCTGCCTTGCTGCGGGTGCTGCAATCGGGCGATCTTGCGCGCAACATTGGCGTCAGTGGGTGGCGGCCACTGACTGGTTTGGCGATTGGCCGCACAATCGGGTTTGCTTTGGGGCTGGCGAATGGGCTGTCGCGGCTCAGCCGCGATCTGACCGACACCACCTTGCAGATGGTGCGCAACGTGCCGCATCTGGCGCTGATCCCTCTGGTGATACTGTGGTTCGGCATTGATGAGGGTGCCAAGCTATTTCTGGTGGCGCTGGGAGTATTTTTTCCGATCTATGTCAACACCTTGCTGGGCATCCAGACGGTGCCCCCGCAGCTGATCGAGATGGGGCGCACCTATGGCATGGACCGCCGCGCGCTGTTTTTGCGAGTGATTTTACCGGGGGCGTTGCCGTCGATCTTCGTGGGCCTGCGCTATGCTCTGGGCATCATGTTTCAGGAACCCCGGCTGCTGCCTTGGGCGCGGGCGGTGGATAACGTCGCGGGCCAAGGTCGGGCTGACCGGGCGCGATGGCGACTGGCCCTCGGTTCTGTCAGGCGGGCAGCGGCAGCGGGTGGCTTTGGCGCGGGCGCTGATTGGTCAGCCGAGTATGCTGGCGTTGGACGAGCCGTTGGGCGCGCTGGATGCGTTGACCCGGATTGAGATGCAGCAGTTGCTGGGCCGGATCTGGCAGGCTCAGGGGGTCACTGCTGTTCTGGTGACGCATGACGTGGCCGAGGCTGTGGTGTTGGCGGATCGGATGATCGTGCTGGATGCAGGACAGGTGGCGCTGGATTTGGCGACTACGCTGCCGCGCCCGCGTCGGCATGGGCATCCCGATCTGGCAGGCTATGAGCAGCAGATATTGGCTCAGTTGTTTGGCGATGATGCTGGTGTGAGCGCGGGCTAGGCAGCATGCGGCTACAGGGTTTTGCCCAGCCAGAGCGTGGCGGGAAAACTGGTATAGGCCGGAATGTCGTGCCAGCCGTCGCGGCGATAGAGCGTTATGGCCTCGACCAGTGCCGCGTTGGTGTCGAGTTTAAGCTGAGTGTAGCCGAGGCTTTTCGCACGGTCCTCGATGGCGTGCATCAGGTGACGGGCGAGACCTTGGCCACGGGCGGAGGGATCGACCCAGAGGCGTTTGACCTCGGCAGTGGAGGCATCAAGGCGGCGGAGCGAGACTGTGCCTATGGGCAGATCATCGCTCCATGCGATCAGGAAGCCACCGTGGGGGGCGCGGTAGGCTTCGGGATCGGCAAGCGGCAGGGTCAGCATATCACGGGTGAGGCTGGGGATTTTCTCGGTCAGCAAGTGATAATAGGCGTCGAGGCAGGCGATGGCGGCGAGGTCAGTGGCGTCAGCATCGCGGAGTTCCATCTGATCGCGCAGCAGCGTGGTGGCGATCAGGTCCATCGCGTCGATCAGGGCTTGGGTGCGGTTGCCTGCGCGGGAGAGGGTCTCGGCGGCGCGGGCGTAACCGATGGCGTTGTAAGCCTGCATTTCCGCCTCGCCCGCCGGGGTCAGTTGCGCAGTGCGGCGGCGGCGGTCGGCGGGATCGGTGACAAGCCGGATCAAGCGCTCGGCTTCGAGGGAGCGCAGCAGGCGGCTGAGCAAGCCGGAGTCGAGAGCCAATCTGGCGCGGATGTCGGCAATGTCGGTGCCTTGTGAGGTGATCAGTTGCAGCACACGGGCAGCACCAAGCGGACGGCCCCGGCCCAGGTAGGAATGGTCGAGTGCGCCGACCTCACGGGTAACGGCGCGGTTGAAGCGGCGCAGGCGGGCGATGGCGTCGAGCATGATCGGACCTTGGTTTGCAGGGCTGATCGGCGGGGGCAAGCGCCCAGGCCGTTATTATCAAAAAAAACAGGCTAACCCCCGGAGTATTTGCGCGCAGAGCATGACAATTTTAGTCGAAATGACTGGAGGTCAACGCAAGGATACTGCCTGACTTAGATCAGCTATTTTCTCTGGTCAAGAGCGTGGCACCGAGACGGCCATCGCAGCGGTGGAAAGGCACTGGCAAATTTGCCGCAAGCAGGGGTTTTGGGTTTGACATGCCCGCCATCTGCGCTAGCCATGTGGGGATGGCGGCCGGGTGGAGGCAAGCATGCTTAAACTGCTGATATCACGGCGCAGATTTCTCGTGGCGGGATCCGGCGCCACCCTATCGGCGTGCAGTCAACAGATCAAGCTGGCCGAACCGCCGACGCTGTACAGCGCCGGAGCAAGCTTTCCGGCTGAAGATGTGGCACCAGCGCTGCGCACGGTGACTCCGTTCATTTATTACATGACAGACCGCGCGCCGATTCGGCAGAATGAGCAGCTGGTTGGCTATAGCCATGCGCGATCAACCTCGATGGTTTTTTGCGCAGCGCAGGTGCGGTTTGGTCAAATCGCCAGTTGGAGTGCGTTGGTCGCCCGCAGCGAAGCCGCCGCGAATCGGCGGCAAGTGATGACAGCAGAAAGCTACCGTGAGATCGTGCGATTTCCGGCAACGCCGCTGCCGTTTGTGCGGGACTCGGGCGGTGGTGTCGTGCCGGAGCCTGCGGCAGAGCGCGGCTACAAGGCGGATGTGCGGGCGTTTCAGCAGGCGTTTCGCGAGGCTTTGCGCGGCTCTGCCCGAAAAGAAGCGATGATTTTCGTGCATGGTTTCAACAACGAGATGCAGGACGGGCTGACCACCACCGCCAGCCTGTGGCATTATGCCGGTCGGATCGGCGTACCCGTCAGCTATTCCTGGCCTGCGGGCAATACAGGGCTGACGGCTTATTTCAAGGATCGCGAGTCGGGCGAGTTTTCGACCTATCACCTGAAAGAATTTCTGCGCGCGCGGGCGGCGATCCCAGAGTTGCAGAAGATCAACATCGTGGCCGATTCGCGCGGCGCGGATGTCGTGGCCTCTGCTCTACGTGAGTTGGTGATTTTTGAGCGCGGGGCGGGACGCGACCCGCGCCGCAGTCTGAAGATCGACACGATCATTCTGGCCGCCCCCGATCTGGATTTCGACGTGGTGCAGCAACGGCTGGCGGCAGAGGGCACGCCGGCGGCAGTGCGGCAGATCACGGTTTATCTGAACCCGAAGGATGGGGCATTGGGTATCGCGCAAACGCTGGCCACAGGGCAGCGGGTGGGGCGGCTCTCGCCGGATGATTTCAGCGAAGCCGACTGGAAGGAGCTGGGCGATCTGGGCAATGTGTTTTTCATTGATGTTGAAAATGCCGGGCGCAAGTTGGGACATTCCTATTTCCGCGACAATCCTGCGGTATTGTCAGATGTGATCCTGACCTTGCGGACCGGGGCCGCACCGGGCAGAGCAGAGCGACCCTTGGAACAAATTCGCGGCAATTTCTGGCGGATGCACGCCAATTATCCGGGTGCCCGCATTGTCGTGGCGCTGAAGCGCAACAGCAATCGCTAAGGTGAGAGGTGTGGTGCATCAGCGGTTGCCGGGCGGTTTTGTTGGCCAGAAGCCGATTGCGACCAAGGGCATGGTCATCGGCCTTTTGGGCGGATCGTTTGATCCGGCGCATGAGGGGCATGCGCATATCACCCGCGAAGCGCTCAAACGGATGGGCCTTGATCGGGTGTGGTGGCTGGTCAGCCCCGGCAATCCGTTGAAGGCGCGCCAGCCTGCGCCGATGGCGGAGCGGCTGGCGCGGGCACGGGCGGTGATGCCGGACCCTCGGGTGGTGATTTCGGATCTGGAGGCGCGGTTGGGCACGCGGGCGACGGCGGACACGATCAAGCGGCTGCGGGCGATTTATCCGGGCGTGCATTTTGTCTGGTTGATGGGGGCAGATAATCTGGTGCAGTTTCACCGCTGGAACCGCTGGCGGGACATTTTGCGCTCGGTGCCCGTTGGTGTGTTGGCGCGACCGGGGTCTGCGGTGGCGGCGCGGACTTCGGTGGCCGCACGGGCATTTCGGGTCAATCAGATCGACCGCGGTGAGAATTTGCGCGGACGTAAGGCGCCTGCGTGGTGTTTTGTGAACATCCCGATGAATGGAGCCTCGTCGAGTGCGATCAGGGCGCGCGGCGAGTGGAAACGGTGAATTGCTTGTGATCGAGGGCGGGATATGATTGCACAGTTGCCTTCGGCGAAGATATTTGCGCGCAGAGGATGACCAAGGGAATCGGCATGTTGGTTGGGCGCAGATGGGTTTTGAGCGGGCTGCTGGCGGGGGCTGTACTGCCTGCGTGGGCAGAAGCGCCTGCCGTATCGCTGCGGCCGCGTGCGCGGCCAAATCCAAATGTTTCGGTCAAGCCTGCGGACCAAGGCGCTGCGGCTTTGGTGCAAGCTGCCAAGCTGACGGGTGCTGTGGGCTATTGCGTGGTCGATCTCGCCTCGGGTCGGGTGTTGGAGGCTTCGGGTGAGGCGGTGGAAATGCCGCCTGCGAGTGTGACCAAAGCGGTGACGACGGCGTTTGCGCTGGAAAAGCTGGGAGTCGAGCATCGCTTTGTTACGCGGGTGATGCGGACGGGTGCGGTGGTGAATGGGCGGCTGGACGGCGATTTGATCTTGGCGGGGGGAGGTGACCCGACCTTTGACACCGACAAGATGGGCGATCTCGTGGCGGCGCTGGCGGGCTCGGGGCTGCGCGAGGTGACGGGGAAATTCATCGCTTATGCCGGAGCTTTGCCGGAACGGGCGGAGATTGCGACGGATCAGCCGGATTTTGTCGGGTATAATCCGGCGATCTCGGGGCTGATGCTGAACTTCAACCGGGTGAACTTCGTCTGGAAAGCGGTGAATGACGGTTATTCTCTGGCGATGAACGCCGAAGGGACACGGTTTGTGCCGCCCGTAAGCATGGCGAGCGTGCAGGTGGTTGATCGCGACGTGCCGGTGTTTGCCTATGAATCGGGTGCGGCGCAGGATCGCTGGTCGGTGGCACGAGGGGCTCTGGGGCGCGAAGGGTCGCGCTGGCTGCCGGTGCGCCATGCAGCGGCCTATGTGGCCGAGGTGTTCCAGACCTTGTGCGCGGCGCAGGGGATCAAGCTGCCTGACGCTGAGGTGGTGCATGCTCTGCCTGGCGCGGTGGAAATTGTGCGGCATGAGTCAGAGGCTTTGCCCGATTTGCTGCGTAAAATGCTGAAATTCTCGACCAATCTGACGGCGGAGGCGGTGGGGCTTGCGGCCTCGGGCGCGGGCACGTTGGAGGGGTCGGCGGCGGTGATGACCACTTGGGCGCGGCGGCGGTTTGGCGTGCGCGCGGTGTTTGGCGATCATTCCGGGCTGGGGCCAAAGACGCGTATCAGCCCGGCCGAGATGGTGCAGGTGATGATCAAGGCGCGGCAGGATAAGCGGTTGTCGCTGCTGCACGGCTTGATGAAGAGCGCAGATCTGCCGAAGCCGGATGGCAAGCCGGCGGCCAAAGCTGCCAAAGCGGGCAGCGTTCCACGGGTTTCGGCGAAAAGCGGCACGATGAATTTCGTCTCTAACCTGTCGGGTTATGTCGATGCGCCGGGCGGGCGGTCGCTGGCGTTCGCGATTTTTACCGCCGATGTGCCGCGCCGTGAGGCGGTGCCAGAGTGGAACCGCGAATCGCCCGAGGGCGACAAGGCTTGGGTGCGGCGGGCGCATCGGTTGCAGGGTCAGTTGTTGAACCGCTGGGGGCAGGTCTATCTTTAGAAGTGCCTTCGGCCCGGAAAGGCCGATCGCGCTTTGGCAGGCACCGAGGTTGCCGCAAAGCGCGCTTGTAGTCGGTAGACAGGCCCATTTCCTGCCGTAACGTCAAGCGGCATCACGCGGAAAACATGCGGGGATTTCACGCTTGAATGGGCGAGCACCCGCTCTAACCGCGTAGACAGAACTACCACAGCGTGTAGTCTTCCGATGTGTCGGCAAGGGCGGAGCAGCCTGCGTCACGTACCATCTGCATCAACAGGAGGATTGCATGGATCGTCGTTCGTTTTTGACTAAAGCTTCTATCGGGAGCGTCAGTGCGGCGGGGGCCGCAATGCTGGCCTCGCCGATGATTGCGCAGACAAGCCCTAAGGTCACCTGGCGGATGACCTCGTCCTTCCCGAAATCGCTGGACACGATTTATGGCGGGGCTGAGGTGCTGTCGAAGATGCTGTCGGAAGCCACCGATGGCAATTTCCAGATTCAGGTGTTTGCCGCGGGCGAGTTGGTGCCCGGTGGCGCGCCTGCGGCGGATGCGGTCAGCGCGGGGACGGTCGAGGCCTGTCACACCGTGGGTTATTATAACTTCGGTCAGGACCCAACCTTTGCGCTGGCGGCGGCGGTGCCGTTCTCGCTTTCCGCGCGCGGCATCAACGCATGGCATTACCATGGCGGCGGCATTGATCTGTACAACGAATTCCTTGCCACCAAGGGCATTTTCGGCCTGCCGGGCGGTAATACCGGGGTACAGATGGGCGGATGGTTCCGCAAGGAAATCAACACGCTGGCCGATCTTCAGGGCTTGAAATTCCGCGTTGGTGGCTTTGCCGGCAAGGTGCTGACCAAGCTGGGCGTTGTGCCGCAGCAAATTCCGGGCGGCGATATTTATCCGGCGCTGGAGAAGGGCACGATTGATGCGGCGGAATGGGTTGGCCCCTATGATGATGAAAAGCTAGGCTTCTACAAGGTCGCGCCGTTCTACTATTATCCCGGCTGGTGGGAAGGTGGCCCGACGGTTCACTTCTTCTTCAACAAGGGCCAGTACGACGAACTGACACCGCAATATCAATCGCTGCTGCGCACTGCGGCGCGGGCGGCTGATGCCGATATGTTGCAGAAGTATGATTACAAAAACCCAACGGCGATCAAATCTTTGGTTGGCCAAGGCGTGCAGCTGCGTCCGTTCAGCCCGGAAATCCTGCAGGCTTCGTTCACCGCGGCGAATGAGGTTTATGCCGAGATGGAAGCCACCAACGCACCGTTTGCGAAAATCTGGCAGTCGATCAAAGCCTTCCGCAACGATTACTATCAGTGGACGCAGGTGGCGGAATACAACTACGACACCTTCATGATGATCCAGCAGCGCGACGGTAAGTTGTAAGCTAATTGCTTTAACGAAAGCCCCCGCCGAGCGATCGGCGGGGGCATTTTCATGCGTGCAGCGCAGCGGCGGTTATGGTGCCGGAGCGGCAGGTTTCGTGGTGCCAAAGCTGGGCGGTTGTGACAGCAGGTCATTGCCCAAAGGTGCAGGCGTTGCCGGTGCGCCTTGTGTGGCCGTGCCTCCCAAACCAGTGCCTAAGCCGCCGTCCAAGCCGCCCAAACCGCCCAGCCCTCCAAGGCCAGAGTTCGGCGCGGTGAAGATGACATGCGAGGTGTCCACTACGGCACCTTTGTAGTGCATCACCATCTGCGGGAAGGCGATGACCAAGCCGATCATCACGACTTGAATGATGACGAACGGCACTGCCCCCCAATAGATCTGGCTGGTTTTTACCGCAGCAGTCAATTTGCCCGTCACCTTGTCAATGAACGGCTCTTTTGGCGCGACTGATCGCAGGTAAAACAGCGAGAAGCCGAACGGCGGGTGCATGAACGAGGTCTGCATGTTGACGCCGAGAATGACGCCAAACCAGATCAGATCAATGCCCAGTTTGTCGGCAACGGGGGCCAACAATGGCACGAGGATGAAGGCCAACTCAAAGAAGTCGAGGAAGAACGCCAGAAGGAACACCAGGATCGACACGCCGATCAGGAAGCCCAACTGCCCGCCCGGCATTGCGGTCAGCAGATGCTCAACCCAAAGGTGGCCTTGTACGCCGTAGAAGGTCAGCGAAAACACCCGTGCGCCGAGCAGGATGAACATCACGAAGGATGACAGCCGGGTGGTCGAAGCGAGGGCTTGCTGGATCACCGTCAGGCTGAGGCGGCCTTTGATGCCTGCAAGGAACAGCGAGCCCACCGCACCCATCGCGCCACCTTCGGTCGGGGTGGCGATGCCAAGATAGATCGTGCCGAGCACCAGAAAGATCAGTGCCAGCGGCGGTATCAGCACGATGATCACCTGCGAGCACAGTCTTGACATCAGGTTTATCTTCAGCGCGCGATCCAGCAGCGCTGCAACATAAATCGCGATGATGGCGACGGAAGCGCCAATAATATCAGCGCCTTCGCCATAAATCGGCAGCAGGGCTTTGATGATCAGATAACCCATCACCCCCGCAATCAGCAGCGACACCATCAGCGAGGTGACTCCATTGCCCAAAGTGCGCGCCTCTTTCGGCAGCGCCGGGACCCAGTTTGGGCGGAACATGCTGACCATAAAGACATAGGACATATACAGCCCAGTTAGAACCAGACCGGGGATCATCGCGCCCTTATACATATCGCCCACCGAGCGACCCAACTGGTCGGCCAGAATGATCAGCACCAGCGAAGGCGGAATGATCTGCGCCAAGGTGCCCGATGCGGCGATTACCCCGCTTGCAAGCCTGCGGTCATAGCCGTAGCGCAGCATGATCGGCAGCGAAATCAAACCCATAGCAATGACGGATGCCGCGACAACGCCCGTGGTGGCGGCCAACAATGCGCCGACAATGATCACCGCATAGGCGAGGCCACCGCGCACCGGGCCGAACAACTGGCCGATGGTTTCCAGCAAATCCTCGGCCATGCCGGATCGCTCCAGCACGATGCCCATGAAGGTAAAGAACGGGATGGCGAGCAAGGTTTCGTTCTGCATCACCCCCCAGAACCGTTCAGGCAAGGCATAAAGCAGCGGCCAATCGAGGGTGATGGTGCCTTCGGACATTGGGGCCAGAAACACGCCAAAGACGAAGAACATCAGGCCATTGGCGGCCAATGAAAACGCCACCGGATAGCCCGCCAGCAAAAACACCACCAGCGAGACGAACATGATCGGCGCCATGTTCTGCGCGATCAGTTCCATCATGTGCGGTCCCCCTTGGCGGCTTTATCGGCTTCGGCTTGGATAGCGGCAAGCTTTTCGGCAAGTTCCGCGCCCTCATTGGCGGCGGCTTCGTGGCTGGAGACGAAGGGGGTGGGATCAGGGATGATGCCGCGCATCACCGCAATTTTCTTGATGATTTCCGATATGCCTTGCAGGGTCAACAGCAGCATCCCGATCAGCAGCAAGGCCTTGGCGGGCCACAGGGTCAGACCGCCCGCGTTGTTAGAGGTTTCACCGGAGTGATAGGATTGCAGCACATAAGAGGTGAAATACACATCCATCAAGATCGCGAAGGGCATCAGGAAGAACAGATGACCCAGCAGGTCAATCCAGTGCTGGGTGCGCCGCGAGAGTGCGCCATAGACAATGTCGATGCGGATATGTTCGTTCTGCTTCAGCGTGTAGGCCGCCGCCAGCAGAAACGCCGCGCCATAGAGATACCATTGCGCCTCCAACAGCGCGTTGGACGAGCTGTTGAACAGCTTGCGGACCACCGCATTGCCGGCACTCAGCACAATTGCGGCCAGAATGAACCAGCCGACCGCTTTGCCGATTGCCTCGGTGCTTCGATCTATAAAGCGTGATAATATCAACATGATGGCTCCCCCATTGGTTGAGTTTGGCCAAGTCACGGCAATCGGTCAATCAGCGATGCGGGATGAAATGCAATCAGCCCTAAATTTTGGATTCCACTTACCAATGACGTTAGGTCAAGCGAGCTTGATGCAGCGCAATCAGTGCTTTTCCGGGTCAGGGACGCAGATGCCGCACCCTTGCGCCCCATTCGATGGCAGCGGCGTGCAACCGGTCGATGTTCAACTCCTCACGCACTTCTTCCAGCATCCGCAATTCGACTTCGCGCAGGCTGCCATCGGCGGTGGCGACGTCGCAGGCCAAAGCATAGGCGGTTTCATTCAGCCGTTCCGGCAAAGCATCGCGGATCAGGCCGAACAGCGCTTCCAGCCCGTCTTCTTCCTCAAACAGATCAAACACCGTCTGCGCCACCACCCGGATGCGGTCGGCGTCGTAGCTGGCAAACACCGGCATATGGTTCACCGTGCGCTGGATCGCCACCAGTTCCGCCGTGCGCATGTTCTCATCCGAGGCAGAAACTGCGATCATCACGGCAAGCAACGCGTCTTGGGG
>JBKJTI010000200.1:0-10537 GCA_046590425.1 Cypionkella sp. | reverse complement strand
TTGGTCTACGACCGTGGCAAAGGCTTCCATTTCAGTAAGTCGGTCCATTGTTTTCCCCAAGCGAGCAGAGTGGGCAGATGTGACCTTATTGATCGCCAAATCGGGCAGGATCGGGGCGCGCTTGCGTTCTATGCGGGGTATTACTGCGCATCGTTGATGGCACGGAAACACCGCAAGAAGGGAATAGCCGGACTAAGCTGCCTTAATTCTCAAATTGCAGCCGCGAAGTTGCGCCACCATCGGGCGCATTGAACAGGCTCAGTTTGCCCGACAACTGCAGGGCAAACTGCCGTGCAATGCTGATCCCAAGGCTTTTTGAGGTCTCCACATCAAAGCCATCCGGCACGCCTTTACCAGAATCATGGACATCCAACGTCACCAACTGCCCGCCACCCTCACGCGGCTGTTGCGACAAGGAAATCGTGATCACCACCGCAGCGGCATCCGGGCCAGCACTATGTTCGACCGCGTTCATCAACAGTTCGCTGACGATCAACCCTAGAGGAATCGCCTTTTCATGCATCACCTGCACCGGGTTCAGCCGAAACTTCAGCGCCACATTCACCCCCGCCCCCGCCGCATCAATGGTATCCGCCGCCATATCCAGAATGAAATCCGCCACCGCGACCGATTGGATATTCGGCGAGTGCAACCGCCGCTGCAGCCGCGAGATCGTGTCAATCCGCACCTGCGCCACTTTCAGCACCTGCTTGGCCTCGGTATCCTTTGTCTGTCCGGCTTGCAGGCGCAAAAGGGCCGCCACCGTCGCCAGATTGTTCGACACCCGATGCTGCAATTCTGAAAACATCAGCTCGCGTGATGTCGCCAGATCAGCACTGCGCCGCTGCGCTTCCCGCAGCCGCAACAACGCCTGCTTCACAGCACTGATCAGCAATACCTCGGTCAGCACAACCAAAGTATAAAACCCCATCGCCACCGAAGACGCCCCATTCAGGCTGAGCGTCTCGATGGGCGCGATGAAGAAATAGCGCGCGGCCAAACCGCTGGCGATTGCCACCACCACCCCGGCCCGCACCGAAGCGAACGCAGAGGTCAGCAGCACCGCCGGAAAGAATGTCAGAAACGGAAAACCGGGCGGCAGCACAGCGTCACAAACAAAGCGGATATACAAAGCCAGCGCAAACCCACTTGCGGCGAACGTGATCTCATACCACAGGCTGCGATTGGCCAGCGTCATCTGGGTCACGCGTGCCAAAATCCCCTTCGGCGCATCGCCTTGGGACGGCCAAACCTGCGAGGGCGTTTCGATCCCATCCACTACCAAACTACCTTGTATATAAAACCGCTTTACCTAACCGTCCTGCCGCATAAGTGGAACAAATCCTACACCTGTCAATTAACCTGCATTGGTTTTTGACACGGCGCAGGGTCAACGAGTGGCGGAGTTGCGTACACAGCCCACACATAAATGACATATTTTGAAATATTAAAAAAGACCGCAGGGCGAACCTGCGGTCTGAGGTGGCCTCCGGGGAGAGAAGGCTGGGGAAATGTTCGCAAACCGATCAAAGTCGAGATTTGCCGTTCATAAGCCGCGCGATCAGCGAGATCACGAACAGGGCAATGAAGATGAAGAACAGGATCTTAGCTATACCGGCAGAGGTACCAGCGATGCCGCCAAAGCCCAAAGCGGCGGCGATCAATGCGATGACAAGGAAAGTCAGGGCCCAGCTCAGCATGGCGTTTCTCCTATAATATACCGACAGCGTGAGGTGGCTGTCCTTGGTTGTGATGGATGTTAAACCCGCGCCTCAGGCTTTGGTTCCCGGTTATTTTGCGACCCGATTCAGCGGTTCGACTTTGCGGTTCGACAAAATTGCCAAAGCGCGAAACCTTCATCTGCCCCAATTTTTTCGGGAACCAACCCAAAGCCGCCTGCGTTGTTCTGCCAGAGATGCGAAGGATGGCACAGCGATGGGTTTCGCGCCCAAACCTACGCCAGCCCGCATCCCGGTGGCAGGGCCTGCCTTGCTGTCGACGTTTCAAACCGGATCTGCTGCTTGATCGTCTGGGGCCTCTCCAGACGCCGGGCCGCGCTATGAGACAAAGGACAGATGATGAACCCGAATTCCCTGAACGACTCCATGTCGAACGCAAAAAATGCCGCAGAAGACCAAGTTCAGCAAGCTGTTGAAAAAGTGGCGCAAATGGGTCGCAAGGCGCGCGACAATGCCGCTGAAGCTTTTGAAGACGCGAAAGACATGGGCCAAACCGCTTCGCTCAAGTTGCAAGCACAGGCCGCCGAGGCTGCTGCTGCTGCCGAAGATCGTTTGGATGATCTGAGCGATGCGGCGCAATCGGGCTTCCGCTCGGCCAAATCCAAACTTGCGGATGGCGGTGATCGTCTCGCCAGAGCGCTGCATGATGCGGCGGATGGCACGCGTGAGGTGTCGGGCCGGATGGTGGATGCCGTGACGACCGGCGTGGCGGGTGTAGCGGATCATCTGAACGTAAACTCGCTCAATGATCTGCTCACCAGCACCAAAGCTTATGCCCGCCGTCACCCCGGCACCGTGGCCGCTGGTGCTGCTGTGCTTGGCTTTGCCTTTGCGCATTTCGTGCAATCGCAGACCCGCAATCGTGGCCGTCGCGGGTGAACCCCTCGCCTGAACACTGGCCCAACGAACTAGGAGAGCCTGATGCGAATGGATAATCTTGAACCCGATCTGATCGAGCGCCAGCTTCAGAAAGATCGCGCGGCGCTGAAAGCCTCGCTTGCCGCTCTTGGCGACCGCGTCACGATGCAAGGAATGGCGGGCGATCTGCTTGCGCATGCGAAAACGCTTGGAAAAGTCGCGCGCGCAAATCCGGTGCTGGTCTCGGTGGCCGGGGCGGGTCTGGCTTGGTACCTTCTGCGCCGCAACTCGGTGTCAACCCAATCCGACAACATTGGCAGTGCTCTGAGTGGCACGGTGTATGAAGCCAAGTCGCGGTGGGAAGACGAAGGTGGCCCGGTTCAACCGATCGAAGACGATGATTTCGATTGGATCGAAGAAGCCGAAGCGCTGCGCGCGCAAGCCAATGCCAGCCTGCACAAGCTAGAGGCGCTGGCTTTGGATGGTCTGGAATACGCCAAACAACGTGGTGCCGTGCTGGCCGACCTGGCACGCGACGTGCGCAACGCGATGCGGCGAGGCTTGGATCAGCTTTCCACCGCCGCGCAGGATCGTATTCTGGCAGCGCGTGAAGCGGCCTACGAGGCGCAGCTTTCCCTGCGTGCCTCGACCGCCAAGGCGATCAACGATCACCCGGTTGCCATCACCGGGGCTGCCTTGGCGCTGGGGGCTGCGGTTTCGGCGGCTTTGCTGCGCCGTCCGGCGCATGACCGAAAGCTGGCGCAAGAGCGCGACCGTTTGCTGGAGGAAACCCGGCGTCTGCTTGTGCATGAACGTCGTCGCGCCAACGAGGCAATGGACATTCTGGCCGGAAGCCGCAACCTGCGTAACTCCTCGTAGCGTAGGCTGAGCCTTTCAGGCCCGAAAAGGCGTCGCTGTCGCGAGACAGCGACGTTTCTTTTTGTCTGTCCTTAAGCTTGTGTGCCCTTAAGCGGTTCAGGTTTTTGCAGAAATGATCTTTCGGAAAACGCGCCAATCCCAGCAGAGAAGCAACCATTTCCGATTCGTGGCAAACCTGACCCGCCCTAGCTCGACGACTCCTTAGGCTCAAAGCCTTCACGGATAGGGAAATCCACCGTCACATCCACCACTTCGGGCGTATTGGCGACACTGACCGCCCCCCCGATCTGCTGCGCAAAACCGCGCACCAACTGCGTGCCAATCGCGGTAGGTGTCGGTTGATTTGAAGCCGCCGTACCCAAACTCGCCGGACCTGTGATATGCAGCCGCACCGTCTGCTCACCGTCGAGCAGCCGCAGGGAAACTGCAACCTGCCCCGCCTGCGCCTCACTCGCAGGCATCCCCGCCAGCAGTTCGGTCAACAGCAGCGCCAGCGGCACCGCCTGATCGGGGATCAGTTGGATCGGCTCGAAATCTGTGGCGATCTGCGGCCGTTTGCTGATGTGCTTACCCAAGCCGCTGATCTGCCGGATCACCCCGGAAAACAGCGCGTCCATTTTGACGTCTTTCTGCCCGGCCGTCTCATAAAGCCCCGTATGCACCGTCGCCAGCGCCATCACCCGGTCATGCAGCCCCTCAAGGATACTGCGCACAGCCACCGATTTCTCCTGCCTAACGTGAATTCGCATGATCGAGGCAATCAATTGCAAGCTGTTGCCAGTGCGGTGATGCACCTCGCGCAGCAGAATTTCCTTTTGCCGCAGCATGTTTTCCAACTCGGCTTCGTCGCGCAGGATTGTCTCGGTCATAACGCTGAAGGCCCGACCCAGTTCTTTGATTTCCGCCGGGCTTTTCACAAGATTAAGCGCCACCCGCTTGCGGTCACCGCCCGCGAAAGCAGTCATCGCCCCCACGACATGCCGCATATGCCGCGCCACCAAAGTCTCGGCTCCCAGCATCGCCACCACCATTGCGGCAATCCACATCAAAGACGGAACGATATAGGGCCTTATGTCTCGGCCAAACACCGTTAAGCCACTGGGACGGCTCCAAGAGCCTAACAGGAACAACCCGTCCGCCATCGGCAAGACCGAGAATATCCGCGCCTCGCCAGCCACCGAGTTTGCCAGAAAAGTCCGGGCGTCCCCACGTGCCAGTTCTTGCAGCGAGGTCCCGGTGGGCAGGCTTAACGGTGCATCCTCCAACCCGACCGATGAGGTCAGTACGGTGCCATCAGCATCAAATGTCAGTAGCGCAAGCGGATCGTTCGCATCTGAATCGACCGGCTTGAAAGTTTCGCCCAAAGAGGTGTGCGGCATGGAAACCGCAATAAAGCCCACCCGCGTATCGTTTGCATCATAGACAGGATGCGTAGCGATCAGCACCGAAACGCCCGAGACGGCACCTTTTCGGCTGACTGTAAAAGCGGGCTTTTGCAAATCTGCGACTCTCAAAAATCCCGGGCTTTCTGAAATGTCAAAATCCCTGCCCACGGATGTGCAGGTCAACTGCCCCGACAGCGGCACGTAAGCCACCAGCGACAGCGCAGGCTCGTCAGCCGCGACTTGCGTCATCACCTCGCGACAACGGGGAGTGTCATCGTAGACCTCGGTCAGCGACACCGATTTCGCCAACGTCGCAGCCATCACCTGTGCTGCCAGAATTAGCCTGATTTGCGGCGTCGCGGCGCGCAGGGTTTCGTCCATGATCGCGAGATTGGCGCGTTGCACGGCTTCAACATTGGCCGCCCGCGACTGCACAAGGCCAAGCATTCCTAAAGGAAGCATGGCAATGGCGACCATCAATGCCAAGCGCGCGCCAAGCCGTTGGTGAAACGGCGGGCGCGCGTCAAAGGCCGGCGGTATTGGGGTGGGCTCTGTCATCCCATCGCGGCCGCAGCCCGGCCAATCACCGCATCGGTGACCGCATCAACGCCCGAGAACATCCCCTCGCCCTCGGCCAGACCCAACAGTTGTCCCAGCCGTTTGCGCGCCCGCGACGCGCGGCTTTTCACCGTACCGGCCGCCACACCCATCATCGCGGCGGCTTCCTCGGTGGAAAACCCCGAGGCCCCGACCAGAATCAACACCTCACGGTGTTCATCAGACAAAGCATCAAACGCGCGCAGGAAATCGGTGAAGGCCATGCGCCCGTCATGATCGGGCTTCACGCTCAGAGTCGCAGCATGGGCGCCATCCGGGTCAGCGACCTCACGACGGGATTTGCGCAGGGACGAATAATAGGTGTTGCGCAGAATGGTGAACAACCAAGCCTGCAAATTGCTGCCACGCTGGAATTTGTCGATGCTGGCCCAAGCCTTCAGAATGGTTTCCTGCACCAGGTCATCCGCCGCCGTCACATTGCGCGTCAGGCTGATCGCAAAGGCACGCAGCGGGCGCAGATGCTCGACCAACTGCTCGCGCGGATCAATATCCGTCTCCACAGCAAGGTTCATTTCTGCACCTCGTTCTTCTGCGCCTCTTTTTCTTTCAGCTGCTGCAACAGCAGTTTGAAGCGGTCCGGCACCTCCTCGACCAAAGCCGATTGGTACACCCGCTTGAGGTTTTCTTCGATTTGAGCCTTGATCTGATCTGCTTGACCATCCTGCTCCGGTTTCGACCCCTGATTATGCATTTTCACAAATTCCCGTCCTACTCAGGGAACCAAACGCGCCGCCATGCGTTTGGTTCCCAAGAAAGTCTATGTGGGAGTAAAAAAATGAGCAATGACGCCAGCGCGAATCTTTCCGATCTGATCGCCGTGCATTTGCCCAGTCTGCGCCGCTATGCGCGGGCTTTGACTGGTAATCAGACCAGCGGCGACCAATATGCCGTGGCCACATTGGAAACGGTTCTGGCTGATGCTGCGTTGATTGCCGATGCAAGCGATGCGAAAGTGGCGCTATTCAACGTGTTCCACATGGTTTGGGCCAGTTCTAGCGCACCTGTAGCGCAAGCTGACAGCCGCCTGTCCGCCGCAGCCCAAGCGCATATGGCCGATCTGACGCCCAACAGTCGCGAAGCGCTGTTGCTGCATTTCGTTGAAGGTTTCAGCTTGAATGACATCGGCGCGGTGATGCAGATCGACGCCGAAGAAGCGCACGGTCTGATCACCTTGGCACTACGTGAGATGACGGGCACCGTCAGCGGTCGGGTCATGGTGATCGAAGATGAAGCCATCATCGCGATGGACATCATCGGCATCGTCGAAGCCATGGGCCACCAGATCACTGGCGTTGCCCGCACCCGCAAAGAAGCGGTGGCGCTGGCCAAAGCTGATATGCCCGATTTGATCCTGGCAGATATCCATCTCGCTGACGCCTCTTCTGGCATCGACGCCGTGAACGACATCCTCGGTGGCTTTGATCAGATCCCGGTGATCTTCATCACCGCCTTCCCTGAACGTCTGCTGACGGGCGAGCGCCCAGAACCCGCCTTCCTGATCAACAAACCCTATACCGAGGAACAGGTGCGCTCCTCGGTCAGTCAGGCGATGTTCTTTGCTTCGACCGAAACCCTGATGACCAAAGAAAACGCCTGATCCTCTCCTGATCTTGGGAAAGGCCGCCGCTAATCCTCGTGGCGGCCTTTTCACTTAGCCCAGAGGCCCCAGCAACACGTTGCGGTTCATCTTGAACGACCGTCCCTCGACCAGAACGCCATAGTCTAAGCTCGCCGCCCAAGCCATCAGCGCCTCGCTGTTCTTATGATCGACCTCAAGGAAAATCGGCGGACGCGCGACGGCGATGGTCTGCTCAAAGCCGCGAAGCACCTCCAACTCCATGCCCTCGACATCCACCTTCAGAAAATCAATCCGTGCGCCCGCCAGCAGCGCATCGCCCGAAACCATGCTGATCTGCCCCTCCTCCGAGGCCACCAACCGCGTTGCCCCCAGATTCTTCTCGCGCGCCTCAAGGCTCATCGACGGCGCATCGCTGCGGTCCGACAAGCCGTAGCCCAGCGTCGACAGGTTCACGCGGTCCAGCACCCCATTCAGGATCATATTCGACAGGAACAACTCATAAGCCACCGGGTTAGGCTCAAACGGGATGCTGACCGAGGCCCCCAGCAGCTTCAGCGCATAGATCGAATGGTTGCCGATATTCGCCCCCGCATCGCAAAACACCCCACCGCGCGGGAAGTGCTGCGCGATCAACTTCAACTCCTCCGGCTCATAAAACCGCCCCTTGGCATGGCGCGCCTGAATCCGGTCTTTGCGATCCGCGACGGTGAAGAAAATCGGCACCCCATCATAGACCGAGCGTGTCATCTGCGTGCGGCGCGGATTGGTGAAAATATCCGGGCTTGCGATCATCGCCAAAGCCGTCGCAGACAGATGAGCGGGCGGGCGGGTCATGTCCATCGGGTATCCATTCGGCTTTTGCGGGCTTCTGTTGTGGCCAGCATCACCCGCAGCCGCCCTAGGGTCAACGCCCTGCGACACCGCAACAGATTTACTGTTCCCTTTCACAGCCCTTTACCCTATAGGCCTGCGATACATGCGTGTGAGCCCGCTCTAGGCAGAATCATCCCTTCATATCTGAGGGGGCCTTGGGGCATTTGCGCGACAAAAATTTAGTTGACCCCAAGGATACCATACCAATGGCAAACACTGCCCAGTCCAAAAAACGCGCACGTCAGGCCGATGCCCGTCAAGACATCAACAAAGCCCGCCGCTCGCGCATCCGCACCTTCCTGCGCAAAGTCGAAGAAGCATTGGCTTCCGGCAACCAAGACGCCGCCGCTCTGGCGCTGAAGAACGCACAGCCTGAACTGGCGCGTGGCGTCTCCAAAGGTGTCATGCACAAAAACACCGTGTCGCGCAAAATCTCGCGTCTGGCCTCGCGCGTCAAAGCGCTGGCGACCCCTGCAGCCTAAGTCGATCTGCTGCCAAGCCAAGCTGACCATACGTCATGACAGGGCGCGCGCCGAAAGGCCGCGCCCTATCGCATTTCCGCACAGAAACCCTGCCACGAACCCACGGCAGAATCGGTCATCCTCGCTGTCCTGATTTCCAAAAACGCAAGCAGCTTGCTGATTCCGACAGCAGATTTTCGCAGCTTTCCGCCGCCAGCGTTGCCGATTTGCAAGCTCCGGGGGATTCGCGAAAGCAAACTCCTGTCAAGCGACAAGATCGGTTGCAGCTCCCCGCAGCGGCTTGCTAACTTGCCCAAGCGATTCACTTCGTCTGGGGGACATGACGCCGTCAAAGTAAAAAAATCAGGGGCGCAGCTGCCAAGCCAAGCGTATAATAACCTGAAATTATCCTTTGCCGTCCGAATGTTACACTGCTTGCGCCGAGATTCGGCCAACAGAGACATCAAACACCGCCACCGGGTCACCCGGCAGCGTTTGTTACAATTATGTCCCCGCCACCGGGCAGGGACACTCAAGCAGGCGTGGTGGTTCCACCTGCCTGGACTGAGTGTTTTACTGGTGGAAACAGTCGTGCTGAACCGCGTGGGAACGTGGGACAACTAGAAAGCGCCATCGGGTTTCCGAAAGGCGCTTGGGGAAGACGAGAGAATGACGCAAGAGGCCTGGGGCAGGGTACGCGAGACGCTGGCAAAGCGGATCGGCAAGAACAATTTCACCAGCTGGATCGAGCCTCTGCGCTGGGCCGGTCTGACCGATGGCGTCGCACGTTTTGAAGTGCCGACGACGTTTTTCGGCGACTGGGTCTCGCGCAACTATTCCGATCATATCCTTGGCCTGTTGAACGCCGAAGGTCACGCTGCAGGCCGCACCGAATTCTTTGTACCAATGGCGCAGGCCGCCAACGCGCCAGCAGCCCCGCTCGCCGCCGCCAAATCCGCCCGCGCTGCCAAATCCAGCCGCGCCCGCACGGATGAAGACTTGCCGGGGGCCACCTTAGACACCCGGTTTACCTTCGACAGCTTTGTTGTCGGCAAGCCCAATGAACTCGCCCATGCCGCAGCCCGTCGCGTCGCCGAAGGGGGCCCGGTCACTTTCAACCCTTTGTTCCTTTATGGTGGCGTCGGCTTGGGCAAAACCCACCTGATGCACGCGATTGCGCATGAATTGCAGTCGCGTCAGCCGCATCTGCGCGTGCTCTATCTCTCGGCCGAGCAATTCATGTACCGCTTCGTACAAGCCCTGCGCGACAAGCAGATCATGGATTTCAAGGAACTGTTCCGCTCAGTTGACGTATTGATGGTCGATGATGTGCAGTTTATCGCGGGCAAAGACAGCACTCAGGAAGAATTCTTCCACACCTTCAACGCCTTGATTGACCAGAACAAACAGATCGTGATTTCCGCCGACCGCGCGCCGGGCGAGATCAAGGATCTGGAAGACCGCATCAAATCCCGCCTGCAATGCGGCTTGGTCGTCGATCTGCACCCCACCGATTATGAACTCCGCCTTGGCATCCTGCAACAAAAGGCCGAGTATTACCGCCAGCAATACAAGGGCTTGGCGATCTCGACCGGGGTTCTCGAATTCCTCGCCCACCGCATCACCACCAACGTCCGCGTGCTGGAAGGCGCTTTGACCCGCCTGTTCGCCTTCGCCAGCCTCGTAGGCCGCGAAATCACGCTGGAACTGGCGCAAGATTGCCTCGCCGACATCCTGCGCGCCTCGGATCGCAAGCTGACCATCGAAGAAATCCAACGCAAAGTCGCCGAGCATTACAACATCCGCCTGTCGGATATGATCGGCCCGAAACGCCTGCGCAACATTGCCCGGCCGCGTCAGGTGGCGATGTATTTCGCCAAGCAACTGACCTCGCGCAGCCTGCCCGAAATTGGCCGCCGCTTTGGTGGCCGCGATCACACCACGATCATGCACGGTGTGCGCAAAATCGAAGAACTGATGACCACCGATTCGCAGCTTTCCGACGATCTGCAACTGTTGCGGCGTCAGTTGCAGACGTAAACCGGGGTCGCAGGCTTGACGGCCTGCGGAATCAACCGCAAAGTCCCGAAAATGCTTGTGAACCGGCCAAAACCGGATAGTTTCGACGTCCCTGCATGGGGGCGC